>CAYWFQ010000031.1:0-21763 GCA_964457505.1 uncultured Flavobacterium sp.
AGGTAAAATCCAATTGATCTACTGGAAATGGATGATCGGTTTTAACGATTTGGTGCTCCTCACGTTTGTAATTAGCCAATCGAATTTCAGTCAGTTGTTCGTAAACTGTTCTACGCATTTCGTTAATTTTTGAAATCGGTAAAAACCAATTGCCTGAAAACTGAATCGTGATTTCGTCTGCCGTGTAAGGTGTAAAACCAGTTTTAGCTAACTGGGTTTTGATATTGTCTTCGATTGACAAATTATTCTTAGTTGGTTCTTTGGCGTGTTCCAAATGAACTTTGCTCACATAGCCATCTTCGTCAGTGGCTATTAATTCAAAACCAGTTTCGTTTTCGGTTAATACCAAAGTGGTACTGATTTTTCGAACCGCACTGTCTTCACGTTCTACAATTTTGATGAAAGCTGCATCGTTGTTGCGATAGATGAAAGTTCCGTCTTTGATTTCTTTGAGCACATTGGGGTAAATGATACCGTTTTCGGCGCGATTTACATAAATTCCGTCGGCTTCGTTGTTTTCGTTGATGAAACACAAACCGTCACCATTATTGAGTAATTCGCCATTTTCAATTTCGTACGAATTGCCAATGGTTTTAATCAGTTTTCCAATGTATTGTCCTTTGGATTTTGGACTTTCCCAAGATCCAATGCTTTGATGTCTTTCGTTAACGAAATAGTCAGTATAACCTCGGTTGAAAGTTCTATTCAATTCCGAATCGAAAGTGAAGGTGCATTTTCCAGAGGACGCTTTGGTATAATTTGGGTTTTGTTCCAAAAAGGCATCTATTTTCTTGCGAAGAAACGAAACATTATTTTTAACATAGACCATGTCTTTCAAACGACCTTCGATTTTGAAAGAAACAATTCCGGCTTCAATCAAGTTGGGAATTTGATCGGTTACATCAAAATCTTTGATGGAAAGCAAGTGGCTGTTTTTGATTAAGGTTTCTCCGTGACCGTCAATTAAGTTGTAGGGCAAACGACAGTTTTGCGCACAAGAACCACGATTAGCCGAGCGTTCGCCATTGGCCACACTCATATAACAATTTCCGCTAAACGCCACGCACAACGCACCGGTTACAAAAAATTCGAGTTCAACATCGGTCGCTTCGCTGATTTCTTTGATTTGGTGTAAGTTTAATTCGCGGGCTAAAACCACACGCTTGATGCCTGCATCGGCAAGGAATTTAATATTTTTTGGGTCACGATTATTGGCTTGAGTACTGGCGTGCAAAACGATAGGCGGTAACTCCATTTCCATAATCGCCATGTCCTGAATAATCAAGGCATCGACACCAATATGGTACAATTCCCAAATCATTTGGCGACAGGTTTCGAGTTCGTTATCGTACAAAATAGTGTTGATTACCACAAAAACTTGGGCGTGATACAAGTGGGCATATTGCACTAAAGCCGCCACATCTTCCATAGAATTGTGTGCATTCGAACGCGCACCAAATTGCGGAGCGCCAATATAAACGGCATCGGCACCACTGTTGATAGCAGCCATACCGTGTAATAGATCTTTGGCAGGCGCTAGTATTTCGATTTTCTTTTTCATTATTGGATTACTTTCTTTTAGAAAAATAAGACTGCAAAGTTCTTATAAATAATTGGGATTTTTTGGAAAAAGTTTCAAAGTTTCATTACTAATCACATTTACCTAATGCCTATTGCATAAAAAACACTTTCTCCAAAAGTCAATAGATTGTGATCAGGGTCAAGTATGGAAAATTCTTTTTGTCCCCAAGATTTGGTTTCTAAATATCCTGCGGGATGAATGGCTACTTTGTTTTTTAAAAGCTCATTATAAACACATTCAATTCCTTGGGTTCTGATATACACTTGACCGTAATTTTCGAGCGGGTTAAGGTTTAAAAATTCAAAAAAGTGCAATTGGATTTGGTCTTTTTGTACCATCAAATAGCCCTCAAAGTCGGCTCCAAAAACCTCAAATCCCATTTGATTACAATAGAATTCTCTAGTTATGGCTTTGTTGCGCATGGGCAGTTTGGGATGGGTTTGTTTGAGCATTTTTTTTCAATTTGTTGTAAAAATATGAAAAAGCCCCAAGTTTCCTTGAGGCTTTTGATTGTATGAGAAGTTGGTTTTAAGAAACCGCTTCTTTGATTCTTTTTAAAGCTTCTTTTAAAATATCATCGCTAGTCGCATAAGAGAAACGAATACAGTTTGGATTTCCAAATGCGTCCCCTGTTACGGTTGCCACATTGGCTTCGGCCAAAAGGTACATAGAAAAATCGTTAGCATCTTTAATTTCGGTTCCTCTTAGGGTTTTTCCGAAGAAAGAAGAAACGTCTGGGAATACATAAAAAGCACCTTCTGGTACGTTGATTTTCATTCCTGGAATTTCTTTGATTAATCCTACCACTAAATCTCTACGGCTATGGAATGCATCCACCATGTGTTTTAAAACCGATGGGTCAGCATCTACCGCTGTAATCGTTGCGCGTTGCGCTACAGAGTTAGCTCCACTAGTTACTTGTCCTTGAATTTTAGTACAGGCTTTTGCAATAAATTCTGGTGCGCCAATATATCCAATTCTATATCCTGTCATGGCGAAAGCTTTAGCAACTCCGTTTACAGTAATGGTTTTTTCTAACATGCCTGGGATAGAAGCAATACTGCAAAAAGTCCCTGAGAAGTTAATATGTTCGTAGATTTCATCAGCTACTACATAGACGTTAGGGTATTTTTCTAACACTTTAGCAATAGCAGTTAATTCTTCGCGGTTGTATACAGAACCACTTGGATTACATGGCGAACTGAACCAAATCATTTTAGTTTTTGGCGTTATTACTGCCTCTAATTGTGCTGGCGTGATTTTGAAATCAGTCTCTACAGAAGTTGGAACTTCTACTGGAACACCTCCTGAAAGTTTTACGATTTCAAAATAAGAAACCCAATACGGTGCTGGTAAAATTACTTCGTCACCATCGTTTAACATTACTTGTGCAATGTTGTATAAGGATTGTTTTGCTCCTGTAGAAACTACAATTTGAGATGGTTTGTAATCCAAATCATTGTCGCGTTTGAATTTTCTGCAAATCGCTTCTTTTAATTCTACATATCCATCTACAGGAGAATAGGTACTGTAATTTTCGTCGATGGCTTTTTTAGCAGCTTCTTTAATAAAGTCAGGTGTGTTGAAATCGGGTTCACCCAAACTTAAACTGATGATGTCTTTTCCTTGAGATTTTAATTCTCTGGCTAAAGCAGCCATGGCTAATGTTTGTGATGTAGCTAAGTTGTTAATTCTGTCTGAAAGTGGATTGCTCATTTCTTCTGTGTTGAATGGTCTAATTCGTAGTAGAATTAGGTATAGTTAGTATTTGTTTTTATGCGCTTAATTCAGGTTTCATTCCTAAATTTTTCAAATGAGTAAAATGTGAAAGAATGGCTTCTCGCGTCGTTTTGAACTCATGATAGGGTAAATTGCATTCTTTAGCGGTTTGTTTGACGAACTCGGCTATTTTATCGTAATGCACATGTGAAATATTCGGAAAAATATGGTGTTCGATTTGGTGATTCAAACCACCTGTGTAATAATTTACTAACCAATTTTTTGGAGCAAAATTAGCAGTAGTATACAACTGATGAATAGCCCAAGTATTTTCTATTTCTCCCTCGTCATTTGGAATTGGATTTGCAGTTTCGTCAACTACGTGTGCTAATTGAAACACTACGCTCAAAATTAATCCGGCGGTGTAGTGCATTACTAAAAATCCTAAAATTACTTTCCACCAAGTGATGCCTAACACCATCGGAATTACCAACCAAATAGAGAAATAAATCACTTTTGTGATAATTAAGGTGGTCCAACGAATGACTGGTTTTTTGAATTCGCCATACGACAAATTGCGTTTTAGGTAGCGTTTCATTTGTAGAAAATCCGTAGTAATTGACCAATTGAAAGTCAATAAACCGTATAGAAAAACAGAATAATAATGTTGAAATTTATGGTAGCTGTACCATTTAGCAGTTTTAGAAAAACGCAAGATACGACCGGCTTCTAAATCTTCGTCATGTCCTAAAATATTAGTGTACGTGTGGTGCAACACATTGTGTTGTACTTGCCAATTGTACACATTTCCAGCCAAAATATAAATGCTTCCTCCCATGAATTTGTTTACCCATGATTTGTTAGAATAAGCGCCGTGATTTCCATCGTGCATTACATTCATTCCTACACCAGCCATTCCTACACCTATGATTAGGTTGAGTAGGAGGTACGTCCAAAAAGGCATATCCATTGCCAATAAAATGAAGTAAGGTGTTAGGAAAATAGAAAACATCACAATTGTTTTGAGGTGCAGTTTCCAGTTTCCAGTTTTATCAAGGTTATTTTCTTTGAAATAATTGTTGACCCGCGAGTTTAATGTTCTAAAAAATTTTAGATCGTCTTGCTTTGCAAATGTTGGAGCGGTATTTTTCATATCTTATGTAATAATTAACAAAGATAATTATTATAAATTTTCGATGTGCAAAAATGAACTACTATTTCCAATCTAAAAATAGTACTTTTGTTAAAAATTTTTATAATGGAAGCAATTCTGAAGCATTTTCCTAATTTAACTGAGGTTCAAAAAGAACAATTTCAACAGTTAGATGCATTATACCACGATTGGAACGAAAAAATCAATGTGATTTCTAGAAAAGACATTGATGCACTATATACCAAACACGTATTACATTCTTTAGGAATTGCTAAAATTCAGTCTTTTGAACCAGGAACTTATGTATTGGATGTAGGAACTGGCGGTGGTTTCCCCGGAATTCCGTTGGCAATACTTTTTCCAGAAACGCGTTTTTATTTGATAGATGTTATCGCTAAAAAAATAAAAGTGGTTCAGGCTGTTGCCGATGCTTTAGGATTAAAAAATGTGAAAGCAGAACAAATTCGCGCCGAAAATGTAAAAGGTGATTTTGATTTCATCGTTAGTCGTGCAGTAACCAATATGCCTGATTTTGTTTCTTGGGTAAAAACCAAAATCAAAAAACAACATAAACACGAATTGAAAAATGGTATCCTCTACCTAAAAGGTGGAGATTTAACGGAAGAATTAGCAGCCTTTCCAAAAGCTACTTTGTATGACTTAGCTGATTTCTTTGAAGATGAATTTTTTGAAACAAAGAAAGTCGTGCATTTACCTTTGAAATTTACGATTTAAGATCCCGAAGCGTCGGGACGATTTATAATTGTAAATAGTTGCAATAAAAAACCCCACAAATTGAAATTTCAATTTGTGGGGTTTTTTATATCGTACTTGGTACTTCGTATATTTTACTTCGTAAATCGTCCCGACGCTTCGGGATCGTACCTCGTAAATTGTATTATCCTAAAAACGGATACCTGTAATCTTCTGGCGAAACTAAGGTTTCTTTGATAGTTCTTGGCGAAGCCCATCGTAATAAATTCAATGCAGATCCTGCTTTGTCATTCGTACCCGAAGCTCTTGCACCACCAAAAGGTTGTTGTCCTACAACAGCTCCGGTTGGTTTGTCATTGATATAGAAATTTCCAGCTGCATTTTGAAGTGCTACAGTCGCCTCTTCTATTGCGTAACGGTCCGTACTAAAAACAGCGCCTGTTAAAGCGTATTCTGAAGTAGTGTCAACTAATTTTAAGGTTTCAGCCCATTGCGCATCTTCATACACGTAAATGGTAATTACTGGCCCGAACAATTCGGTTTCCATAGTGGTGTATTTTGGATTCGTTGTTACAATTACGGTAGGTTCGATAAAATATCCTTTGGATTTATCGTAATTACCACCCACAATAATTTCAGCATCGGCATCTTTTTTAGCTTGGTCAATATAACTTGCTAATTTGTCAAAAGAACCTTCATGGATTACTGCTGTAATGAAGTTAGAAAAGTCTTCTGGTGAACCCATTTTCATGGATTTTGTATCGGTAATTATTTGTTCTTTTACCGCTGACCAAATGCTTTTTGGAATATAAGCTCTAGAAGCTGCAGAACATTTTTGTCCTTGGAACTCAAACGCACCACGAACAATTCCTGTAGCAACTTGTTTCACATTTGCTGAAGGATGGGCAATGATAAAATCTTTCCCACCTGTTTCTCCAACAATTCTTGGATAGGTTTTGTAATGGTGAATGTTAGTTCCGATTTTAGCCCAAATATCTTTAAATACATGTGTCGAACCTGTAAAGTGAACACCTGCAAAATCACGACTTGCTAAAACAGTATCGGTTACCATTAATGCATCTCCAAAAACCACATTGATTACACCATCAGGCAAACCTGCTTCTTTGAAAATATCAATAATAATTTTAGCTGAAAAAACTTGACTATCACTTGGTTTCCAAACGACAACATTTCCCATCATGGCAGCACTAGCTGGTAAATTAGCAGCAATGGCTGTAAAGTTAAAAGGAGTAATAGCGTAGATAAAACCTTCTAATGGTCGGTATTCCAAACGGTTCCAAACAGAAGAGTCAGATGTAGGTTGGTCACTATAAATTTGAGACATGAATTCTACATTGAAACGTAAAAAGTCAATCAACTCACAAGACGCATCAATTTCAGCTTGATGAATCGTTTTAGATTGTGCAATCATTGTTGCAGCATTGATTCTCGCTCGGTAAGGTCCCGCAATTAATTCGGCTGCTTTTAAGAAAATAGCTGCACGTTGTTCCCATGCCATATTCGCCCAAGCTTGTCTAGATTCTAAAGCATTGGCAATCGCCTTTTCCACATGTGATTTTTCCGCTAAATGGTAGGTTCCAACAATATGTTGGTGGTCGTGTGGTGCCGACATCGTTCTGGTATTTCCAGTTTTAATTTCTTCACTTCCAATATATAACGGAACGTCAATAGTGGAGTTCCACATTTTTTTGTAAGCCTCTAATACAGCTGCTTTTTCAGGTGAATTAGGAGCGTATCCTTTTACAGGTTCGTTGACCGCTTTGGGTACTTTAAAAAATCCTTTTAACATAATAATGGTATTAAAAAACCTGTTGACTCAACAGATTTGAATTAGCAAACAAAAGATGTAATTATTCTAATATCTTACGAATAATTTAAACTAAGACAAAAGTACAAAGGATAATTTAATATAAATATGAATTGAACGGAATAAATTAAAATTTCTTCAAAAGAAAGATTAGGTTAATTGAGTGCAAAAGGTGCACTTAATCGAAATGAAGGTACAATTACTTTGAAAGTTTTCGTTGTGGTAAAGTTAATCATATTGAAATGCCCTTTCATTGCGCCATGTGGAGAAGAAAGTAAACAACCAGAACTGTAGGTATAAAATTCGCCTGGTTTCAACACGGGTTTTTTTCCAATAACGCCTTCGCCATCTACGATTTCTAATTCATTTAACGAGTCGAAAATTTCCCAATGACGTGAAACTAATTGCACTGAATCTTTACTGTGGTTTTCAATTTTGATTTGGTAACTAAAGGCAAAGTGGATTCGATAGTTCTTGAAGTAAGTACCTTCAAAACTAGTCAAAACGGAAATTTTAATGCCTCTTGTTATTTGAGAAACCATAGTAAATCGTTATTACTCTTTTCAAAATTACAAAAAAATAATTTCGTTTGTACAAATACAAGTAAAATGTTTGTTAATTGATTATATTCAAAGAGGATGCGCTTCCTTTTCCTATAATTCGGGTGTAACGATCTGTATTTTCTTTGTAATACACTACCACAGTATATTCATTTTCAGTTTGAAAAAAATTGCCATCAATGGCATTTTCTTGGTCAATAGTGCCATCTGGTTGTATGGCTGAATACTCATAATTAGTAAACCCTTGCTTGATTAAAATAGCTTTTTCGTAAATTCCTTTTTCGCTATTGTATTCCATTTTGTTTTCTGGAGTCAAGGCGTAATTATTGAACATTCCAGTTACATAAATAGATCCGTCAGTACTTCTGAAATTTGGCGCAGAAAGACTAAAATAAATCCATGAATAATCCGCCTCAATTTCGCTGTTTTCAGAAAATAATCGGCGAACGACAAAGTTACCATTGACATCTTGCCAGTTGTAATAGTTGGAGTTGGCACGCGCTTCATTGGTAAACAAATAGCTGCTGTAGATGTCTTTTTGACTATCAATTCGAGAGATAGTGTTGCTTGCTACTCGGATCTCTTTGTTGTCAAAATATAAAAATTCATTTCCTGCCCAGAACTGGGTTGGCGCATCGTACTTATATATCAAATCATTTCCAATAGTAAATTGAGGAGCAATATTTTGAATAGCGGTTTGAAATTTTCCGTTTTGAATTAGTACAGTTTTGACGTTTTTTAATGGATTTTGGAAGTTAATCACATTGGATTTAATTGAAAATTCTAAATTGTGTTTGGAATCTAAATTAGTTACGGTTCTTGCTCTTTTCACTTGAATTGGAACCGAAACTAAATCTTCGTATACCATGAATTTTCTGGAGAAAACAACTTCTTTTTCTTCATTTAGAATTTTCAATATATAGTTTCCGCTAATTTTTAATTGCGTGTTACTGTTTGGAAAATTTAATCGGTAATGGGTGTAAATCTGCAAGCAGTTAAATGAACTTGAAGATTCTTGAATTCTCTGGTTGTCAAATCCTTGAAGGTACTCTCGCTTTTGTAGATCAGAGGGGTTCCAATTGTAGTCACAATGAATAATTTCGTAAAAATAAGAAGCATCATTGCCATATAAGTCGTCAAATTGTAATTGAAAAGCCTCTCCTAATTGGAAAATAGGTACTGCATTTTGATTGTTCTGAACAAAAGAAACCGTTTTGATATGGTACGGCGGTATAATTTCTTTCTCTACTTGAGCGGATGCAAAAGTAACTGTAAGAAAAAATAGCGTTTGAAACAGGTAGCGTAGCATAATTGTTTGGATTACGAAATGTAAATATAAGCAATTATTTGCGTTTGCTTATTTGAAACAAACTGGTATAATTTCGCCAGGAGCTAAACAATATTTAGTCACTAATTCAGGACTAATTTTTTTAGTGTAATCCTCTTCAATTACTGTAAAACCAATGCTTCTTAGTTTGTCAAAATAATCACGTCCATAAACTCTAACATGATCGTATTGTCCGAAAATTGTAGCGCGTTCTTTTTCGTCAGTAATAGAATCGTCAGAAAAAGTAGTAGCTCTATTCAAGTCTTGCGGAATTTGGAGAATTGCCATTCCACCAGGTTTTAAAACGCGATACAATTCTTGCATGGCTTTGGTATCATCTGGAATGTGTTCCAAAACGTGGTTGCAAAAGATCACATCATATTGATTATCTTCAAAAGGCAGGTTGCAAATGTCTGCTTTTACATCCGCTAAAGGCGAAAATAAATCGGTAGTCGTATATTGAATGTTTTTTTGCTTTTTGAAACGCTTGTAAAATTCTTGTTCTGGTGCAAAATGGAGTATATTTTTTTTCTCAGTTGCCGTGAAAAAATCAGTTTCATTTTGAAGATACAACCAAAGTAAACGGTGTCTTTCTAAGGAAAGGGTGCTTGGCGAAAGCACATTGTTTCTTTGTGTTCCATAACCATACGGTAAAAACATTCGGAAACTTTTTCCGTCAATTGGATCCTTAAACGTATTTCCTTTTAACAAAAAGGCTAAAATTGGTCTTGCCACAATACTTAACCGAATTAAGATAGGGCGTGGAATGGTATTAAGTATGAATTTAAATATTTTTTTCATTTATTTCGCTAAGATTCACAAAGGAGACACTAAGTATCACGATGGTGTATTAATAAATCGTTTAATGTTATTTCTTAAAATGGTCGAGTTATAATTGAAAAGTAATCCTAATGGATAGTTTCCAAGTTTTAAATAAGTCAAAATTTGAGCAAAATGAACAGCAGTAAATCCTTCTACAGTTTTTAATTCTAAAACTAATTTGTTTTCACCGTTCATAAACAAATTCTTTGGGATTCTTTGTGGGTTCTTTGCGTGTTTTGTGAAAATCTCTTTAAATCAAAGTTGGGTCTTTTCTGAATTCATCTTCTTCATTACTCACAATGCCCATAGCGTCATAGATGTATTTGAAAGTCGAAAGCAATTCGGGTTTTCCATCTACTAAGGCTACATCGTGTTCAAAATGCGCCGATGGTTTGTTGTCAGCAGTTGTAATTGTCCAGCCGTCTTTGTGTTGTTTGATGTTTTTTGTTCCTAGATTAATCATCGGTTCAATAGCCACTACCATACCTTCAATGAATAATTTTCCGCGACCTTTTTTGCCATAATTGGGCATTTCAGGTTCTTCGTGCATTTTTTGCCCTAAACCATGACCTACTAATTCGCGAACTACACCATAACCGTGAGCTTCAGTATATTTTTGGATCGCATTACCTACATCTTCTACACGATTTCCTGCTTTGAATTCGCGGATTCCAACATATAGCGATTCTTTTGTAATCTGTAATAATTTTTTTGTTTCAGGAGCTACGTCACCGACTTCAAAAGTATAGGCGTGATCACCGTGAAAACCGTTTTTGAAAGCGCCACAATCTACCGAGATGATATCGCCACTTTGTAAAGGGATGTTGTTTGGAATTCCATGAACTACCTGAGTATTTGGACTCATACAAAGTGAATTTGGAAAACCGTACAATCCCAAGAAACTTGGAATAGCTCCGTGATCTCGAATAAATGCTTCTGCTAATTTGTCTAAATGCAATGTAGTGACTCCTTCTTTGATTTCAGAAGCAATCATTCCTAAGGTTTTGGATACGATCAAGGCACTTTCGCGCATTAATTCTATTTCTTCACGGGATTTTACTATAATCATATTTATAAAAATAAGATTGCAAAAGTAACAATATTAATCCGGATTTGCCATTAACTTGAATAATTCGGCATTTGAATTCAAAAAGCGATTCTCAAGTCCAAGTTGTGTAAGTTGTATACTTACTAAATTATTTTCTCTCGAATTGAGTAAAAAAATGGAACTTTCTCCCAAAGCAAATAATCGTTCTTCAGATTGCAACATTTTACTATTTCCTGAAACTAAATCAGATAGCAATTGGAGTTGTTTCTCAATTGAATTTATTTCAGTTTGTTGGGCATTGATTTTGTTTTTAAGTTGTACTCGCTCTAAATCTAGAGATAATTTGGTGTCTTGAATTTTAAATTTAGCCAGTTGTACACTTCCCCGTTCTTTTCTTAAAAACAATGGAAATTTAAAATTCACACCAATTTTATAATTGTTGAAATTGGTATCATTCCAATAATTTGGTTCCGATAAATAATGATAACCTACATCCATTTTAGGTAATAAACTATTTGCTTTTAACTTTCGATCGACTTCTAAAATCGCTAGTTTGTTTTCTATTGCATTAATTTTAGGATGGTTTTCAATGGACCAATTTCCAGTTAATAATGCATTAATTTTTAAGGTTTCTTTGATTGTTTGCTCTAGCTTATTTTCTGGCAGTATATCATCTTGTAGTTCTAACGGAACATTGTTGTCTAGCCACAAATAATTAGACAATTCTAATTTTGATTTGGTTAATTTAAGTTTGGATTCTTCCAGATTCCACTGTCTTGTTTTTACCACAATACCTGCCTCAACACTATCAATAGCTGGTTTATCTCCATTTTTAATGAGTGTTTTTATTCCCTGATAGCGAAGTTTTGCATTGTTTAAATAATCAGAATACAATTGTACTTCACTGTGGTTTCTTTTCCAATTGAAGTAGGCCAATGAAGCATTGTACACTACTTCAATGGCTTGTAGTTTTCGTTCAGCTTGACTCAATTGAATTTGGATTTTTGCTTTTCGTAAATCAGCCATACGCTGGTTGATTAACAATCCTTGCCCAATAGGAATTGTAACTCCTAAAGAAGTTAATCCTTGATTTGGGAGCGAATTTTCTGGATTGACAAATATTCCTTCGCTATTATCAAATCCAGCTTTTACTTCAATTCCGTACCAAGTTGGAATTTTGAAACTACTATTAAAAATAGAATAATATTCTTTTCCTTTGAATTGTTTTTGGTCAAAATCAGCTTCAATTTTTGGGTCAAAACCTCCGCGGGCCATCATCAAATTAGCTTGTGCTTTATTGATTTCAAGTTGCGCGCTTTTTACTAAAGGATGGTATTTTTTTACATAACCTAAAAACTCATTGTAGTTGAGTTCTTTCAGATTTTGTTCTTGTCCCCAAACCAATGAACCAATAAATAGGAATACTAAATAGATGTGTTTCATTATTTTTTATCTTTAGATTTTTCTTCTTTGGGTTGGTAATAATTAGGAGGGAAACCGTTGAGTGTTCTCCACAATTCAAACCAAATAGGCACATTGTCTAATAATGCCAATGTTTGAGCTCCTGAGCCAATGCTAATTTGTTTCGGCCACTTATCCTCTTCTTGATCTGGCGCAATCAAAACTCTGAATTTTCCATTCGAACTGATGAAATTTTCAACAGCAACAATTTTACCGCCAAATGTTCCGTAACTCATATTCGGCCATCCCGAAAAAACCACTGTGGGCCATCCATCAAACCAAATGCGTACTTTTTCACCTTTGTGAATTAATGGCAAATCGTTTGGGCTTACAAATGTTTCAACTGCAATATCATATTTAGAAGGCATGATACTCACAATTTGAGTTCCTTCTTTGATAATTTCTCCAATACCCGATTGAATCGCGCGATTGATATATCCATCTTGCGGTGCTTTGATATAATACATGCCGTTGCGAATTTGATAATTAACGTATTGATTTTGTAACTTGTTTACTTGTGCTTCGGTGTCATATTGATTACTTAATGCAGTGTATTGATCACTTTCCGCTTTGGAAACTTTCTCAGTATATTCAGCCTGAATTCGATTCACTTCTACTTTTGAATTAATCAATTCGTTTTTACTTGCCAGAAATTTATTTTCTTGAGTAATTATTTTTGCCTCTACTTCTTGTAGTTTCAATCTTTTTTCCTCTACATCAGTCATCGGTTTTAAACCTTCTTTGTTTAATGTCACAGCACGATTGAATTGTGTGTTAGCAATTTTTATTTGTGTTTTAACTGCTTCCAAATCCATACTGTCACTTTTTACTTTTAGAAGGGATTGACGGATTTTATTTTGTGCTTGTTGCAATTTGAGTTGTCTCTCATTTTGAATTGCATTGATCTGTGAAGACAAGGTCGTTACTTTGCTTCCATAAGATTGTAATGCCATTTTTTTAGCATCAACTTGGTTTTTTGTATTCGCCACTAAATTGGGATCGAAATAATCTTCTTTTATTTCCGAAATGAATAAAATAGTATCCCCTTTTTTTACATAATCCCCTTCTTTGACAAACCATTTTTCAATTCTTCCTCCAATAGCTGAATGAATGGTTTGTGGACGTTGATCAGGTTTTAATGTTGTAACGGCACCAGAACCTGAGATGTTTTGGGTCCAAGGAAGAAAAAGGATAACGATGCCAATTAGCGAAACATATATAATTATTTTATTTAAAATTTGATAATGTGGCCTATTAGCCAAATTTTTCACAGTGCTGTATTTCTCAATATTTTCAGCAATTGGATTTTTCTTTGAAATATTTAGCATGGTATTATTTTTTTAGATCAGCAATTATTTTTCCGTTGTTCAATGTGATTTTTCTACTGCATTTTTCTTCCCAATAATTGTTTTTTGATGACACAATTACGGCCCAAGGGTTGGAAGAATCTGTTAGAAAATTAATGATCTCTTGGCTTGCCTGTTCGTCCATTGTATCTAATGGATCTTCGTAAAATAAAATTTTAGGTTTGTTCACAATACTTCGAGCTAATAGTATTTTTTGTGCATTCGAAGAAGATAATTGGCGTCCATCAGGGAAAATTTTAGTATCTAAACCATTTGGTAAAGTTTTAATAAACGATCCCAATTGCACACTTTCGATAGCCCATTTAATGTCTGCATTTGAAATAGATGGATTGTTCATTGTGATATTTTCTAAAACAGTTCCTTCAAAAGGAGTTTCACCTTGCGTGATAGTACTTATTTGAGAACGATATTGTGTTAAGTCTATTTTTCTATATGTGTCGTCATTGATGAAAAATGAACCTGAAGTGGGTTGAGTTAAACCTGCCAAAATTCGAATCAATGTTGATTTTCCGGAGCCATTTAATCCATCTAAATATATTTTTTCTGAGGGTTGAATTTTTAAATTGATTTCGCTTAAAACCTCGTTCGAAGCATCAGGATATTTAAAATTTAGATTTTCAGTTTCAATAGAAATGTTAGTAAAACAATAATCCGTAGTTTTCTCATTAATCTCTTCCATTTTTAAATCTACTATTTGCCCTATTTTCTCTACTGAAGTCAATACATCATATAAACTTTCTAAGCCTATAATTATTTTTTCAACGGAGTTAATTACTAATAATATAATGATTTCAGCAGCCACAAATTGACCAATATTCATTTTTTGATTTAAAACTAAATAGCCCCCTATGAGTAATAAACTAGCTGTAATTATTACTTTAAATCCAATTAATTGGGTGAATTGTCTTTTGATTACTTTAAAATGTTTTTCACGATAATTGATATATTCAGCTACTAACTGATTGTTTTTTTCTAAGGCAAAATCAAAATTTTCTTGTTTTCTGAAACTAAAATTATTTCGGGCGATTTCTTGTAACCAACTAACCACTTTGTATTTGTATTTAGATTCTTTTAAACTTGAAGATAATCCAGCTTCAAATGAAAATCTGAATATAGAATAAAGTAGGAGCGCTAAAAGCACCCCGAAAAAGATAAAAAACGGATGGTATAATGACAATAAAAGTATCCCAAAAACGATTTGTAATAAAGCTGTAGAAAAATCAATTAATAGTTTTGATGTTCCTTTTTGAATCGTCAGTGTGTCAAAAAAGCGGTTAGCCAATTCTGGCGGATATTGATTGTACAACTCTTCAAATTTTATTTTTGGTAGACGATAGCCAAATTCAAATGAAGAACGAACAAATATTTTTTGTTGTAAATTTTCGGTTATTCGCAATTGCATTAAAGATAAAATCCCAACAAGTGCAACCCCGATGACTACAATTACAACGAGTACCACCCAGGATATACTAACTCTTCCAGCTTGAATTAGATTAATAATAGCTTGAA
Source organism: uncultured Flavobacterium sp. (assembly GCA_964457505.1). Lineage (GTDB taxonomy): Bacteria > Bacteroidota > Bacteroidia > Flavobacteriales > Flavobacteriaceae > Flavobacterium. The sequence continues at coordinate 15,091 of CAYWFQ010000031.1, forward strand.
TTCCTAATGGTAAAGAAAGGCTCACTAGTCCAGAAAAAATAGCATAAAAGAATATCTGTGAAATGTCTCTTCGATCTAATTTCAACAAATTATAAAAACGTTGCAATGGAGTTTGGCTCATGATAATTATCTTAAAGTTTTAACTGCTAAATCAATATAAAAATCGGTTACTGAATTGTTTTCATCACAACTAGTGATGGTTTTCAAATGTTCTTTCAAGAAATGTTGGTGTAATGCTCCTTCAACGATTGAAGAAGCGAGGCTTTTAGCAAAAGTATAATCAGGATTTACTTCATTGATGATTTCAATAATTCTATTGATTATTCGCTTATAGACAATAAAAAAACCTTCTTTATTTTCTTCATCAACTTCTTTAGTCAATAATGTTTTGGTGAATTCTTGAACAATAATTTTATTCAAAATTGCTTCGTTAATATGTGCAGTAGCACTATCATCAGTTACTTTTTCGGTAACAATTAAAATTGCTTTTTTTAATTTTTCTAATGGGTTAATCACATTATTAGTAGCGAAAACTAATTTGTACTCAATCCAACCCCAATACCAAGATGATAGGTATAACATTAATTTATGTTTGCTTTCAAAATACCTATAAATGGAACTTTCATTGGAGTTAATTTTCTCACCTAGCTTTTTGAAGGTGAAGTTCTCAAAGCCAATTTCATCAATCAAAAGAATACTTTGTTCAATTATTTTTTTTCCTAAATCAGATGTTTCTGGGTTTTTGACATAGAGTTTGTCGTTAACCGAAATGACAATGTTTGATAGTATGTTTTGCATAAATTGATATTTTATTATGCAAATATAATAGTAATGCTATTAAAAAAGAAATTTTAACTTTTATTTATAAAAAAAGCTGCTCCCAACGGAACAGCTTTGCATATTTGAAGTTGTTACTTATTACAACAATGAATGACTGGTCATAGCAGCAGGTTGTGCTACGCCCATCAATTCTAAAATAGTTGGAGCAATATCACCTAAAACACCATCATTTATTTTTTTCAAGTCTTTGTCTACTAAAATAATAGGTACCGGATTGGTTGTGTGCGCTGTGTTTGGCGATCCATCAGGATTAATCATAGTTTCGCAGTTACCGTGATCAGCAATGATGATGGTAGTATAATCATTGGCTAATGCCGCTTCCACTACTTCTTTTACACAAACATCCACCGCTTCACAAGCTTTGATTGCGGCTTCCATAATTCCGGTGTGACCTACCATATCTCCATTGGCAAAATTCAAACAAACGAAATCCACTTCGCCTTTATGTAATTCAGGAACTAAAGCGTCTTTTAATTCGTACGCACTCATTTCGGGTTGTAAATCGTAAGTAGCTACTTTTGGAGAGTTTCTCAAAATTCGACTTTCGCCCTCAAAAGGTGTTTCTCTACCGCCTGAAAAGAAAAAGGTTACGTGCGGATATTTCTCTGTTTCAGCAATACGAATTTGTTTTTTGTTGGCTTTTTCCAAAACTTCACCCAACGTTTCTGTAATGTTGTCTTTATTGTACACCACTTTTACATTTTGGTAGGTTTCATCGTAGTTGGTTAAGGTTACATAATACAAATTCAATTTGTGCATGTTTTGCTCGTGAAAATCTTGTTGCGAAAGCGCTTCTGTCAACTCACGACCTCTGTCGGTTCTAAAATTGAAAAAGATAACCACATCGTCTTCTTGAATTACAGCTAACGGTTCGCCATTGGCATCCACTGCAACTAAGGGTTGAATGAATTCATCGGTAACATCGTTGCCATAACTGGTTGCGATAGAAGTAACTACGTCAGTTGTTGCAGTTCCTGTTCCATGAACAACTAAATCGTAAGCTAATTTCACTCTTTCCCAACGCTTATCACGATCCATTGCGTAATAACGCCCAATAACTGAAGCAATTTTTACTGGAGTTGGTGCAATATAATCTTGTAGGTCTTGAATGTATTTTTTTCCTGATTTAGGATCTACGTCACGTCCATCAGTAAACGCGTGAATGAATACTTTGTCTAATCCGTATTCTTGCGAAGCGTCAATTAGTCCTCTTAAGTGCGAAGTGTGAGAGTGTACTCCACCATCTGAAACTAAACCTAAAAAGTGTACTTTTTTATTATTGGCTTTAGCGTAGTTGAAAGCATCGATCAATACTTGTTCTTTTGCTAAGGTTTTATTGGCTACAGCCAAATTAATTTTCGCTAAATCTTGGTAGACAATTCGTCCAGCACCAAGGTTCATGTGACCTACTTCTGAATTCCCCATTTGGCCTTCAGGCAAACCAACGTTCAAACCGTCAGTTCTCAATTGAGCACTTGGGTATTTTATATATAAACTATTTATGAAAGGCACATTGGCATTGTCAATTGCAGATACTTTTGGGTCAGGCGATTTTCCCCAACCGTCCAAAATCATAAGGATTACTTTCTTGTTCATCGGAATTTATTTTAAGCAAAGATAAGTCATTTCTAAAAATCTCTAATGACAACTCAACCACAATTATAGCCGTTGAATAAAATACTCACAAAAACTTTGTTTTTTGTTTGTAAATTAAGTGGTACTTCTTATTTCTTTAGAGAATTGTAGTCAATAAAATAACGAACACTAACTGAAAACACATGGTTTAAGGCGTCTTTATCAATAACATTGCGAATATTGGTCCCCAAATCTCGCTTGAATTCATTTTCAAAAAGAGCAGCATTGTTTCGGTATAAAATTGAAATTTGACTACCTGGAGCAAACCACCAAGAATAGGATAAATCTAAATTCCATGCGTTAAAATTAGAATTGCTGTTTTCGGTAAAATTTGATGTGGGTACTATTGATCCGTTGTTTTGTAAACTATAATATTGATTATAGGTTGCGTAGCTTAGATAATGGCGTAATGAAAGATTAAAATTCATATCACTATTGATAGTGAACTTTCCTTGTATGGAGTTGATATAGGTGGATCGATCTCTACGTCCCATAAAAATTTCATTTGAAACGGAATTGTCGCCAACATAGCCAATGTTATTATTTTGTTGACTAAAGTCGAAGTTATAATTTAAAGAAAAATGATCCGAAAAACGGTATCGTGGAGAAATGGATAGCCCGTAACCTATTCGTCCTTTTTCATTTGCTATTCCGTAAGAAGGATTGAATTCAAAAGCGAAACGGTTATTGTAATTCGAAGAGAAATAAAAATAGGCGTTTATGACTTCCGGGATTTCTAGAAAACGGGATTGATTTTGTGTTCTGGGTTCATAGAAATCATAGGTTTTTATAGGTCTAGCATTGAAACCGCCACCATAATAGTTGTTCTTTTTGGTCATGGAATTCAAATTAAAATTCATCATTCCTTGTTGAATTCGGCCACTTCTATTATCAAATTCCGAATAAAGATTGACGTAAATGTTAAACATGTTGAATGTTTTGGTAGGACTTAAAATACGGTAACTCCAGTTGGAATACAAAGAATGATAATTGCTTTGAAATTGAATTCCCATATCGTCTTTATCAAAATCTTTGGATATATATTCAGCGCCCCCTCCAAATTGGAATTTTCCACTTGTTTCTCCAAAATTGATACTAGAACTAAATCCTTGTTTGTTATCTATGCCAAAACCATTGACAACACTGTATTTGTAATCTCCGGTAAGGTTATAGGTATTTTTCTTTGTGTTTAAGTCAAATAAAAGAGCTGAAACATTTCCGTCACGTCCGTTGCCATTTCTAGTTACGTTAGTGTTTATAAACGAAATTGATGAATTTTTTCTAAAGCGTTGATCCAAAACCAAAACGTTATAATTAGCCAAAGGTTCTACTAAAGCTTTACGAGTTGCTCCCGTCAATTCGTTAGTAATTGTAGCTTCCGTTTTCTCGGTAACGGCATTTAAAACGCCAATTCCTAAACCGTTTTTTGTTCTTCCCGAAATTTTTAGCGCATTAAGTAAATTGACCTTTGCAGGATATTCTGTAAATGTTTCCTCATCTCCTAACTCAGGATAAATACTTGGGGTTCCGCCAATTCTTCGCGAATAAAATAAATCACCTTTACTAAACAATTCGGTGCCTTCTGTAAAAAACGGTCTGTTTTCATTGAATTGTTGTTCAAAAGGACCAAGGTTTAAAATCACATTGTCAAAAGTAGTTTGACCAAAGTCGGGCACTAATATAGCATCTAAAGTAAAAGCATCATTGATACCATATTTGATATCAACCCCACCTTTTAAGTCGCCTTTTGTTTTTTGGGTAGCGTTAGAATTGAGATAAAATGAAGAATAAGGAATTAGAAACAAACGAGTTGGAGTTGTTATGTTTTCAATACCATTTAACACGCCTTCTTGGTTCCCTCTTGAATTAATTTTATTATCAATTAAGTTCCAAGAATAAAAAGTACGTGCGCGTCTAAAATCCCTTATGAAATTGATGCCCCATGTTTGTTTTTTCTCAGATGAAAATCGTAATGCAGCATATGGGATTCGGATTTCTGCAGTCCAACCAAAATCAGTAATTTGTGTTTTACTCTCCCAGATTGCATTCCAAGATGAATCTTCTCCGTTGCTTTCAGTAAATAAAAAATCTTCTTGAACTCCCGCAGCACTGATTAGAAAACTAAACTCTTGTTGACCATCATTGTAACCATTGATAAAAATTCCTAAACGATCTGCTGTTCCTGAATTGTCTCTTTGGCTGAGTTCTTTCATTATTTTTTTAGGTTCGTTATCGTACATTGTAGCTGCAAAATAAACAGCTTCATTGTCATAAGTAACACGAACTTCAGTACGATTTTCTTTTGGTTCTGGTGTACCATTATCCGGCATCCACATAACAAAATCTTTGGCAACATCCGCTTTTAGCCAAGCTCCTTCATCAAATTTTCCATCAATAATGATTTTTTCATTTGTAATTTGAGTGGTCAATGATTTTTTTTGGCTGAAACCAAAATGGAAGACTAATAAAAGAATAAGGCTGTAGGATAATTTCATATTTCAGGGATAATAAGACTATAATAAATAGTACAACGTAATTTATTTAAATAAATTGGATTGTCTTGCATTAGTCTTAGTTTGTGAAAATTTGTTACACTTGGCTGTTATTTATACTAAGACAAGTTGTGTTAAAAAGGCTGTTTTAGTTAAAAAATGCGTTAAAGTGTTGTTTTTTAATGATTTGTGGTTAATGAGTGGTAATTTTGCACGACTCAATTCTAACTACATTTTATGATTACTACATTAAAATTAACTCCCATTTTATTTTGTTTACTACTCACATCCTTTTCAAATACAACTTTTCCGGTTGTTCCGTTACCTCGCGAAAATAGTAATAGTAATTCTGCGATGTCTGTTTATGCAGTTTTACATAAGAATCAGTATGAGTTACCCCAATTACAAAGTTTTACTTCAGCCTTAAAAGGATTCTATAATTTGAAAGAAAAGGGGATAATCAAAAAAAATATTTTAACTATAATTGACTTTAGTTTGTCAGCAAATTCCAAACGGCTTTGGGTAATTGATTTAACAACCAAAACGATTTTGTTTCAATCTTTAGTAGCCCATGGAAGGAATACGGGAGAAGAATTTGCTACTAGTTTTTCCAATGCAGCCCAGTCATTTAAAAGTAGTTTAGGGTTTTATACTACGGGAGAAGTGTACCATGGTAAACACGGATTGTCACTCCGTTTAGACGGACTTGAAAAAGGAGTTAACGACAACGCAAGAAATAGGGGAGTAGTGATACATGCAGCCGATTATGTTTCGGCAACATTTATAAAAAACAATAAACGATTAGGTCGAAGCCAAGGATGTCCAGCTGTTCCAGTTGGTTTGTCGAAAGAGATTATAAGAATTATTAAAGACAAGTCGTGTCTTTTTATTTATCATCCCAAATTAAATTCTCAGCTGGCTTCTTAGATTTGTTTACACATTAAAAAATGTGGCCCAACTTCTTTGATTTCAAATTCGGATCCAATTATTTCATAGCCCATTTTATGGTAAAAACCTACAGCTGAGGTTCTGGCATTGAACCAAATTAACGTAGCTTTTTCGGTAACACAAAAACTTTCTGCTTTACTGACAAGCGCTTCGCCAACACCTTGTTTTTGATGAGAATCTAAAACTGCCATGCCTCTTATTTGAAAGGATTTTTGTTCAGCAAAATTTGTGTTTCCGATTTCAAATAATGAGATTACACCTATGAGTTGGTCTTCTATAAAACACCCAAAATGATGGGTAGAGACTAATTCATCTCCCTCAAAATGACAACTTTCAATGGGTTTTCCTGCTCTTAAAACAATATGTCGTATCGTGTAAGTGTCAGTTGCTGTAATTTTACGTATAAAATAGTTCATTTTTTGCGTGGGTTCTTTTCTACAAATTAAAGAGATAATAATTTCATACTAAAATATTTATGGTTGAATTTTGACTAATTTGTAGAGCAGTTCAATTGGTTCGATTGTTATTTTTTTGAAAAAAATTTGCATTGATGGAAAGTAATTATTTATATTTGCACCGTTGTAATGCGAAAGTAGCTCAGTTGGTAGAGCTCCAGCCTTCCAAGCTGGTTGTCGCGAGTTCGAGCCTCGTCTTTCGCTCTAAAGCCTCAAATCTGATTTGAGGTTTTTTATTTAATGTTTTTATGCGAAAGTAGCTCAGTTGGTAGAGCTCCAGCCTTCCAAGCTGGTTGTCGCGAG
>CAYWFQ010000032.1:0-21296 GCA_964457505.1 uncultured Flavobacterium sp.
GCTTTTAATGGATCAGTACCGTCAATAACTTCTTGAGCATTGGTTACGCCATCTGCATCACAATCAGCTGTATTCCAAGCAGTGCTTGGTGTAAGTGTTTGATGTGCTAGTACAAACTCACATAAGTCGGTCGCATCAGTTGCATCTGTTTTCTCCGTTCCATCAATAACTCCATCACCATCTGTATCTGCTTTTAATGGATCAGTACCGTCAATAACTTCTTGAGCATTGGTTACGCCATCTGAATCACAATCAGCTGTATTCCAAGCAGTGCTTGGTGTAAGTGTTTGATGTGCTAGTACAAACTCACATAAGTCGGTCGCATCAGTTGCATCTGTTTTCTCCGTTCCATCAATAACTCCATCACCATCTGTATCTGCTTTTAATGGATCAGTACCGTCAATAACTTCTTGAGCATTGGTTACGCCATCTGCATCACAATCAGCTGTATTCCAAGCAGTGCTTGGTGTAAGTGTTTGATGTGCTAGTACAAACTCACATAAGTCGGTCGCATCAGTTGCATCTGTTTTCTCCGTTCCATCAATAACTCCATCACCATCTGTATCTGCTTTTAATGGATCAGTACCGTCAATAACTTCTTGAGCATTGGTTACGCCATCTGCATCACAATCAGCTGTATTCCAAGCAGTGCTTAGTGTTACTGTTTGATGTGCTAGTACAAATTTACAAGCATCTTTACCATCTGTTCTGTCTGTTTTCTCCGTTCCATCAATAACTCCGTCTCCGTCTGTATCTGCTTTTAATGGATCAGTACCGTCAATAACTTCTTGAGCATTGGTTACGCCATCTGCATCACAATCAGCTGTATTCCAAGCAGTGCTTGGTGTAAGTGTTTGATGTGCTAGTACAAACTCACATAAGTCGGTCGCATCAGTTGCATCTGTTTTCTCCGTTCCATCAATAACTCCATCACCATCTGTATCTGCTTTTAATGGATCAGTACCATCAATAACTTCTTGAGCATTGGTTACGCCATCTGAATCACAATCAGCTGTATTCCAAGCGGTGCTTGGTGTAAGTGTTTGATGTGATAGTACAAATTGACAAGCATTAGTTCGACTGGTTCCGTCCAAAAGTTCTTGAGGATCTAAAACCCCATCGCCATCTGTGTCTCCTACTAGTGGATCTGTATTGTTTAGTATTTCTTGTCTATTTGTTGTTCCGTCTCCATCACAATCAGCTGCATTCCATGCAGTACTTGTAGCTACCGTTTGGTGAGCTAAAACAAACTTACATCCGTCTTTTGCATCGGTTCCATCTATTTTCTCTGTTCCGTCCTTTACTCCGTCTCCGTCAGTATCAGCTTTTAATGGGTCAGTACCGTCGGTTAATTCATCTGCATTAGTTACTCCGTCATTATCACAATCTGCTGCATTCCATGCTACGCTTGTTGTTGCGGTTTGATGAGCTAAAACAAAATTACATAAGTCTTTTTCGTCTGTAGCATCTGCTTTTTCTGTAGCATCTAAAACCCCATCTCCATCACTTTCTAAATCCAATCTATTAGGTGTTCCATCTCCATCTGTATCAATGTCTACACAGGCCGTTGGATCAACCAATCCTGCTATTCCAAGAGAAAAATTACAATAAAATTCATATGCACGACCTGTAAACGAGATCTCAGAAACGTTTCCAGAAAAAGAAATTGTTCCTGTACCTTCATTTCCAACCAAAACCTGAGTCGTAGTTCCTACAGGAGCACCTGCGAAATTTCCATTTGAGTTTAAAACTTTTCCTGGTAAAGAAAGATCTAACGTTTTATTTAGAGAGTTAATAAAGAATCGAGGATTATTTACTGGTTGATCAAAAACAAACTTGTGTTCACCCAAAGTTGAGCTTCTAAAAGTACTTAAACTAGAATTGCCGCTCGGCTGTGGTGACCAATTTAAAATTCCACCATAAGGGGCATCATTTTGAAGTAAAATAGAATTACTTGAGTTGGTTACTGTCACATTTACAGGACTTCCAGGAACATTGATCACTCCTCTAAGAACACCGTTAGTATATGAATTCCATTGTACAAAATAAAATGTACTTGGCGTAAGTGATTGACTTACTGATGTACTCGCTGAACAATCTTGTTCTTGGTAATCCAATAATCCGTCATTATCATCATCAGTATCAGTAGCATCAGCAATAGTATCGCCATCAGAATCAAGATCAATAAATAATGTAAAACTTGCACTACTAGTCCCTGCTGCATTAGTTGCTGTGATAGTAAACGAAGTGTTGGTAAAAGGTACTGTTGGACTTCCTGTTATTTCTCCTGTAACAACATTTATACTTAATCCATTTGGTAAGGCAGGTAAAATAGTAAACGTAGCTATTCCACCTGTGTTTTGAGGTGTAATTGCTGTAAATGTACTATTTTTCAATCCTGTATAATTTGTCTGAGATAAACTTATGTTTGGTGATGTTAATGTCTGAATATTAGAGTTAGTTACACTAGCTGCCGGATTAGCATAAACATTTTGGTAACTCAATGTAATGTTATAAGTAGTAAAAGGTAAAGCTGTACCAGATACCACATTTGCATTCATGGTAGGATTGCTTCCTATTTCATATGCAAAATTTGCAGAAGTACTATTATTCATTGTCCAAACCTTAGGAGTCCCTCCTGAGGTTGGTGTAAAAGTTAATCTTACCGAACCTGGCAATGGAGACTCTGGTAAAGTATAATTTATTTGAAACGCTGTCGCTACAGTAGTATTTGTTACAGGGGAAGTTAAAACAGGCACTAGTGTGGTTCCAGGAACTACAGTTATTGTTTTAGTTGCTGATGTAACAACACATATATCGCTACTTAATCCTCCGTATTCAACCACATATCCTTGTAAACCATTGGCGGTTACCGGAAGATCATTCCAAGTTCCATTAAGTAAAAAGTGGGCGTAATCTTCTCCTGACCCATAATCATTTGGTTCACCTGAAGCCCAGTTGTTATATAATGCACCTGATATTGAACCATTGCTAGCACCCTGCCAAAACTGAGTTCCAGCCTCTGGTCCTGTCATCCATTTCCAAACCCCTTCAGTTTGACTATCTGCCGCTCCCATCCATCCTTGTCCTTGGATTTTAGATAAAATAAATTGGTTTTCTGCAGCACTAGTTACTGTTGTTAAATACCCTTGTTTACCAAAGAATGTTAACTGCTCTGCAGCAGTTTTCGCTGCAGTCCATGAAATATTTGGTGCAGTAATAAACTGATAGAAGTGACTATTCCCACTAAATGGTAATGCCGATCCAAGCGTAAATGTTATGGTTCTATTTTGTGTATTAGTTGAAGTGGTGTTGAATTTCACTTCTCTATATATTGCTTGCAATTCAGCCGATGTTAAGTTTCCAGTGAAAGTCAATACACCTGTTGCGGTGTTATAACTCTTTGTCACTCCCGTTGGTAACGTGCCTGAATACGATAATACATCACCGGATAAAAATCCAGAACTAATTACTACCAAGGCTCCATCAATTGCACTTGGATTAGTAACAGTAATTTGACTGTCTACTACTGAAGCAATACTGGCTTGTAAACTAGGTATCCCAGAGCTTGTTAAAATTCGGTCTTGTGCTACCTCAACATCAAATGTTTCGGTGGCAATACTGCCTGAAGCGTCTGTAACAGTGATAGTCACTGTTGATGTGCCTATAACGCCTGCAGCTGTGGTGTAATTGATCGTTCTTGCACCAGTATTCCCGGTAAAACTTATGTTTGAAACCGGTAATAATACCGCATTTGATGAAGTCACACCTAGAGTTAAATTTGCTATCGCCGTCTCAGCATCTGCAATTACAAAATTAATTGGTGCTGGTGTTTCTGTTGAACATAATAACTTATTCGAAATGGAAGAAATAGTAGGAGGGGTATTTACAATTGTTGAAATAGTATTGGAAGCAGGACCCTGGCCAATACTATTTACCGCTCGTAATTGAAACGGATAGGTTGTACCAGCTGTCAAACCGATTACGGTTACAGGTGAAGTAGTAGTTGCAGGTGAGAAAGCGGTCCAAGTAGTTCCTCCATCGCTAGTATATTCATAATTAGTGATAGCAGATCCTCCATTAGATGTAGGAGCATTAAAATTAATTGTAGCTGTATTCGCGCTATTTGTAATAGATGTAATAGTTGGTGCCGAAGGAGTAGTTGCAGATGCTGCTCCATATCCTGTTCCTGAAGTAATATTATCTACTTCAAATCCACCACCTCCAAATACAATTCGGGTGAAATACATATTTGGATCTGACAATTCTAAATTAATATATGCAAAAGATTCGTTTGCAGCATTTGATCGTCTGTACAAACTAGATTGATATGAATTCCCATCAACTGCAATAACAGAATTTCCGCTCAATAAATTTAAAACTGTTTGTGCGCTGAATTGTCCTAGTTGAATTTCATTACCACCACAAGTTCCATATATTGTAACTGTGTTAGCTGCATCTCCAGCTCCCCACCAAAAACCAACATATCTCGAAGGATCTGTTAATGTAACATTTAAATATGCGTTTTGACTACTAGTGATATAAATTCCCGCATATTGAGATCCTGATCCTCCCCAAACATCTGAAGCGATTTTTTTGATGTTTCCTGGATTAATTGTTTGATATGTTCCAATTACTAAAGATCCTGTGTTTGGAATTACCCCTGGCGATCCACTATTAAAATTTTCTGTTCTAGTACCTACTTGGCCTTGAATAGCAGAAGTTGTAATGTTTGGTGGTGATAATTTGAATTGAACTGATGGCATCAAATTTACCGTTCCCGATACAGCAACATTTTGTGAAGCCACCCCCGATACTACTGTTATGTTTCCGTTTGGAGTTCCGGTTGCTGATGCTGCCATTCTCACATAAACAGGAGTTGCACTAAGGGTTCCTGAAGCGGTTATACTCACACTTCCAGTAAATGTTCCCCCTGCTGTTAGACTTAATTCATAACCTGTTGGAGCTGTTACTGTAACATTAGATGTTAAATTTGTTCCAGAAACCGAAAAAGTTTGGGCAGTTGAGGCTGAACCTTGACATGAATTGAAAGAAGTTAAACTAGTACCAGAATTTGATATAACTAGGTTAGCCACAGAAACTGCTGTAAAAGCTACAGTTGTTGTAGCGGTTGCAGTTGTTCCATTTATCGAAAATCCTAAAGTAGCTGTAGCAGCTGAAGTCGCACTAGTTAAAGTAACTGTGTAGGTGCCATTATTATTATCAACTACTGTTCCTAATGATCCGGATGTTGTAGTTACTACAACAGCACCAACGCTTGATGTTAAATTATTACCATTTGCATCCTTCAATTGAATTGAAATAGTAGATGTTGTTATTCCATTGGCTGCAATACTTGATGGAGCCGAAGTAATTGTTGAATTAGTTGTACTGGCTGTGACCTGAACAGGTACAGACGAACTAAATGTAGGTCCTGTTGAAAAATCTAAATAAAAATAAGCTAAACCAGACCCTTCTGATCCAACTTTAACATTCAAGGTTGAAACTGGATTAGAATAAGTTAATCTTACCCTTGATGCATCAGACAATGTAGTTCCGTTATTATTAGATGATATTGAACGAAATTTAGTTAAATTTTGAGAAGGGTTCGGTAATACTTCTAAATCTGTATTGCTTCCAAGTTCAAATGTTGAAAATTGCTGAAATTCATTGTATTGATTTGTGCCATTATTCCCATTGCCATCAATATCATATGTATTAACATAAAAATTTTTTATTGATACATTTTGACCAGAATTACTAGTGTTATTATAAGTACCGCTTAAAATAAATTGGAAGTTAAATAACACCGACCCACCTACTGATCCAAAAGTCAATCGAGGTGAAAAAAAAGGGGCATCACTTGTATTATAGTCATAAGAATCAAATGTTGCACTAGAAACTGTTGTAGTAGTAACTATAGCATCTATTGATTGCCCGCCAATAGTAATAACATTAGTAAATAAAACTTTATTACCGTTACTTTCACCGTTACCAATTTTATTAGTTTTATTTGATCCAAAATTTAAAGATTGAAATTGTGCATCGTATGTCTGTGCGATAGAAAAATTACACAATAATAACATCAGCAGAAATACTGATTTTTTGACAATTTGAAATGAATAATACCTTTTTCTGATTTCCATAAATAAAAATTTAAAATTTACATTAGCGAATTATAAATGGCCTGGGGTAGGCAATTTTACTCTAGATGCGGGGAATCTATCTTGTTATTGCATAACGATTACAACAAACAACCGTTAATTTTGTAGGCAAAAATACTTTGCCACTTATTTTTAAGGTCTTAATTGCCTTACAACTTTGTCCTGTAAATCAGGATAGTGGATAACTAGTTGTCCTATAAATTTAAAAAACGGACAATAATAAGCAGGTAGGGTTTACAGTTGAATTGAGTTAATACCTACTTTTGCAGTACATCAACCCCACATTTAATGCTGCTATATATTTCGATTTTTACAATCTTAATTTCAATTGTCCTCATGTATTACAATTGGAGAATAAATTGGAATGCGTATTACTTAGCATTTGTATTTATTCTCACATCTATATTTGGCATAGCACACTATTTAATAGTTAAAGGGGCATCCCGATTTTGGTTAGCTGTTTTTTACAACAATTTTGCAGCAGTAATGTTTCTAATTGGTCCTTTTCTCTATTTTTATATACGCAACACTTTAACTGATCGCTATTCATTATCAAAAAGAGACTGGTTCCACTTTGTTCCAACATTAATAGCTTTTATAGGTTCACTACCTTATCTATTATTGCCATTTGAAAAGAAGCTGCAAATAGCAGATAGCATTATCGAAAATCCAGATATAATTAAAGTAGTGGAGGTAAATATGTTTTATTCGATGGGGCAAAGTTTTGTGTTTCGTTGTGTCATTGCCTTTATTTATTTGGTTGTTTGTATCCATTTACTTTGGAAATTATATCCTGCTTGTGTAAGACAAAAACATATTCCTAAAAAACAACTTATCATTACGTATCGTTGGCTCATCATATTAATACTAAATCTGCTGTTTATTTTTGTAAGTTTTATACTTCTCGCTATAAATTCATCGGAATCAAGTCCTTCTGCAACCATAAATGATGGACAATTAATATACATTATAGCAGGACTGTCTTATAGTTTAATGTCTTTTTCTTTGATTTTATTTCCTGAAATCCTTTATGGAATTCCAAGACAAAATGAATCAACAACTCACAAAAAGAAAAAAGTTAAAAATAAAATTCCAAGTGTAGAAGATCCCTTTTTCGAAATGTATAAAGCCATAGAATTATATCTCGAAGAAGAAAAACCTTTTTTAAATCCTGATTTTACCATAAGTGATATAGCACTTCATATTAAAGCGCCACAAAACCATGTTTCGTTTTGTATTACCCAATTAATGGGTACTAAATTTTCAAAATTAAAATCGGAATTGAGAATCAAATACGCGTTAGGATTATTAAAAAATGGATCGAACTCTCTAATAACAATTGAAGCCATTGGAAAACAATCTGGATTTAAAACAAGGTCTAATTTCTATGCAGCATTTAAAGACGAAACTGGATATACCCCAACTGAATATATTAATAATCAAATTGCAAAAACTAATTAATAAATGATCTTCATTCAACAATAGGATTTCTTCTTTTACGTTAATTTACTATAAGACTTGTCTTAAAAAACAAAAAAGGGACAACAATTTTATTTTTTGACTCTCCTGTAATTTACAATTTTAATATTTTTGTTATAAATCAAATCAAAATGCTATTATATTTATCTGTTGCAACCATTATCTTATCAATTGTTCTTATTGCGTTCAATTGGAAAACTAATTTTAATGCACTCTATTTAGCCGGGTTTTTTATTTTGGTTTCCATTTTTGGGATTGCGCATTACTATATGATATATGGGCATTCTGCATTTTGGTTAGCCCTATTCTACAATAATTTTGCGCCATTTATGTTTCTTCTTGGTCCCTTTTTACTTTTTTACATAAGAGGGTCCATTGAAAACAAACAATCGTTATATAAAAGAGATTGGATTCACTTTGTTCCAGCAATACTAGCAATAATAGGAACTATCCCCTATTATTTGACTTCTTTTGACGAAAAAATAAATACCGCTAATCGTATTCTAGCCAACGTTGACAATGTCGCAACTATAGAAGTAAACCTATTTTATAATGCCGGTTGGAGTTTTGCATTACGCTGTACGTTAGCCTTTATTTATTTACTGTATTGTATTCGTTTGGTGTGGAAATTATCAATTGCCCTGCCTACAAAACAATTTTTAGACCATTACTTATGGCTTATCGTTTTATTGTCAAACATTTTATTTATTAATACTAGTTTTTTAATTCTAGCTATTCAATCGGCTATAGAAACCACCCACGAAAGTATAGCTGACGGACATGTTTTTTATCTCTTGGCAGGAATTGGATTTTGTTTTCTATCCTCTTCCCTTATTTTATTTCCAAAAGTGCTATACGGAATTCCTAAAAACGCTACATCAGTTGGAATTAAAAAAGAAAAGAAGGTAAAAAAAGTTGACCCAGAGGAAGATCCCTTTTTCGAAATGTCTAAATCAATTGAAATCTACTTAATTAGAGAAAAATCGTTTTTAAACGCTGATTTTAAAATAGAAGATCTCGCCAATGAACTAAAACACCCGTTATCTCATATAGAATATTGTTTTACCTATTTGTTAGAAACAACGTTTTCTAAATTCATTACTAAATTGCGAGTGAATTATGTCAAAGAAGTTATAGATTCCAAAAACGAAACTTTGCTAAACAGTAAATCATTAGCACAACAATCGGGTTTTAAATCTTCCGAAAAACTGGAAAAAAGTTTTGAAAAACATTTTGGTTTATCCCTAGAAAATTATATAAATAAAGCTAGAAGCTAATTTAACTAGTAAAAAAGAGACCTGTTAAGTTGCTAAATTTCGATTCATAGTTTCCTTGTATCTTCGAAAAAAAAACCTATTTTTACGAAACCTTAAAAAAGAAATAATACCCTTTTATTTCTTGAAATTGACAACTAAATAGACAGATAAAAGATGAGTTCAGAGAAAGAAGCCAAGTTAAAAGCGTTACAACTTACACTAGATAAACTAGACAAAACCTACGGAAAAGGAACTGTAATGAAAATGGGCGACAAAGCCATAGAAGAAGTAGAAGTAATTTCTTCAGGTTCGCTAGGAGTGGATTTAGCTTTAGGAGTAGGTGGTTATCCAAAAGGAAGAATTATCGAAATCTACGGTCCTGAATCGTCTGGTAAAACAACTTTAACACTACACGCTATTGCCGAAGCGCAAAAAGCAGGTGGAATTGCTGCTTTCATCGATGCTGAACACGCTTTCGACAGAAACTATGCTGAGAAATTAGGAGTTGATATCGAAAACTTAATCATTTCACAACCGGATAATGGGGAACAAGCATTAGAAATCGCTGAAAACTTAATTCGTTCAGGGGCTATTGATATTGTTGTTATTGACTCAGTAGCAGCCTTGACGCCAAAAAGCGAAATTGAAGGCGAAATGGGAGATTCTAAAATGGGTCTTCACGCGCGTTTGATGTCACAAGCCTTACGTAAATTAACCGGGACAATCAGCAAAACACATTGTACAGTATTCTTTATCAATCAGTTGAGAGAGAAAATTGGAGTGATGTTTGGAAATCCGGAAACTACAACGGGTGGAAATGCATTGAAATTTTATGCTTCTGTTCGTTTGGATATTCGTCGTTCGTCTCAAATTAAAGATGGCGATAACGTAATTGGAAACAGAACTAAAGTAAAAGTGGTGAAAAATAAAGTAGCACCACCTTTCAAAACCGCCGAATTCGACATTATGTATGGCGAAGGAGTTTCTAAAACAGGAGAAATCTTAGACTTAGCCGTAGAATTTGAAATTATCAAAAAATCAGGTTCTTGGTTCAGTTACGGAGATACTAAATTAGGACAAGGTCGTGATGCTGTAAAAGCATTAATCAAAGACAATCCAGAATTAGCCGAAGAATTAGAAGAAAAAATCAAGTCGCGAATCAAAGAATTAGCTGCTGAGTAAAATTTCTAAAACACAATAAAAAAGAAACCGTCTTAAAAGACTTATTCTTGTCAAACTGAACTTGTTTGCTAAGCCTATTCGCTAACGCTCGAGTCAGTTTCTTTAGTTAAAAGATTCCGAAATATCCCGAATCGTCGGGACGGAATGACAGAATTGATGCTTTTAAAACGGTTTTTTTATGTTAACATTCAAAAGCCACTAATTGATCATAAATAATCTGATATACTTCTTCTTTAATCACTTTTCGGTCGTCTAAGGTTTTGCCTTTCGTTTCAATGTGTTCGTGAATTTTTACCCTCATTAAACCAGGGCTTCCGCTAAAAAAAGTATAGGACAAGCGTTTTTTATTGTCTCCAAATGAAATGGGAACAATCGGGATTTGGTGTTCAATGGCTAATCGGAAAGCACCATCCTTAAAGGTGTCTAAAACAATCGACTCGTCATAAGGAACTCCTCCTTCCGGGAATATGCATACGCTCAGTCCTCTATTTAATCTTTTTTGAGCGCTTTCATAAACCGCTCTTCTGCTTTGGGCATTATTTCTGTCAACTAAAATACAGGTTCTCTTGTAAAAAAATCCAAACAAGGGTATCGAAGCCAATTCTTTCTTCCCAACAAAAACAAAGGGGCGATCTACTACGGCCAACATTAACATAATGTCAGTCATAGAAGTATGATTGGCTACAATCATATAGCTCTTATTGGGTAACAAGGCTTGCATGGTTTCTACTTTGTAATAAAACCCCATACTGAACAAGATGAACTTTCCCCAAATTCTAGCCAAGCTGAAGAAATACGGATAAAGACGTTCTGAAAGTATGGATACAAGTAACAAAGGCAACATCACCAAAATAGGTAGGGCAATCATGATGTAAAACCACACGCGCCACAACAACCAAAATAGCATTTTAATTCCTCTCATAAGTCCAAATGTATGAAATGGAATGAGATTTTAAAAAATAATTTTAGAATTTAGAATTTATCCCCTCAAAACGGCTGTTGAGTAAAAAATGGTATTTAGCGTATTTTTGAATCAAAAAAATAAGCACAAAAAAATGGCTTTTCATCTGAAAAGCCATTTTTTAATTTAAATCTAAAAAAGAATTAGAATTTATAGGCTAACCCTAATGATATATTTGAAAAATTAATACCAAAATCTGCAGATCTATATGGTCCTTCTCCGTTTTTAATCAATCTGTATTTCAATGCAGCAATATCTGCAGATAAAATAAAGTGATTTGAAACAAAATATTTAATACCATATGACAAAGACATATCTGTACCTGTTGCGGTGTATCCAGTTCCTGTTGTAACGCCAATTCCTAATCCAATATTAGATGAAAATTGTTTGTCTGCGTTAAAATGATAACTTGCTCCAATTCCCGCATGTGTTGTACTATGACCCGCTACCATTTCAATTGAATACAATCCATTTAATGTAATATTATTGGACACAAACAAACTTGCGCTAGGTGCAAATGTAATAACAGAATCATGACCTGATTTAGAACTAGTACTGAATGAACCAGAAACATAAGCATCTCCTTTAGAGAAACCGAAATCTTTTTTGTCTTGTGCATTAGTAAAGCCAAATGCTAATACCGCTACAATTGATAAAATAATTTTTTTCATTTTAATTTTGTTTAAAAATTTATATTACAAATTTATAATGCTTTGGTTGAATTTTAACAATTAGAAAAAAAATAATGTTGTTTTGATTTTAAGTAATTGATTTTAAATTGTTTAATGATTTACATATCACCAAATTTAGTGATATAAAACATCTTGATTTTAACCTCTATTTTGATATAATTAAGTTGAAGCATTCTAATTTTTACCTTTAAACATCTATATTTTACTTAATTTATCTGAAAAATAATTAATTCAAGAAAGAGGCGCTTATTATATGACCATTCTAGAATCTCTTTTTTCTTTTGATTCAATACAAGTTTCCTTTTGAAATAAAAACAATAAAAATTTATTGATAATCAATAAATTTTTATCTTTGTTAAATCATTTTAAACTATTTCGTATGACAATAACAATTACACCTACACAAATTTTTAAAGTACTTCACGTTGTATCCTGGATCATTTTTATAGGGCTTTGCGTTAATGCCGGAGGTTTTCTTTTCAACTCCTTGTTTGCATTGTACTACAACCCTATGGCGGCAAACAATTTTTGGCAAGGAATTGATCTCTCTAGTTTATACGATTTTGACAAAGGGTTCTTTTTGATAATTACATTGTTTATGTTTATTGTTGGAACATTAAAAGCGGTATTGTTTTACTTAATTGTGAAATTAATCCATGACAAAAATCTGAATTTAAACCAACCCTTTAACAACAAAATGACGCGTTTTGTTGCAAATGTTGCCTATCTATCACTAGGAATTTCGTTCTTTTCAAAATGGGGAGCGGATACCCTTAAGTGGTTGATTGAAAAAGGGGTTCAACTACCCACAATTCAAGATTTGAATTTGGGTGGTGCGGATGTTTGGTTTTTTATGGGAATTATTTTTTGGGTGCTGAAACAGTTATTCAAGCGTGGAGAAACTATTCAAACCGAAAACGACTTAACAATTTAAAGTATGGCAATTATAGTAAACTTAGATGTAATGATGGCCAAGCGTAAAATGTCACTTAACGAATTATCAGAAAAAGTTGAGTTGACGTTAGCTAATCTTTCTATTCTTAAGACAGGGAAAGCCAAAGCGATTCGCTTTAGTACTTTAGAATCGATTTGCAGCGCACTAGAGTGTCAGCCAGGAGATATTTTAGAATATACCTCGGAGAAATAAAATGACGACCCACAAGCTTATATTAAATAAAAAAGCACTACTTCCGTAGTGCTTTTTTATTTATTAATTCGATAACCAACCCGCAGGATTGATGTACGAAGTGTTTTGAAGAATCAAGAACTTAATTACCGTTTTACCAGTTTCTCCATTAGAACGTACACGTCCGATGGATTGTTTACGACTTACTTTATCCCCTTTGCCCACACTAACCGAACTTAAGTTTTGATAGACGGTAAAATAATCTCCGTGTTGAATCATTACTGCCTTATTAACTGGTGTCGAATTAAAAACATTAATTACTACACCATCAAAAACTGCTCTTGCGGTTGCGCCTTGATCAGTAGTAATTTCTACTCCACTATTGTGAACCATTAATGATTTATAAACCGGGTGAGGTTGATTTCCAAAACCTAAAGTAATCGAACCGCGTTCCACAGGATACGGTAATCTACCTTTGTTGGCTCTAAAATTATCAGCCACAATTTTAGCTTCAGGTGTTAACTCGATTTTAGTTGATGATATTGGTTTTTTAGCTTCTTCCGCAGGTTCTTCTTCCTCAACAGGTTTAGCTACTATTTTGGTTACTGATTTACCTGTTTTGTTAGCATTCGCTAATTCTTTTGCAGCGGCAGCGGCAGCGGCTTTCTTTTCTTTGGCTGCAGCTGTAGCGGCAGCTTTTTGTTTAGCGCGTTCTGCGGCAGCTTTTCTATTGGCTTCTGCAATGGCTTGGCGAATCAAACGATCGATTTGCTTGTCAATAGCTCTACTTTCTTGTTGTTTTTTCTTAATGTCATTTGCAATTTTATTCTTGTCTTTCTTAATTGCATTGACTAATTTTTCTTGTTCTTTCTTTTCTTGCTCTAAAGACAAACGTTCTTTTTCTTTTTCGTCAATTAATTTTTGTTTGGCTGATTTTTGGACATCTAACTTTTGATTGTATACCACCAACTCTTTTGATTTGTCTTTGATTTCTTCCCCCTGAATTTTTCTAAAACTAGTATACTGTTTCATATACTGTAATCGCTTGTATGCTTGTTGGAAGTTTTCAGACGAGAGTAAAAACATCGCTCTACTTTCCTCTGAACGGCTTTTATAGGACTTAACAATCATCTTTGCATAATCCTCTTTTAGGATGACCAATTCTTTTTTTAGCTTGTTAATTTGTACTTGATTTATATACATGTCGTTACTTAACAACTTAGCTTGTTTTTCTGTAGTCTTAATCAAATTCTCTTTCAATGCGATTTTTTTCTCTTGAATCGCCATGACACTTACCGCCGACTTTTCTTTTTTCTTAACCGATTGTAAGAGTCTTTCATTCTCTTTTATTTCTTGCTGAATTTGAGCTTTTCGTTGTTCTAGCTTTTCTTGTTGCGAATCTTGGCTCCAAACCAAAGTGGTGGTGCAAACAAAAAGTAGACTAAGGAGAAATTTTGGCATGGTAAAATATTTTTGCAAATTTACTTAATTATAATTCTTTTATACCCATTTGGGATGCTATATGGAAAAGAAAGTGCTTCATTGAAAGTAACCGTATTGTAATTAAAACTGATTTCGGTCTTTCCTTTCCCTTGAAAAGTTTGAATCAAAGTCTGCATTGGAACACTTCCTTCTTGAAATGAAGTGTAGCCGGAATAGCCCACCTGAATCATTCTGTCCTGCTCTGGCTGAGCAATAGCCTGCCCTTGGATTCTGAAATTTTCTTTATCTAATACAAATGATTTTATTGTTTTTTTGGATTGCAAATCAGTTAATTCAAAGCCTTCATCCACCTTTGATAAAGCATACTTTCCTTGTTCTAAATTGTCAAACGCTTCTCCTAACAACATGTTTTGAATTTTAGAAAAATCCAAATCGGTTCCTAACCATTGTGTTAGCCCACTAAAATCGCCTTCAAAATAGGTGCCATTCATCTTCTCGTAATAACTCACCGATGACGGTGTAATTAATGCTTTAGCCATCGTAATTCCGAGGAAACGAACGCTAATTAAAATTTGTTCGTCTTTCTTAATTTTGATTTCTGCTGTTACATTTTGCGTTTGTTTTTCATCCGAAAAACGTACATTCGATTTAATATAAACGGAACTAAATCTATTTCTATTGTTGTAATGATTAGCTATCACATCCTCTGCCGAAATTTCTTTTGTTTGAGGAACTTCTGGAGTGGCAGATACAACCGCTTGTTTGGTTTTACAAGACACCAAAATCATTAAGAACAGCAAGGTCATTATCTTTTTCATTTCTTTTTATTTTGTATTAATTGATTCGCTTTCGCAAAAAAGCTGTCTTTTTTCTGAAAATCGCCCAATCCATTATACGCTTCTGCCAATTGCAAATTAAAATTAATTTCTAAATCCAAATCGTCTATTACAAAATCTATCCCGGTTTCGAGTGCTTCTTTCGCCTTATTAAATTGGCGCAATTGATTTTTAGCTAAGCCAAAATAATAATAAAAATAGGCTTGCGCTGGATACAATTCCATTCCTTCTTCGGCTTTCTGCGCGAGTTTTTGAAACTGTTGAGTCGTTGTATACGCTTGAAGCAAAAGTAAATTCGTTTCCACTCCTCCTACTTCTTTTTGAAGTGCCAATTCGTAATAATGAATGGCCTTTTCCAATTGTTTTTTGTTCTGATAAAACTTCCCTATTTCTTGTGCAACGTTGATTGATTTATCGGCATCAAAATATGAAATTACCGTTTCTAAGTCTGTTTCGTATTGCGGATTGTTATACGCAAAAATCAAAAACTCATTAGCAACTCGGTGTTTGATGCTGTTGGGTATTTGCCCATTCCCCAAAATACTTTTCAAAGTTCGAACCGCTTGCAATCCGTTATTGGTTTCCAAATAATTTTTAAAATCTCCCAACTCTTTCCAGTCCGAAGATTGGTTTTTAGTAGCCAAAAGAATCTGGTTTTTAAACTGCGTTCGCTCTTGTGACTTACCATATTTAGCATTCATCTCGCTAATCAAAGCCAATGCCTTTTCTAACTGATTGGTTGCCATATACAGCGGAATCAAATCGTCTTTATAACGTTCATCAAAGCCAATTAATTGTTGTACCGCAGTCATCGCGCGTTCGTAATTCTTGGTTTGAAAACTCAAATCGTATAGCCCCACCCAGAACCACCTGTTTTTTGGTTCAATTTGTGTGGCTTTTTGAAACGATTCATAGGCGCTTTCATATTGCTTTAAGGCCAAATAGTTTTTACCCAATTCAAAATGAACTGTCGCATTATTGGGTTGGCTCGCCAAACATTTCTCCAAAGCCACAATCGCTTTGTCGTGATTCTCAATTCCTTTTTGCAACAAGGATTCGTAAAAAGAATCCTGAAATTCATCCGAGACCATAGCAATCTCTTCTGGTTCTGTTTGCGACCATCCTGAAAACGGAAATGCAAACAGACTTAAAAAGAAAAATACTATCGTCTTTATGTTCATGTTTTTTATTCTAAAACCGAATAATCTCCGATGCTGATGCTGGTAAAATTTCCGTCAAAACTCGCGTGATTTCCAATCATCGCATTGTCTAAATTGGCGTTTTTAATATGCGCATGTGTTTGTACCAAACTATTTTTAATTGTACTATTGGTAACATGACATCCTTTGCCTAAAGAAACATTAGGTCCAACAGTAGCGTTAATTAACACCACGTCTTCACCAATATAACACGGCGGAATAATCGTAGAATTCTCTGATTTTACGCCATAATCTACTAAATGTTCCCCGTCATTGTGTAAAAACCCTAACATTCTAGAATTGGTTTCTACCGTTACGTCTTTGTTTCCGCAATCCATCCACTCCGCTACTTCTCCTGGAACAAATTTCATGCCCTTAGCCATCATTTGTTTGATTCCGTCGTTGATTTGATATTCGCCTCCATGAATGATATTGTTGTCCAATACCCATTGTAATTCATTTTTCAACACCGCTACATCTTTGAAATAGTAAATTCCAATTACGGCTAAATCGGAAACAAATTCTTTTGGTTTTTCAACCAATTCAACGATTTCATTGGCTTCGTTCAAGTTGATTACGCCAAAGGCTTCTGGTTGATCTACTTGTTTTACCCAAATCACGCTATCGGCAGTTTGATCCAAATCAAAGTCGGCACGAATCAAGGTGTCAGCATAAGCAATAACCGCTGGGCCGCTCAAAGAATCTTTGGCACACATAATGGCGTGACCTGTTCCTAAAGCTTCATTTTGATAATATATCGTTCCTTTAGACCCTAATTTTTCAGCAATAGCAATCAAATCTGCTTCAACTTGTTTTCCAAAGCTTTCGTGAATAATAAAGGCAATTTCTTCTATATCTTGGTTCAAAACTCCTGCAATATCTTCCACCAAACGGTGAACGATAGGTTTTCCTGCAACAGGAATTAACGGTTTAGGAATGGTCAATGTGTGTGGGCGAAGACGAGAACCTCGTCCTGCCATTGGTACTATTATTTTCATGTTATTGTCATTGCGAGGAAAGAAGCAATTTCATCCTCCTGTTATTTATTTTTATTTTAACTTCAACCATCCTTGTTCATAATTGAATATTCAACATTTTGAACTTCGAATATTCAACTTGGATTTTTGAATGTTGAACTATTTATTTCTATTTCTTGACGTATCAATACTCTTTACAAATATTGAAATTAATTCATCATTTTCTTTTATCGCCAATACTAAATCTATTTCTTCTTTCAAATACAATTTAGCTCTATGAATTATTTTCAAGTTGGCATGTGTTTCTCTTAATTCTTTTAAAACAACAGACATTTTATGAATAAAATCATTTCTAGATTCTGCACTTTGAGCTTCACTATAATTCAATGAGGGCGAAGTTCCTGAGCGAACTATTTGTCCTGACAAATGATTTCCTGCTTTAGTTGATTTTAAACTATCTGTTATACTAATGATTTGAACAGCGAAATCAATAAGCCGTTCGTGTAAATCAAACTTTTTCATTGGGGGTAGATTTAGAGTTTGGGTTCTGTTATTCTTTAATTTTTTACTTAAATATTCCTTGTTCCTTGTTGAATATTCACCATTTTTTAAACTTCAATATTCCTTGTTCATAATTGAATATTCAACATTGTTGAACTTCGAATATTCAACTTGGAATTTTGAATGTTGAACTATTTATTTCACCCCCGTACTACCAAAACCGCCTTCGCCTCTAGAAGTTTCAGACAATTCCTGAACCTCAATCCATTCGGCACGTTCGTGTTTGGCAATGATTAATTGAGCAATGCGTTCGCCGTTTTCAATTACAAAATCTTCATTGGAAAGATTTACTAAAATAACCCCTATTTCTCCTCTGTAATCGGCATCGACTGTCCCTGGCGAATTGAGTACTGTAATTCCTTTTTTGATAGCCAAGCCACTTCTTGGACGAACTTGCGCTTCATATCCAATCGGTAACTCGATAAATAAGCCCGTTTTTACAATAACTCGCCCTAAAGGAGCCAATGTTATGGGTGCTGATAAATCAGCTCTTAAATCCATTCCTGCAGAAGCAATCGTTTCATAGTTAGGTAATGGATGTTGCGATTTATTAATGATTTTTATTGTCATTTTATTTTTTTCGTTTAATGATTGAAAGGATGGTTGCTTTTTCGTTATGGTACACAAAATACATGAACAACAATAATAACGGAATTCCAACAAAATAATTTTCTCTAAATCCGTAAAAAGAAATAGCGGAGAATACAATAGACAAGCCCAAATATCCGCCTATTTTTTCCATATCATACGGAATAGGATAATACTTGTTTCCCATAACGTAAGAAATAAACATCATACTTCCATAAGCCACAATAGTTGCAATTGCCGACCCATAATAGCTGAATTTTGGAATTAAAAGGTAATTCAACACCAAAGTTAAAATAGCACCAACAATTGAAATATAGGCGCCCATTTTAGTTCTGTCGGTTAATTTGTACCAAACCGAAAGATTGTTGTAAATCCCCAAAAAGAAATTAGCCAAAATAATCAATGGCACCACTTTCATTGCTTCCCAATAGGATTTGTCATGCAAAAGCAAGAACTTCAATACATCGGCAAAAACTATTACTCCTAACAAAATAAGTGAACCAAAAATCACAAAATATTTGGTAATCATGGCGTAGGTTTGTGGTGCGTTTTCGCTTTTGGAATGACTGAAAAAGAACGGTTCAATTCCCAATCGGAACGCTGTGGCAAACAACACCATAAACAATCCTAATTTATAACACGCGGAGTACGCTCCTACTTCTGACTTAGCAACGCCTTCTGGCAACCAATATCCTAATAGAATTTTATCAAAATGTTCGTTTACGGCAAAAGCAATTCCAGCAACCAAAATAGGCAATCCGTATTGCATCATTTTCTTCCAAAGCGCCTTGTCAAATTTACGGGTTAAAGAAATGTAATTGGGAGAAAGGACTAACAATGTCAATAAACTAGCCGCTAAATGAGAAACGAAAATATAGCCTATTTCGTAATTGGCAACATATAGATTTCCTATAAAAGAATTCGGATTAGCTGCTGCTATTTTAGGTAAAAGCAATAAGAAGAATAGATTCAATAACAAATTTACTGCAACATTCCCAATCTTAATAATAGCATACAACATTGGTTTTTGGTTGGCTCTCAACTTTGAAAAAGGGACAATCACTAACGCATCTAACACTAAAATCCAAATCGCATAAGTAACGTATTGCACCTCTACATTGGCAAATGAAGCAAGCGTTCCTCTAAAAATTAAAGCGCCAAATAAAAAAATAATAGACGACCAAAAAATAGAAATGGTCGAAGTAGCTATCACATTTTCTTTATCCGTCTCTGAATTATAAAAACGGAAAAAAGCTGTTTCCATTCCGTACGACAATACCACGTTGAAAAAAACCATCCAGGAAAGAACAATAGAAACCTCTCCATACTCGCCCGTAGGTAAAATTTCTGTGTACAAACGCACGAGTAAAAAACTCAACATTCGAGGCAAAACCGTTGCTAATCCATAGATTGCGGTTTGTTTGAAAAGACTTTTATATAATCCCAAGTTGGTTTAGTTTAGGCATTGATAAAAACAAAAATAACGAATTCTTTGGATTAATTCCATTTTTGAAATTGGAATAGGTTTTAAATTGTTAACAGCCTTTTTAAGACAATCCGGCTTCGTTCAAGGTTTTAATAAAGTGAAACCCTCTTGGGTAATAGCCTTGATTATAATAAAAACGGTGCGCTGTGAAATTACCTGTAAACGCATCTAATACAATCATTGTACAACCCGCTTCTTCGGCTTTTGAGTTGATATAATCGGTCATTAATTTACCAGCTCCTTTGGAACGATGATCCGGATGTACAATAAAATTATCTATTTCAAAATAGCGTCCTGACCACAATTTAATTCCCGACCATAAGCCTGAAAGTCCAATGCATTCTTCTCCTTCAAATACAGCAATTTGTTTGTAATTATGAGGAAGCATTTCGGTCAAATAAGCTTCGTATTTTTCTAAAGTAAAGTTGTTGCTGTACAAATGCTTCATGAGCTCAAATTGTGCTAGCATTGCTTCTAATGTTGTCAATTCTCTAATTTCCAAGGCGTAAATTTTTTATAAAAATAATCAAAAAAAAGAGCCCCGCAATGCGAGGCCCTTATAGTATCTTTCGAATAGTTATTATCCATTCAACGCTTCAGCTCCACCAACAATCTCTAAGATTTCGTTAGTAATCGCTGCTTGACGCGCTTTGTTGTAGGTTAATTTCAATTGGTCTCTCAATTCAGTTGCGTTATCAGTTGCTTTGTGCATTGCTGTCATACGCGCTCCGTGTTCAGAGGCAAATGAATCTCTAATTCCTTTGTATAATTGTGTTTTCAATGATTTTGGAATCAATGTCAAAACAATCTCTTCTTTAGAAGGCTCAAAAATATAATCTCCTGTTGAAGCAGGTTGGTCTGATTGAATTGGAGCCAAAGGCAAAAATTGTTCCGTTTGGATAATTTGAGTCGCCGCATTTTTAAATTGGTTGTACACCAATTCGATACGATCGTATTCTCCAGCTACAAATTTTTGAGTTAATACTTCAGCAATTTGAGCTACATTATCAAAAGTCAAATCATCAAAGATTGCGCTTTGATTATCAACAACCGTAAGTGTTTTGCTCAAAATATCATTTCCTTTTTTACCAATTGCAAAAACATCAACTTGTTTTCCTGCGTAATACTCAGAACGATTTTTAACTTCTTTAATTACATTCGTATTAAAAGCACCACACAAACCTCTGTTAGAAGTAATGGCTACCACTAATACCTTTTTGATTTCACGTTGAGACGTATAATCACCTCCTACATCACCATCTAAGGTAGCAGAAAGATTTTGTAATAATTCCGTTAATTTTTCGGCATAAGGGCGCATCGCTGGAATCGGATCTTGTGCTTTCTTT
>CAYWFQ010000033.1:0-21219 GCA_964457505.1 uncultured Flavobacterium sp.
CCCCTGCTTTTTGGTATTCGCCAACACGTTTTTCAAAGAAATTGGTTTTTCCTTGCAATGAAATCATATCCATAAAATCAAAAGGATTAGAAGAGTTATACACTCTATCACAACCTAATTCTACTAAAAGTCTATCAGTAACAAACTCCAAATATTGTGTCATTAGATTGGCATTCATTCCAATTAAACTAGCAGGAAGCGACTCAGTGATGAATTTTCTTTCGATATCCAATGCGTTAGTCAAAATTTCTGTAATTCTAGCTTTTGGCACTTTGTTAACCAAGTGATTATTATGCAAATGAACTGCAAAGTCACAGTGCATTCCTTCATCTCTTGAAATCAATTCGTTTGAAAATGTCAATCCTGGCATTAAACCACGTTTTTTCAACCAGTAAATAGAACAGAAAGAACCTGAGAAGAAAATTCCTTCTACAGCTGCAAAAGCAATCAATCGCTCAGCAAAAGAATCAGAGCTAATCCATTTCAAAGCCCATTCTGCTTTTTCTTTAATTGCTGGGAAAGTTTCGATTGCATGAAACAATTCGTGTTTTTCAGCTTCGTCTTTTACGTACGTATCAATCAATAGGGAATAGGTTTCGCTATGAATGTTTTCCATCATAATTTGGAAACCGTAGAAAAATTTAGCTTCTGGATATTGTACTTCACTAACAAAATTTTCAGCTAAGTTCTCGTTTACAATTCCGTCAGAAGCGGCAAAAAATGCCAAAATGTGTTTGATGAAATATTTTTCATCTGCATTCAACTTGTTATTCCAATCATTTAAATCGGTATGTAAATCAATTTCTTCAGCGGTCCAAATACACGCTTCTTGTTTTTTATACCATTCCCAAATATCTTGGTGTTTGATTGGAAAAATCACAAAACGATCTTTGTTTTCTTGTAAAATTGGTTCAATTGCAGACATAGTAAGTTGTTTGTTTTTTTTGGTTGAAAATACGTAAGATTTTGGATTGTTTGGGGATTACAAAGATTGTGAAATATTGCGGTTATTAAAAGTCAAACTTATTCACAATCAGCTCTAGTTTTTAACAAAACTAAAAAATATAGGAATTTTAACCCAAAACATAATTTGCTAAAAATCAGTGTTTTGAAAACCCAAAAAACAACATAAGCCCGTAAAATATAGGATTTCTAAAAATAAAGAAAGAGAAAAATCTCGTGCTGAGATGGAATTATTTTTTTAGATCCAAAGCTACTTTTTCAAGCTCCAAATACCAATCTTCTCCAAACCGTCTAACTAATGCTTCTTTGACAAATTTATAGACTGGAACTTGCAATTCTTTACCTAAAGTACAGGCATCATCACAAATATCCCATTTGTCATAATTTACAGCCGTAAATTCGCTAAAATCTTTTACTCGAATAGGATATAAATGACAAGAAACTGGTTTTTTCCAATCTACAATTCCTTCGTTGTAGGCTTGCTCAATTCCACATAATGCAGTTGCACCATCAAAAATAACATAGGCACAATCTTTTCCTTCAATTAAGGTTGTTTCAAAATCACCATCTTCTCCTTTGACCCAAGTTCCTTGCGCTTCAATAGCTGCAATTCCTTCAGGACGTAGATAGGGTTTTACTTTAGGATATATCTCTTCCATGATTTTTGTTTCTTCTGCGCTCAATGGAGCCCCCGCATCGCCATCGATACAGCAATTTCCTTTACAAGCTGATAAATTACAAACAAAATCTCTTTCGAGTATTTCTTCTGAAACGATGGTTTTTCCTAATTGAAACATTGGATACATGTATTGAATAATAAAGTGCAAATGTAATCAAACCCAGGGATTATAAAAACTTGGGGGTTCTCTTATCTTTAAAATAATATAACACTATCAATTACTTTTCTTAAAAGCGTAACTTTGCAACAAAAAAGAATATGTTTGAAATTGACTTTAGAGAAATTCTTACCGTAGGAATGGTCTTGTTTGCTGTGATTGATATCGTAGGTAGCATTCCAATTATTGTAGATTTGCGAACCAAACACGGCCATATTGAATCAGAAAAGGCTTCTATAGTTGCCGGAATCATAATGATTGTCTTTTTATTTATTGGAGAAGAGTTTTTGAAAATAATTGGTATTGACGTGCATTCCTTTGCTGTAGCGGGTTCTTTCGTTCTGTTTTTTATAGCTTTAGAAATGATTTTAGGGATTCGAATATATAGAGATGAAGAGTCGAGTTCGGCTTCTATTGTTCCCATCGCATTTCCGTTAATTGCCGGTGCTGGAACCATGACAACCTTACTTTCTTTACGTTCTGAATTTCATACCATCAATATTTTGATTGCGATAATATTGAATTTGATATTAGTCTATATCGTTTTGAAATTATCTTCTAGGTTAGAAAAGATGCTTGGTAAAAATGGTTTAGGGGTTATCCGTAAAGCATTTGGAGTCGTACTTTTGGCTATAGCTGTTAAATTATTTGCCGCTAATGTTAAAGGTTTGTTTGTCTAAAAGAAATTTTTATAAATTTATACCCTATTTAATTAAATACCACGACAATCACCTCGTCGGTATTTAAAAAATAACCACCTTATGAAAATTTTTACTACTATTTTGATTTTTTTAGCAACTGCTTTAATCATCTTCAATGTTACTCGTCTTGATTTTAGTCATCTATTTCAGGGAGAAAGTATGTACGCCTTAATTGGGATTGCTGCTTCATTCTGTGCTGTTTTAATTCTTTTGATTTTCAGAATGTCGAAAGAAATTGAAAAAAGAATGAATGAATAATACATTTGACGTATTAATTGTGGGTGGTGGTGTTTCAGGAATGTCCTGTGCACTAGTTTTAGGTTCGGCTAAAAACAAACCCTTCGCAGCCGAAAAAAAATTGGAATTTTCACCCATCAAAAATCTTCAGCATTACAAGAAGCAGTTTTTAATAATGCCTATGGAATTACTCCTGGCAAATTAGGTTCAGAACTTTTATCAGAAAGTAAAGCCCATCTTTCAAAACTCTACTCTCATATTATTCAAATACCAGATGAAAAAGTAGTGAAAATTGAAGGGGAATTTCCTGAGTTTAGAATAACCACAAATAAAAATACCTATTCTACAAAAAATATTATCATTGGAATTGGCTCTGCCAACACCTTTGCTATTGATGGTCTTATGCAGTTTGTTGAACCACATCAAAAAGCATTAGCCGAAAAACACCGCATTCAACTTAAAAATACAGACCATAAAGTGATTGATGGTATTTATGTTATTGGAACATTAGCAGGCTGTAGAAGTCAACTTACTATTGCTGCAGGAAGTGGCGCCGCAGTAGCTACTGATTTACTTAGTTTATGGAACAATGGTTTACCAACCCAAGTTCACGATAGCATCAAAAAATAAAGAGCTACTCTTCCTCTAAAACAGCTATATGTTGTACATCAATTCCCGCTTTGATTAAAAATTGAAGACCGGAATCATCACGGTATCCGTTCTGGTAAACCACTCTTTTAATTCCCGATTGATGAATTAATTTACTACATTCTTTACAAGGCGAAAGTGTAATATATAAGGTAGCTCCTTCACATGATTGTGTTGATCGTGCTACTTTTAAAATGGCATTAGCTTCGGCATGCAATACATCCCAACGCGTTAATCCTTCTTCGTCTTCGCAGCAATTTTCAAAACCAGAAGGCGTTCCATTATATCCGTCTGAAATAATCATTCGGTCTTTAACAATAATTGCACCTACTTGTTTTCGCTTACAATAGGATAACGAACTCCACTCTTTTGCAATTCGCAAATACGCTTTGTCGTACTTATTTAATTTTTTTTCTTCCATTTTACTATTGATTCCAAATTTCATTTTCAATAATCATCGGTACAACTACTCCTATTATAAAAGAAGAACCTACCAAAACCCAATCCCTTTTAGAAAACTTAAAGAAAGTTTGCACGATATAAGCTATCATCAAAACTACAAAAACTACAGCAATTTGAGCACCTTCAATCCCTAAAGCAAACTCTAATAAAGGAACTAATTTAGAATTTGACGTTCCTCCTAATAGCGTTTTGAAATAATTGGAAAAACCCAACCCATGAACAATCCCGAAAAATAAGGTGATAAAGAAAATTAAATTCAGCTTTTCTTTTTTAGTCGACTTTCCAACTGTAGATAAGTTAAATAAGGCAGTAGCCAAAATCGTTATTGGAATCAAAAACTCAACAACATTAGCTTTAATTACCATTATTTCATACACTGATAAAAGTAGAGCTGTTGTATGCCCTAAAGTAAAAAGAGTTACTGATAGTAGTATTCTTTTCCAGTCTTTAAATGTAAACGGAATAACTAAGGCCATCAAAAATAATACATGATCGTAAGCATGAATATCTAATACATGGTGAAGTCCTATTTGAAAATAAACCCAAAACTCTGACATTGATTCTAAATTAAAACGATTATGGGACGTAAACTTACGATTAATTTTGAAAAGGAAAATTACAGAGCCATCAAATCCTTTTTTTAACAAAAAATTAGTGCTGAAAATTTGAATGAATTTAGCCATTTTTTGAAAAAATTTGTATCTTTATACTAATTAAAAACCCAATTATTATGTCATTTTCAGATTTATTTGATAGCGAATTTAAAACAAGAAATAAAGGGCATTTCTCAGCTATTGTTCGTGTGGCTCTTGCCGATGGAAAATCTTCAACAGAAGAAAAAGCTTTTTTAGACAAATTAGCTACCAGTTTAGAAATTACAGCTTCGGAGTATGAAGAGATTTTAGAGAACCCTTCCCTTTACCCTATAAATCCACCTTATTTGTATTCGGATCGCTTGGAGCGATTATATGATTTAGGAAGAATGGTTCACATTGATCATCACTTAGGTGACAACCAAGAAAAATTATTAGAAAAATTAGGAATTGCGCTAGGATTTACTCCAAGTAATGTTGGTTATATCGTTCACAAAGCGTTATCACTAATAGATAAAAAAGTGGATTTAGATACTTTTGTTTATGAAATGAAAAACATGTATAAATAATATTAAACCCTTTTCTTATTTCAAAAGCCCCTATATAGGGGCTTTTATTTTTCGTAAACCTAAATTGAAACTCACAAATGAATTCAATTTTGTGAAAATGATAATACTATTGTATTGTAAATCTAGTATCCTAGTATATTTGCCAACCATATTGTAAAAATTCAATTAATAAATCATTATTTTTAGCTTTTGAATCTGTAACACAATCAATTTATGAATATCAGAAAAGGAAATCCAGAAGACATGAAAGGAGTA
This sequence comes from uncultured Flavobacterium sp., assembly GCA_964457505.1. Classification (GTDB taxonomy): domain Bacteria; phylum Bacteroidota; class Bacteroidia; order Flavobacteriales; family Flavobacteriaceae; genus Flavobacterium. Next base: position 5,265 of record CAYWFQ010000033.1, read on the forward strand.
TTAGCTCTAATTCAAGAATTGGCTATTTTCGAAAAAGAACCAGATGCAGTTGTTATCACAGTGGATGATTTAATTCGAGATGGTTTTGGGACAAATCCATTGTTTCATGTTTTTGTTGCCGAAGTTGAGGGTTCAATCGTTGGGATCGCATTGTATTATTACCGCTATTCTACTTGGAAAGGAAAAACTATCCATCTCGAAGATTTGGTAGTTAAACAAAATATGCGAGGTACAGGATTAGGATATGCTTTATATTCTGAAGTGATAAAACAAGGAAAAAAAGACAATGTAAGACGAATTGAATGGGCTGTTCTGGATTGGAATACGCCAGCAGTTGAATTCTATAGAAATTCAGGGGCTAAAGTTTTTGATGATTGGAGAGTGGCGCAAATGGATGAAGAAGGCATTAACTATTTTCTTGAAAACAAATTAAAATAAAATTATAGCAGTTATACATAATTATGAAAATATTCAAATTTGGTGGCGCCTCTGTAAAAGATGCCGATGGAATCAAAAACGTATATGACGTTTTACAAAAAGCAGGTTATGAAGATGTTTTATTAGTAGTGTCTGCAATGGGCAAAACTACTAATGCATTGGAAGTAGTAATCAAAAATTATTTTGATAACTCTCCCGAACTTAACTCATCTGTTCAAGAAATTAAGAAATACCACAATCAAATCTTATTGGACTTGTTTGAAGATGATACTCATTCTGTGTTTGCATCAGTAAATGAGCAATTTACAGATTTGGAATACTTTTTAGCACATAATAAATCCCCAAATTACAATTTTGTTTACGATCAAATTGTGAGTTATGGTGAATTAATTTCAACTACAATTCTAAGTCATTTTATGAATTTTATGGGAATTAAAACCCAGTGGCTTGACGTTAGAAATTTCATTAAAACAGATGCCAATTATAGAGATGCTGAAGTAGATTGGGAATTAACACAAAAAAATATTGCTAAAAATATCGCTCCTAAAATCTTAAATATTACACAAGGGTTCTTGGGATCAGACAGTAATAATTTTACCACTACATTAGGAAGAGAAGGCTCTGATTATACTGCTGCTATTTTTGCCTATTGCTTAAATGCCGAAAGTGTAACGATTTGGAAAGATGTTCCTGGAGTAATGAATGCGGATCCACGTTATTTTGAAAATGCGAGTTTGTTGAATCAGATTTCGTATAGAGAAGCTATTGAATTGGCTTTCTATGGCGCTTCTGTAATTCACCCAAAAACATTACAGCCGCTACAAAAGAAAGAAATTCCATTGTATGTAAAATCTTTTATCAATCCACTATTAAAAGGAACAAGTGTTTCTAAAGGAGTCGATTTAGAACCTCAATTACCTTGTTTTATAGTGAAAAGAAACCAACTTTTAATTTCGCTTTCCTCCATAGATTTTTCATTTATAATGGAAGAAAATATCAGTGAAATTTTCGGTTTATTTCACGACTATAAAATTAAAGTTAACTTAATCCAAAATTCAGCGATTAGTTTTTCAGTTTGCGTTGAAGATAAATTTGGCGAATTCAATAATTTGAATGCGGTACTTTCAAAAAAATTCAAGGTTGATTTTGAAGAAAACGTAACGCTATATACCATTCGCCATTTTGATGATGCAGCAGCAAAAACAGTTGAAAATGACAAAACTGTTTTATTGAAACAAATCAGTAGAGAAACGATGCAAGTTGTAACTAAAGAATAACCAATGTTATTTTGACAATTAAAAAAGCACCTTTAAAAAGGTGCTTTTTTAATTAAAAATTAGTACGAGTACAAATCGGCTTGAATTGTATCAAAAGTCTCAGAAGTAATAACTACAAACGCCGCACCTTTTTGATTTGCTTTTTCTCGCAATCGCTTTTTTTTCAAAGCAATCAAATCGTTAAAAGCGATTCCCTTAGGTCTTCCAAGAAAGACAGAAATATGCGCGACTTTTTTGAGGCCAATTACCTCATTCTTTTTTAAGAAAACAACATCTTTAAGATTGTCCATTTTCGAGGAAATAACTTGTATACTCCCTGTAGATTGCTCCTTAAGTGTTTGTACTGCGTATGAACTAATCTTAACTTCTTCCGAAGCATTTGGAAAGGAAAAGCAAATTAAATTATGATCTGTTTTGATATAGTTTATTTTTATTTTTTCTCCATTATGCTTTACCATTTCATGTGTTTGAGCCGTAATTGAAACAGCCATTAACACAGCTAGAATTACAAAAACCTTTCTCATTTAAATTTAAAATTTTAACTGATACACATCGTCTAAATCCTTATCTGAACTAATATTTACATCTAGATCGGTAACAAATCCTGAGTTCAATCCATATACCCAACCGTGCAAAGTTAAATCTTGTCCTTTTTTCCAGGCCGATTGAACGATAGATGTTTTTGCTAAATCAAAAACTTGCTCTTTCACATTCAATTCAACAAACTTGTTAAATCGTTCCGTTTCATTTAATATAGAATCTAGATAATGATTATGCAAACGATAAACGTCTTTGATATGGCGAATCCAGTTATCAATTATTCCTATTGAATCATTACTCATTGCCGCTTTAACACCGCCGCAACCGTAATGACCGCAAACCAATACGTGTTTCACTTTAAGTACATTAACTGCATAATCCAAAACGCTCAACATATTCATGTCAGAGTGAATCACCATATTTGCAATGTTTCTATGAACAAAAACTTCTCCCGGTTTAGCACCAATGATTTCATTAGCAGGCACTCTACTATCTGAACAACCTATCCATAATAAAGGTGGTGTTTGACCTTTGGCTAAATCTTCAAAATAATTAGGATCTAATTCTAAAGATTCTTCTACCCACTTTTTATTATTGTCTAATATTTTTTTATAGAATTCTTTCATTTCAATTTTAATTTAAAGGTATTAAACTTATTTCAATTGTTGGACTTATTTTACATCGAAATGTTTGACTTCTTTTTCTACCATTACTCTTTTTAATGCATCATACTCATGTACAATAGTAACATGATTATCATCACTGTTTTCTAATTGATATTCTTTTTTAAACCCTTTCAACTTTACTTTAATATGCTCCTCTTTTGCTCTAATTGATTTAAATTCATGAATCAAATCTAAAATATCATGCGCAATATAAATTGTGTCTTTGGCATCAATAATTACCTTAGAATTTCCAGGAATTGAATTTAATGTTTGTTTTATAGCTGCTTTATTCAAAAACGAAACTTCTTGAGCTAAATCAATATGTATTACATCCCCGTCGGCATATTCTTCTTTTCTAAACAAATAGGCTCTTTTCAAATTGCCTTTCAGTATAAATACCACACTAATAATCATTCCCAGTGCAACACCTTTTAGCAAATCAGTAAAAACTACTGCGATTAAAGTGGCAATAAACGGAATAAATTGGTATTTCCCTTTGTGCCAAAAATGAACAAATGTTGCTGGTTTTGCTAATTTATAACCCACCAAAAGCAATACAGCTGCAAGTGTGGCCAATGGGATTTTATTCAATAAAAAAGGAATTGTCAATACACTAATCAACAATAGAACACCATGAATAATGGCTGACATTTTTGATTTTGCTCCTGCACTATTATTCGCAGAGGAACGTACTACCACAGAAGTCATTGGCAGCCCTCCTAATAGCGCACTTACAATATTTCCAATTCCTTGGGCTTTCAATTCTACGTTAGTATTGGTGTATCTTTTTTGAACATCCATTCGGTCAGCCGCTTCAATACATAACAAAGTTTCTATCGATGCAACAATTGCGATGGTTAAACCTACAACCCAAACTGCTGGATTCAAAAATCCTGCAAAATTTGGCACGACTATGATTTGTTTGAATTCATCGATAGAAGAAGGTACGGGTAACGAAACCAAATGCTCTTTAGCAATAACTAAAGAACTACCTGAGCTAATAAATAGTTCATTCAATATAATTCCGGTAACAACTGCTACTAACGCTCCAGGAATAAGTTTTAATTTTTTCAGAAATGAAATTTTATCCCAAGCAATTAAAATTCCTAGTGAAATTACTGACACTACAATTGATCCCAACTGAACATAATTCAACACATGAAATAAAGATGAAAATGTATTACTTCCGTCCGATTGTAAAAAAGATTGATCTCCTTCAAAATCAGCATCAAACCCAATTGCATGAGGTAATTGTTTCATAATTATAATGATTCCAATACCCGCTAACATTCCTTCAATTACATTAGTAGGAAAATAATTTGAGATACTCCCCGCTTTGACAAAACCGAGAGCTAACTGAATTAATCCTGCTATAAAAACTGCGGTTAGAAACACATCAAAAGCTCCTAAATCTGTAATTGCAGTTAACACAATTGCAGTTAATCCTGCAGCAGGACCAGAAACACTAATATGGGATTGGCTTAAATACCCTACTACAATTCCACCGATTACTCCAGAGATAATCCCTGAAAACAAGGGGGCTCCAGAAGCCATTGCAATTCCTAAACACAAAGGTAGCGCCACCAAAAAAACGACTAAACCAGATGCGAAATCTGATTTAAAGTTAGCAAAAAGATTGATTTTTTTTGTCATTGATATTGAACTAAAATTATACATGAATTGTCACAAATCATTATGAAATGTGAAGAATATATCTTAAAATAAGGTTATTTTAAAACGAAGAATGTACTAAATTAGTTCGGGTGGCGGAATAAAAATTCCAAGAGCAACATCATCATGTTTCAAAGTGTTTTCACTCAATATAGTTTTAGATACTACATTTGACGAATGAACACTTTTAAAGACCTGATTGTAATACAAAGCAAGCTTTATATCTTTAAGAACTTGTTCTTCTTCAGAAAAACTAGAGACAACAGAAATATCTGCGTCATTTTCGATAGCACTTACAACTGCAGGTGTTATCAGAAATAAAACAAATAAGAAAAGTAATATACTGGCTGTTTTCTTCATTGCAACAAAAATAGAATTAATCTTGTAGTAACAATATAAATTAAACAAAAATTAACACTAATCAGTGGGTGTTATGAACCTTTTTAAACTCTACCTTTTTTTGTAGCTCGGTCTATAGTAAATGAAAATTCAGAACCAACACCGTATTCACTTTCAACATAAATTTTTTGTTTGTGGGCTTCTACAATATGTTTAACAATAGACAATCCTAAACCAGAACCTCCTTCTGCACGAGAACCACTTTTATTAACACGATAAAATCGTTCGAAAAGTCTTGGAATATTATGAGACTCTATTCCTTCGCCATTATCTGTAATTCGTACTAATAATTTTTTACTAGTAAATCCAGTTACAGAAATTTCGGTTTCACCACCTTCTCTACCGTATTTAATTGAGTTTACAATTAAATTGATGATAACTTGTTGCAGTTTGTCTTTGTCAGCAGCTACCCACATCGGTTTATTATTGTGTTCTAATACAAGTGTGATGTTCTTTTTGTTGGCTTTCATTTCTAACATGTCTGCCACACTTTGAATCAAATTAACAATGTCAAATTCTGAAATTTCCAAATTCAACTCACCCGATTCTAATTTGCTAATCATATCCAAATCTTCAACGATATAAATTAATCGTTCGACTCCTTTTTCAGCACGATCTAAATATTTTTTGAGGATGGTCTGATCTTCAAAAGCTCCATCATTTAATGTTGACAAATACCCCTGAACCGTAAACAATGGTGTTTTTAATTCGTGAGAAACATTTCCTAAAAATTCTCTACGGTATTGCTCACGAACTTGTAGCATTTCAATTTCCAATTTTTTATCTGAAGCAAACTTTCTTACTTTTCTTGAAAGTGTTTCCATATCAGTTGCAATAGGTTGACTACCCAAGGTGGATGATTCTAATAAGGCAACGTCATCATAAATTTGTTTAATCCTTCTGTAAATAAAACGTTCTATTCGGTATTGCAAAACCAAAAAAGAAAAAACAAATACAACAGTAAAATAGATCAAACCATAAAACAGGACTGCATTTTTATCTTGCTGCAAAGTAAATCGCATTAAAATCATTCCCAAAAGTGTTGTGAACAAACTTATTAAGGAAGATGACTTAAGGGCAAATTGATAATTCTTCTTAAAACTTTTTTTAACGGCCATAACTTTTTTAAATAAAAAAACAACGCAAAAAAAATGCGTTGTCTAATGTACTACTATTTTTTAAAAAGTGATTACACTTCTAATTTATAACCAACTCCTTTAATGGTTTTAAAATAATCATCTCCAATCTTTTCTCTTAGTTTTCGGATATGAACGTCGATTGTTCTTCCTCCTACAATTACATCATTCCCCCAAATTTTATCTAAAATTTCTTCTCTTTTAAACACCTTTCCTGGTTTAGACGCCAATAAATAAAACAATTCAAATTCCTTTCGTGGTAAGGAAATTTCCACACCATCTTTAATTATATTGTACTCTTCGCGATTAATTTCGATCCCGCCAACAGTTAAAGTTCCTACATTTTTTTGTTGATCATTAAAACGTCTCAACAAAGCATTTACTTTACTAACCAATAATTTTGGCTTGATAGGTTTGCTAATGTAATCATCAGCGCCTGCATCGAAGCCTGCTACTTGAGTATAATCTTCATTACGAGCAGTAAGAAAGGTGATAATTACATTCGGAAGTTCAGGGAGTTTTCTAATGATTTCGCAAGCCTCAATACCATCCATTTCGGGCATCATGACATCCATGATAATTAAGTCTGGCAACTCCGATTTAGCTTTTGCAAGAGCTTCTTTTCCATTAGATGCGGTACAAATCTGATATCCTTCTTGAGATAAATTATATCCTACAATTTCTAAAATATCTGGTTCATCATCGACCAACAGGATTTTAGCTTTATTCTTTGCCATAGTTTCTTTTATTTGAATCTAAGTTATACTTATTTAGATTAACAAGTTGTAAATATATAGATAATTTACACACAGAAAATCCAGTTAACCTAAATTTAATCTAGTAACAATTTGGTAATATTAAGTTATTAAAAAAATAACAAAGTGATAACCTCGAAACAACATTGCTGCGGTTAATTTGCAAAAAAATTAAAACTATTAAAATGAAATTAAAATTTGTATTAATTACATTATTCATTTGTGCATTAGGATTCGCACAAAACAAAGGTACAGTTTCAGGTACTCTTTTAGATAAAGAATCAAACAATCAACCTCTTCCTTTTGCGAATGTCCTTATTAAAGGAACAACAATCGGTGTAAACACAGACATCGATGGAAAATACAGTATTACACTTGCTGCAGGAAATTATACTATTCAATTTAGATTTGTAGGATACGAAAATATTGAAATGCCTATTTCAATTAAAGCTAACGAAACTCTTGTTATCAATAAAACTTTAGGATCTGGCAATTACACTTTAAAAGATGTAGTGATTAAAGCTAAAGCCAGTAGAGAAAAAGCAACTGCTTTGCTTTTAGATCAAAAAAATGCTGCGGCAATAAAACAAAGTATTGGAGCTCAAGAACTTTCTGCAAAAGGTATCAGTGACGTTGAAGAAGGTTTAACTAAAATTACTGGGATTTCTAAAGTAGAGTCAAAAGGATTATTTATTAGAGGTTTAGAAGATCGTTATAACAATTTACTTTTAAATAATTTGGCTGTGCCTTCTAACAGCCCATTTAAAAAGATTATTCCTCTAGATCAGTTTCCAACAGATGTAGTAGGTTTTATGGATGTATACAAAACATTTAATGCAAATTTATATGGTGACTTTGCTGGAGCAACAATTGACGTAACAACTTCACAACCAACTGAAAGCCAAACTAAAATTTCATTTGGAACTGGTTTTACTACTAACAATAACTTGAGTGATTTTCTAATTTCAAGTGATGCAACTAATTCAAAAAGTTTCTTTGGTTTTGGAGGTCAAGAAAGAACAATGCCTTCAGCTTATGGTACCAAACCATCAGCTAGAATAAGTAATGATTATCAATCTACTTGGAATGTAACCAAAAAACAAGCCCCATTAAATACTAGTTTTGGGGTAAGTCACACTGATAAATTTGAAATTGGTGATAATAAATTATACTATAATTTTGCAACTAATTTTGATAATAAATACCAAATTAGAGAAGGTGTTGATAGAACTTTTTCTCAAGGACAGGGAATTTATGATAATAATTTAAACAGAGTCCAATACAAATTTTCGACTCAATCTTCTGTATTATTCGGATTACAATATAAATCAAATCGCCTAAATGTATTTACCAATAGTTTGTATTTGAAATCAACAGAAAATAGCATACAAGACCAGTTGGGTTACACTAGAACTGCAATTCAAAATCCAAATGAATTTATTAGATTGAACCAGTATGAAGAATCACAGTATTTCACAAATCAATTGTTTGGAAATTATAAAATTACTGCTGATGACAAACATTCTGTTAACGGGGGTATTTCGTATACTAGAACTAATTACAATCAACCTGATAGAAAATTTGTTACTGGAAGAAAAATTAATGAAACTCAAGTTGAAACACAATATGGTGGTAACAACTTAATTCGTCAATTTTTCAACATTGATAACAACTTCCATTTCTCTGGTAAATTAGAATACAACCTTAAATTTGGTAAGAACGAAGACAAACAAAATAAATTGTCTATTGGATACAATGGATTTGCCGAGTATATGATTTCTAAATTTAGATTTGCTTTTGGTAAACCAAATGGGGCTTCAATTCCAACTATTGTAAACATTAATGAAGTAGAATCAACTATTCAAAATGATGTAACTAATAATAAAATGTATTTCCAAGAAGAATCATCTAGTGAATACAAAACAAAAGTTTTTCAAAGAGCTGATGGAATTTACACTAATTTATTATTAAACCTGAATGAAAAATTAGAGGTAAGTACTGGTCTTAGAGCAGAAAATACAATTCGTGAATATAAATTCAGAACAATTTCTGATCCAATTTCAAGTCCTTACAGAAAAAAAACTGTTGAGAAATTATATATTTTACCCTCTTTAAATGTTAAATATGTTGCTTCAGAAAAAAGCAATATTCGTTTTACAGCTTCTAAAACCTATACTAAACCAGTTCTTTTTGAAAGTCTTGACATCAACTTAATCAATGCTGACGGAACAACTGAAAGAGGTAATTCAGACCTAATCAATAGCGAAAATTATAATGCTGATTTAAAATTTGAAATTTTCCCAACTAGCAAAGAATTATTTGCTGCTACGGTATTCGCAAAATATATTGACAATCCAATTGAAAGAACAGTACAATCAAGTGCTACAGGTAGTGGACAAACAATAACATATTTTAACAATAAAAGCGCACAATTGTTTGGAGCTGAATTTGAATTTTTAGTTCAATTATCTCGTATTAATGATAACTTAAAAGGATTCTCATTTGGATTTAATACATCATTAATGTTTACAGAAGCAACTGTAAACAAAAATAGAAGTGGATATTTTGATACTTTTGAAAAGAGAAAATTACAAGGAGCATCTGATTGGTTAGTAAACTCAGATATTAAATATGAGTTTAATTCAGGGGATAGTTGGAAAAATACAGCTTCATTAGTATACAGCGTATACGGCGAAAGAATTTTTGCAGTAGGAATTGCAGGATACGACCACATCTATGAAAAACCTTTCCATAAATTAGATTTAGTATGGAGTAGTGTTATCAATAAAAAATGGAATTTTAAATTCTCAGTTGATAATATTCTAGATCCAATTTACAAAAGAGAGTTAGGAACCAACAATAAGATTTCTATTGACGAAGCATCTTACTTGCTTCAATCATACCAAAGAGGAATTGGGTTTTCAACTAACTTGACATATTCTTTCTAAACAAAAAAGAGCAGATAAAACTGCTCTTTTTTAGTTTACAATTAAGAAACATTCAGGAAACGATTAATTATTCAACAACTAACAATTATATAACAGTAACGATACATTAATAAAATACAAGTCAAATACATTTGTCTTAATAATTTAAATAAACAAATTCAACAATGAAAAAATTAATTTTTAGCTTATCAATTTTAGCTTTAACTTTTACAGGATGTTCAACTACGGATGATGAAGACACAACTCAAACACCAGTAGTTGGCGAATTAACTGGTTCTATCACTTCTAATAGAACTATTGCTTACGGAAATTATACACTAAACGGAATTGTTACTATTGAATCTGGGGTTACAGTTACTTTTGACGCCGGATCAACTATTACTGCAAATGCAGCAAATGGAGTAGATGCGCTTGTTGTTAAAAATGGTGGGAAATTAATTATGAATGGCACTGCTTCTCAACCGATCGTTTTAACTGAACCTTCAGCAACACCAGGAGCTTGGGGCGGAATCATCATGTATGGAGATGCACCAATAAATGGAGCAGGTGCTGTAACTACTAAAACATCAGAAGATGGATTGAACTTAACTTATGGTGGTACTAATGCAACTCATAACGGGGGGACATTGCGTTATGTAAGAGTGGAATATGCTGGTAAAAAAATTACAGACGGAACAAGTGAAATGAATGGATTTTCATTTTATTCTGTAGGTTCTGGAACCATTTTAGAGAATTTAGTTTCTTATAAAGGTGCTGATGATGGTTACGAATTTTATGGAGGAACCGTGAGTGCTAAAAATTTAATTTCTTACGGAAATTTTGACGATTCTTTTGACTGGCAAGACGGTTGGAAAGGTGATACAAATACAAATTGGTATGCTTATCAAGTTACAACAGGAAATTTTGGAATGGAAATAGAAGCATCAAATAATAATAATGCTTACTATCCAATAATTTCAAATATCACTTTAAAAAGAGCAGCAGGTACAGTAACTGAGGGTGGTTCATCTGCAGCTGAATATGATGCAATTCAGTTTAAAAAACACGGAAATGGTCATTTTTCAAACATTGTGATTTCTGGTTACACTACAACAGGAGCAACAGCAGTTCGTATACAAGATGCTAATGCTAATACCCAAGTAAATGAAGGTAAAATCAAATTAACTTCGGTTAAAATTAATGACAATACATCTCAATTTGCAACTGTAGGAACGATTACAGTAAATTTCCCAACAGCCAATTATACACTTAGTACTTCAGCTACTGGTGCTAGTTTAACTGCTGGAACTTGGTCAACAGTAAATGGAGTGAATTTATTACAATAATTTCTTCAATAAAATAAAAAAAACCTGTTAGGATTTCTAACAGGTTTTTTTGTTTAAAAAATTAACTAACTTAATTTAAAGAAGCTACAGAACCATTATTCCATTTTTTGATGGATAGAATAGCATCTTTTGAATAATCTACTTCAGAAAGTCCTTCATTATTCCAGAAAAACCAATTTCCAACTTTTACTCCTTTTGCATATTCAGCAATAGCGATTTTAACACCGTTTTGATTATATGAAATCCACTTTCCATCTAATTTACCATCAGCGAAAAATCCTTCTTGTTGAATTTCACCATTTTCGTGAAAATATGTTGCTTTAACTAAACCGTTTACTTCTTCTAATTTAGGCTCTCTATTTTGTGCAAATGTTACACTAGATACTACTAACACTGCAATCATCATAATTTTTTTCATTTTGTTAGGTTTTAATTGTTAATAATTCGATAACAAATATATACATAAATTTACATCTACCAAACATTTGCTTAACAATTTGGTAACATTAGAGTGTTAAAAATGATAGGTTAGGTTAGATATATAAATACAGTTTAATCATTTGATTATCAATAATTTGTAATGTTAAATTAAAATTAAAAAAAATACATATTTTTTCGACAAACGATATTTTTTTCATTTTAGTATTATCAATGAAAAAAAATACTACTTTTATAGTATTACAATAAGAACATGAAGAAGCTATATTATATTCCTTTTCTGTTTTTGCTTTTATCAGTTTCAAGTGTCAACGCGCAAGAAGCTAAACAGCAATCTAAACTGCAAGAGTCAAACATAGAAGGTTTGAGCTTGTACCCAAACCCTGTTACTAATGGGAGAGTTTATATTGCCACAAAAAATGACTCAGAGAAAGAAATTCAAATTTTTGATGTACTAGGCAAAAAAGTGTTTCAAACTCAAATGAACACACGAGAATTAAACATCTCATCCCTTTCCCCAGGCGTTTACATTATTAAAATTAAAGAAGAAGAAAGCGCTGCTACTCGAAAACTGATTGTAAGATAAAATTAAATATAAAAAAGTTCCTAAATGGAGCTTTTTTTATGCCCGTTTCTTTTCCCATTTATTTCGATTACTTTTGTGAAAAAATTATTCTTGATTTCAACCCACGATATATTCACCATTAGCAATCAGAAGCAATTTGACAAAATCGCTTTGAAAGTTTTCCGTTACCAATACGAGAATAATTTGGTATATCGTGAATTTTGCGATTTCTTAAAAACCGATGTGCAAAAGGTAAAATCCATTCAACAAATTCCGTTTTTACCGATTCAGTTTTTTAAAAGCCATGCTATAGTATCTTCTACAAATCCTGTACAAACTACTTTCACTAGTAGTGGTACAACTGGAATGATTACTAGCAAACATCTAGTTACAGATGTGAGTATTTATGAAGAAAGTTACCGCAAAGGATTTTCTCAATTTTATGGCAACATTGAGGATTATGTAATTTTAGCTTTACTTCCATCCTATTTAGAAAGAGAAGGTTCCTCCTTAATTCACATGGTAGATGATTTAATTCAACTATCGAAACAAGTAGAAAGTGGCTTTTATCTTCATAATTACGAAGCACTAATTGCTAAATTAATTCAATTGGATCAAGCTGGACAAAATGTAATTCTAATTGGGGTTACCTATGCATTATTGGACTTGATTGAAAAACACTCTTTTCAATTAGAGAATACCATCATTATGGAAACTGGCGGAATGAAAGGCAAGCGTAAAGAAATGATTCGAGAAGAATTGCACCAACAACTTTGTGAAGGTTTTGGAGTAAATGCTATTCATTCGGAATACGGCATGACTGAATTACTTTCACAAGCGTATTCACTTGGTGAAGGAATCTTTGAATGCCCGTCATGGATGCAAGTCCTAGTTCGAGATACCGAAGATGCCCTATCGTATGTAAGAGAAGGCAAAACTGGCGGCATCAACGTAATTGACTTAGCCAATATCAATTCGTGTTCGTTTATTGCTACTCAAGACTTAGGCAAAAAATACGCCAACGGTAGTTTTGAAGTTTTAGGTCGTTTTGACCATTCCGATATACGAGGATGTAATTTAATGGTGGTTTAAAAAGTATATACTAAACCAACTCCAAGCTGCTGTTTCAACTGCATTTTTGGACCAACAGTAACCTGCTTCCCTCCAATTTCTTCTTTAGCTTTAATATCATCGTCGTAAATAATTCGCGCGCCAATAGTAGCTCGAACATATTGATTGACAACCAAATCCAAAACCAAATCGTTATCAATATCAATATTTCCAAAATTGTTAATATAATCAGAATAGAGCACTAGTCTATTCACTAAAATAATGTTCTTTACAATCTCTTTTTTGTAGAAACTGGTAAACAAAAATCCTAACTCGGTTTTAGATTGTTTACCATTAGCAATGATAGTTCCATTAGTATCATATACTGCTTTTGCTACCCCAAAAGCACCTTGATTAGCTAAACGCTGATCTAATACTAAAGTTGTTTTAAACGTAAAAGGCGAAATATAGAAAATACGTTTTTTTCCTTTATTAGCATTTTCTGCTCCCACCCCTAAAAAAATATACGCTGGTGCAAATAATCGAGAAATTGTTTTTTCTGTGTTTGGATAGGCATATCCATTCGTAAATTGAGTATTGAAATTAAATTTAGCCGAATGGTACCAATTCGTAATCGTGTCTTTTCGATACCCAAAAGTAGAGTTAAAATGGATTGCGTCATCCGTTTTTCTAACTCCAAGCCCATCTTGCTTATTTAAGCCATACCGAATCGTTAAATCATTTACCCATTTTTGATTTCCTTTGGTATAAATTCTGGAAAAATCCCCTTTAAGTAATCCTGAAATAGCACTATTACCACCTGCACTCCAATTAACAAAGGCTATTTCTGAAATGTCGAATCCAACTTTATTTTTTTTAGACCAATGCGAAATAGTATCTGTTGATTTCTTAGTTATCAACTCTTGAGCAAAAACTGAAACCGAAAAAAGTACTAAAAAAAGAGTGCAACCTAATCTCATTATACTATACTTTGTTAATTCTTACTTATTATATTAAAGGAGTTCTTTAAAAAGAAGTTCCAAACTTGTAACGTCCATTTTGCAAATTTGTTGTAATTCTAAAACAGTTCCTTGTTCAATAAATTCGTTTGGAACACCTAACAATTGAATTTTTGAATGGTAATTATTGGCTACAGCGAATTCTAAAATCGCACTTCCAAAACCTCCTGAAATAACGCCGTCTTCAATAGTAATTATCATTTCAAATTTAGAGAAAATAGTATGTAACCGTTTTTCATCTAAAGGTTTTACAAACGGGAAATCAAAATGAGCAATAGCAGATGGATTTTGTAAATTTTCCAAAGCTTGTGTCACATTTTTGCCAATCGTTCCATTAGACAAAACAGCTACTTTTGTTCCTTCTTTGATACAGTGAGCATTGCCAATGGCTATAGTTTGATACGGACTTTTCCAATCACTAATTTGTCCGCGTCCACGAGGATACCGAATCGCAATAGGATGTTCCAATCCTAATTGAGCGGTATATAAAATATTTTGCAAAGCCATTTCATTCCTTGGCGAATAAATAATCATATTCGGGATACAACGCAGATACGCCAAATCAAAAACGCCATGATGTGTGGCTCCATCTTCTCCCACTAATCCCGCACGATCCAAACAAAAAATAACGGGTAAATTTTGCAAAGCTACGTCGTGAATGACTTGATCATAAGCTCTTTGTAAAAAAGTCGAATAGATATTACAAAAAACGATCATACCTTGTGTTGCCATTCCTGCCGCCAATGTAACGGCATGCTGTTCCGCAATTCCTACGTCAAATGCCCGTTTTGGGAACGCATCCATCATCAACTTTAGCGAACTTCCCGTTGGCATTGCTGGAGTAATTCCGATTATTTTTTCATTTTTTTGTGCCAAATCCAAAATCGTTTCTCCAAAAACATCTTGGTATTTTGGTGGAAGATGTTCTTCTGATTTAGGAATAATTTCTCCAGTATTGGCATCAAATTTACCTGGCGCATGGTATTGCACCTGATTTTCCTCCGCTTGTTGTAATCCTTTTCCTTTGGTGGTAATCACGTGCAGGAATTTAGGACCTTTTACTTTTTTAAGTCGCACTAATTCTTGAATTACGGCCTGAATATCATGTCCGTCAATTGGTCCTGAATAATCAAAATTCAAGGACTTAATCATGTTATTTTGTCTTGGGTTTTTTCCTTCTTTGACGGCAGTCAAATAATTTTTCAATGCACCTACGCTTGGATCAATTCCGATAGCGTTATCATTTAAAATGACTAATAAATTAGCATCGGTAACTCCCGCGTGATTCAGTCCTTCAAAAGCCATTCCCGACGCTATCGACGCATCGCCGATAACCGCAATGTGTTGTCTTTCAAAATCGCCTTTCAAATTAGATCCAATCGCCATTCCTAAAGCTGCCGAAATAGAGGTTGATGAATGGCCTACGCCAAAAGTATCGTACTTACTTTCGCTTCTTTTAGGAAAACCTGATATACCGTGAAGTTGTCTGTTAGTGTGAAAATTATCTCTTCGACCGGTTAGAATTTTGTGTCCGTAAGCCTGATGACCTACGTCCCAAATCAAACGATCATTAGGCGTGTCAAAAACATAATGCAATGCAATGGTCAACTCTACTGCTCCCAAACTAGCACCCAAATGTCCTTCTTTTACTGAAACTACATCGATAATGAAGTCGCGCAACTCTTGAGCCAGTTGCGGCAATTGATTGACATCAAGTTGACGTAAATCA
>CAYWFQ010000034.1:0-21185 GCA_964457505.1 uncultured Flavobacterium sp.
AGAGCTCCAGCCTTCCAAGCTGGTTGTCGCGAGTTCGAGCCTCGTCTTTCGCTCTTTTAAGCCGAAACTGCTGTTTCGGCTTTTTTATTTCACAAAACTTAAATCGCTGCCACTTTCTAATTCTTCAGGTGTTTGGTATTGTCTAAAAAGGCGCGCTTTGTGATTCCCTTTTAGCGTAATTATGTCTCCTTTGATTTCGAGCCAACTTCCTTCTCGCAGTCCTAAAACAGGGATAGAATTGAACGTATGAAATTCCTTGATGCGATCTTCTCGGGTTTCTCCCATATGATTGGAAGGCTTGTCATTATCGATATAATGCGGATTCAAATTAAAAGGAATCATTCCCAACGTTTGAAAACTTGGGGGATATACAATGGGCATATCATTTGTTGTTTGAATGGTTAATCCTGCAATATTACTTCCAGCACTTGTGCCTAAATACGGGGTTCCGCTTTTTAGTTTTTTAGCCAATACTTCCATCACTTGGTTTTTGTACAATTGAGAAACCAAAACAAATGTATTTCCACCACCGGTAAAAATCCCTTCAGCATTTTGGACTGCTGCTACAGGATTTTCAAATTCATGAATTCCTTTTACGGTAATATTTATTTTGGCAAAAGCCAATGCTACCTTGGTAGTATATTCATCGTGCGTCATTCCTCCTGATCGTGCATATGGAATAAACAGTAGGGTTTTGCAGTCTTTAAAATGGGCTTGTAATTCAGGGAATAAGTATTCCAAAAAACTGCTTCCATATATTGTTGAGGTACTTGCTAATAGTATGTTTTTCATCTTAAAATCAATTAATAGAAGAGTAAAGGTACACATTCCCATTTTTTAATTAACAAATATTTACCAACTCATTAGTAATTAATTTGGAGGACACACTACTACTTTTGTGAACTACTTTTAGAAATTGGAACTAGCTACTATATGATTCGTCTAATTTGTTTTATTATTTTTTGGTGTACCACCCAACTTTTTGGGCAAAGCAACATTGCTGTAGATTGTCACGGAAAAGTCAATGCCGATATGAGCAATTTAGAAGGGATTTATGTAATCAATTTAAATAATGAAAATGCCGCCATAACAGATACTAAAGGCTTTTTTAGAATTAAGGCTATTGTTGGAGATAGTTTGCTTTTATCTTCGGTTCAGTTTAAGTCAGTAAAAAAAGTAATAACTGCTCAAGATGTTCAGGGTGCATTATTTTTTGTAAAAATGAGCCCTATAATGAACGAATTGAAAGAAGTGGTTGTAAAGCGCCCAACGGTTTCAGCAGAATCTTTGGGGATAATCCCTTATGGTCAAAAAAAGTATACGCCAGCAGAACGTAAATTAGCCACGGCTTCTTCTGGGAGATTGAATCCATTGGGTTTAGATCCTCTATTAAATTATTTTTCGGGTAGAACAGCCATGTTGAAAAAAGAATTGGAAGTAGAGAAAAAAGAAGGTTATATGGTTCAGCTTGAAAACCTATTTGATAAAAATCATTACGTGAATACACTTCATATCCCTTCAGATTACGTCAAAGGCTTTTTGTATTTTGCTGTAGAGAATCCAAAATTCACAAGGGTTTTAAAAACCAAAAATCGAACTTCAATAGAATTTTTGATGAGTGAATTGGCAGTGCAGTATATAGAAATTATTGCTACTAAAAAGGAGAATTAATTTCTTTTACAGTATATTTTTAATGGTAGTTTCAAAACAATTCCTATTTTTGAAGGATGAAAAAAACAGTGTTAATTGCTTTTCTAAGTCTTTTATTTTGCAGCTTTTCGGCTTTTGAAGCCCATAAGTTTTATATGGCTATTTTTCAGGTCAATTATGCTCCTGAAAAGAAAATGTTACAAATTTCTTCTCGCATTTTTGTGGATGATTTGAATTTGGCACTCGAAAAAAAATACGGTAAAAAGACGTTTTTGGGTACTGAAAAAGAATCGAATGAGGATGTAACCAATCTTAAGAAATATTTTGCAGAACAGTTACTTTTTAAAGTAAATGGTCAAGTAAAACCGGTTCTTTTTTTGAGCAAAGAAATAGAAGGTGATTTGATAATTTGTTATTGTAAATTGACTGATATTCAAAAAATACAATCGGTCGAAATAACCAATACAGTCTTAACACATTGGAATTCAGAACAACAAAATATTTTGCATTTTAATGCATTTGCCCAAAAGAAAACAGTTCTTTTTACGGCTTCCAACAAAACAGAAGTGTTAAAATTTTAATTCTAATTAGTCTATTTGTTAAAAAGTAGTATTTTCACAAGCTAAAATTCCCCGAAATGAAAAAAATCGCATTATTATTACTTTTACCAGTAATCGCATTGGCTCAGGAGAAGCCTGCTGCCGTAGCTCCGAAACAAACCGGAAGGTATGACACGAATAAATTCAGTCAGATGTACGATTTGTTGGCTACGCCCAATATGTATCGTTCCGCTTCTGGTGCACCAGGACCAGCGTATTATCAGCAACAAGCCGATTATAAAATTGACATTGAATTAGACGATAAAAATTCAAAATTAATGGGTTCCGAAACGGTAACCTATACTAATAATTCGCCGGATACTTTAGAGTATTTATGGGTGCAATTGGATCAAAACCAACAAGCAAAAACCTCTCAATCTCCTTTGGCAGAAAGCCAAAGAATAGATCAGGTATTGCCTACTGAAAAATTTGCTTCCGATTATTTAAAGGAAAAACCAGATCGCGGATTTCATATTGAATATGTAAAAGATATCAAAGGCGCTGCATTGTCGTATACCATCAACCAAACGATGATGCGTATTAATTTGCCTGTACCAATGAAACCAGGTTCGACATTTACCTTTTCTACAAAATGGTGGTACAACATCAACAATTACAGAAAAGAAGGTGGAAGATCTGGCTACGAAGCATTTGAAAAAGACAGTAATAAAATCTATGTGATTGCGCAGTTTTATCCAAGAATGGCGGTGTATAATGATGTTGAAGGATGGCAAAATATGCAATTCTGGGGAACAGGAGAGTTTGCCTTGCCTTTTGGAAACTTCGACGTAAATATCACCGTTCCTGCAGATCACATTATTGAAGCAACTGGGGAATTAACAAACCGTGCTGAAGTGTTTTCGCCTGAGCAATTAAAAAGATATGAATTGGCTCAAAAAACATTTGATAAGCCAGTTGTAATTGTGACACAAGAAGAAGCTACAGCAGCTGAAAAAGGATTTTCAGACAAGAAAAAAACATGGAAATTTAGCGCTAAAAATGTAAGAGATTTTGGAATTGCCTCTTCAAGAAAATTTATTTTTGATGCTATGGCGGTGAAATTAAGTACTAAAACGGTTATGGCTACTTCGGTTTATCCAAAAGAAGCAAATCCGCTTTGGGGAGAAACTTCTACACGTACTGTTGCACACACTTTAAAAAGCTATTCGTCTCATACATTTGATTATCCTTATCCAAAAGCAGTTTCTGTTTCGGCAGAAGATCAAGGTATGGAATACCCAATGATTTGTTGGAATTTTGGTCGTCCTGACGAAAATGGAGTAACTAGTGAACAAGTTAAAAACGGAATGATAGGTGTTGTTGTACATGAAGTAGGACACAACTTTTTCCCAATGATTGTGAACTCAGATGAACGTCAATGGTCATGGATGGATGAAGGGTTAAACTCCTTTATGGAATATATGGCAGAACAAGAATTGGGAACTAATTTTCCTTCAAGACGTGGTCCAGCTAAAAACATTGTTCCTTATATGAGCGGTGACCAAAAGTTCTTAGAGCCAATTATGTCCAATTCTGAAACTATTTATCAATTTGGAAATAATGCTTACGGAAAACCGGCAACGGGATTGAATATTTTGAGAGAAACCATTATGGGTCGTGAGTTGTTTGATCATGCATTTAAAGTGTACGCTAACAGATGGAAATTCAAGCACCCAACCCCAGAAGACTTTTTTAGAACAATGGAAGATGCTTCAGCCTTTGATTTAGATTGGTTTATTAGAGGTTGGTTTTACTCAACTGATTTCGTAGATATTGGTGTAGAAGACGTAAAACAATATTATGTTTCTGAAACAGCAACGTCTGATTTGAAAGACGTAAAAGTGAGAAAAGGACGTTTTGGTTTGGAAAAAGGACCATTTGTTTATTTGGTTTCAGGCCAAAATACAGAGTTGAATCCAAAGGATAAGAAAGCGTTGAAAATCCAAGACGTTAAATTGCTTTCGGATTATGTAGATCAAAATCTTTCTGCTGAAGAAAAAGCCAATTTGAAAGCTCCTAACTATTTTTACGAAGTAACTTTTAATAAACCAGGTGGAATGTTAATGCCAATTCTAGTGGAATTGACTTACGAAGACGATTCTAAAGAAAGCTTTAAATATCCGGCTCAGATTTGGAGAAAAGGGAACGACACTGCCCGTAAAGTATATGCTACTCAAAAAGCAGTTAAGAAAATTCAAATAGACCCAAAATTAGAAACGGCAGATATTGATGTCACTAATAACACTTGGCCTAAGCAAGAAGAAAAATCTAAGTTTGAATAAATTAAGAAAATTAAAGGCTCCAATTGGAGCCTTTAATTTTTTATGATAATTTTAAAATAGAAGGACTTGAATTTTGGTATATTTGTCCTTCAGAAAAAATACAAAATTATGTTTGGAATAGGAGGAGGCGAATTAATTTTCATCATGTTTATTGTTCTAATGCTTTTTGGATCGGACAAAGTTCCTGAAATAGCTAGAACTGTTGGTAAAACAATGGCGCAAATTAAAAACGCGACTAATGACATTAAATCTGAGATCCAAAAAGGAGCTGAGGCTAATGGATTTGATAAACAATCACTAGCTGATTTGACAGGAAATATCACTGCAGAAATTGACAAAGCAAAAGAAAATTTGCTTGGAGATACAAGTATAGTTACCGATTTTTCTAATTCTTTAAATTCGGAAATCAAACAAGTGGGACAAGGACTTACAAGTGTTGAAAATGCAACAGAGGTTCCTAATTTGAATCAAACGGAAGAGGTAGAAGGTCCAATTAAACGTCAAGGATAATGCTTGAAAAATTGCTTCAATTGGATGTTCAACTTTTAATTTTTTTGAACGGTTTAGGTTCTACTACTTTTGACGGACTTTGGCTTTTTATTACAAAACAATCCAATTGGACTCCATTTTTCTTAGTGCTATTGTATTTGGTCTATAAAAAAATAGGCGTAAAATCAACGCTCTATTTATTGCTGTTTGTTACGATTTTATTAGTTGTGACAGATCAAACGACTAATCTATTTAAAGTTACTTTTCAACGTTTGAGACCCTGTAATAATCCGGATATTAATACTATCATCCGATTGGTCAAACCAAGCAATTCGTTCAGTTTTTTTTCAGGCCATGCAGCTAATTCTATGGCTACGATGACTTTTTTATTCTTGCTTTTGAAAAAATATTATCGTTACGCTTTTCTGATATTTTTATTTCCTTTGATTTTTGCCTACAGCCGAATTTACTTAGGCTTGCATTATCCATTAGATATTTTGACGGGATATTTGTTTGGGGCTACTTTTGGTTTTGTAACCTACAAACTGTATCAAAAATATATTCTAAAGAACTCTCGAAACAGTTAATCCATCTCTAATTGGTAGTAAAACGGTTTCTACTCTTGGGTCGTTTTTTAATAATTGATTGTATTCTAAAAGTATTTTGGTACTCAAATCATTTTTTTGCAACGGTTCCAAAACTTTACCACTCCACAACACATTGTCTGATAAAATGATGCCTCCTTTGTTCATTTTGGAAACAATTATTTCAAAATAGTTAATATAGTTTTCTTTGTCTGCATCAATAAACACCAAATCGAATTGCATGTCAAGGTTAGGAATAATATCAACGGCTTCACCTAAATGCTGAACAATTTGCGTTCCCCAAGGCGATTTGTCAAAATGTTTGCGCTGAAAATCAACTAATTCTTCTTTGATGTCGATGGTGTGTAATTGCCCGTTGTCTTGCATTCCCTCGCACAAACACAAAGCGGAATAACCCGTGTAGGTTCCAATTTCAAGAATGTTTACTGGTCGAATCAATTTAGACAACATACTCAAAACACGTCCTTGAAAATGACCGCTTAACATTCTAGGCAGCAAAATTTTCTGATAGGTTTCTTTATTTAAATCCGCTAAATGTTGCGGTTCTTTTTCAGAATGTTGTTCGATATAATCTTCGAGTTCTTGAGAAATGAAGTGCATTGGATAGTTTTTTCAATTGGTGCAAAGTTATCAATTTATCAAATCACACACGAGCATTTATTCGAATTGATGAAATAAATCAACAAATACTCCTTAAATTTGCGCCATGCAAATCGAGAAAAAAGACATACGGGCCTTATCAAAAGAACAATTGCGTGATTTTTTTGTTTCCAATGGAGATAAAGCTTTTCGTGGCAATCAAGTCTATGAATGGTTGTGGAGTAAAGGTGCGCATTCTTTTGAGGATATGACCAATGTGGCAAAACCTACTCGTCAAATGCTCGAAGACCATTTTGTTATCAATCATATCAAAGTGGATACCATGCAACGTAGCGAGGATGGAACGGTTAAAAATGCCGTTCGTTTGCATGATGGTTTGATTGTCGAATCGGTTTTAATTCCTACGGCAACTCGAACTACCGCTTGTGTTTCGAGTCAGGTGGGATGCAGTTTGGATTGTAACTTTTGTGCTACTGCTAGATTAAAGCGAATGCGAAATTTGGAACCTGGAGAAATCTACGACCAAGTAGTGGCTATTGATAGAGAAAGCCGTTTGTATTACAATCACCCCTTGTCTAATATTGTTTTTATGGGAATGGGAGAGCCTTTGATGAATTACAATAATGTCATCAAAGCGATTGATATGATTACTTCGCCAGAAGGCTTGGGAATGTCTCCCAAACGAATTATGGTTTCCACTTCGGGTGTGCCAAAGATGATTAAAAAATTAGCAGATGACGAGGTGAAATTCAAATTAGCGGTTTCTTTGCACTCGGCCATTGATGAAATTCGTTCTCGAATTATGCCTTTCAGCGAAAATTTCCCTTTGGCAGATTTGCGTGAAGCCTTAGAATATTGGTACCGAAAAACCAAAAGCAAGATATCATACGAATATGTGGTTTGGAAAGGAATCAATGATGATAAAGCTTCGGTAGATGCCTTGGTTAAGTTTTGTAAATATGTTCCGTGCAAAGTGAATTTGATAGAATATAACCCAATTGATGATGGCGAATTTCAACAAGCCTCTGAAGAAGCTATTGCTGCTTATATTAAAGGATTGGAAGCAATTGGCATAGTAGTCAAAGTAAGAAGAAGTCGCGGAAAAGATATTGATGCGGCTTGCGGACAATTGGCTAATAAATCCTAAATAGGCATTTAATTTAATGCGTGTATTGGCTTTGAAAAAATAATCATTTTGTATCTTTGAAGCCAATGAATATCACTTCTCAAATAAAACAACCTATTTTGACCGAAATGGAACTTTTTGAAAAAAAGTTCTACGAATCGATGTCTTCTAAAGTAGCGTTACTTAACAGAATTACCTATTATATTGTCAATCGCAAAGGGAAACAAATGCGTCCTATGTTTGTGTTTTTGACTGCCAAAATGGTTTCTCAAGGCGTTGTGAATGAGCGCACTTATCGAGGAGCTTGCGTGATTGAATTGATTCATACCGCTACTTTGGTTCATGATGATGTGGTGGATGATAGTAATCGTCGCAGAGGGTTTTTCTCTTTGAATGCACTTTGGAAAAATAAAATTGCTGTTTTAGTGGGCGATTATCTGCTTTCTAAAGGATTGTTGCTTTCTATTGACAATGGAGATTTTGATTTACTTCGAATTATTTCGGTTGCTGTTCGTGAAATGAGCGAAGGGGAATTACTTCAAATTGAAAAAGCCCGTCGATTAGATATTACAGAAGATATTTATTATGATATTATCCGCAAAAAAACAGCCACGTTAATTGCTTCTTGTTGCGCTTTAGGAGCCCAATCCGTAATTGAAGATGAAGCTCAAGTAAAGAACATGCATCGTTTTGGCGAACTAATAGGAATGGCGTTCCAAATCAAAGACGACTTGTTTGATTATACGGATGACGCTATTGGCAAACCAACGGGAATTGACATTAAAGAACAAAAAATGACGTTGCCTTTAATTCATGTTTTGAATACATGTACGTCTAAAGAAAAAAGTTGGCTAATCAACTCAATTAAGAACCATAATAAAGACAAAAAGCGCGTTAAAGAAGTAATTGCTTTTGTCAAGAATAATAATGGTTTGCTTTATGCCGAAAAAAAGATGCTTCAATTCCAACAAGAAGCTTTACAACTACTTGTAAATTATCCAGATTCCCCATTTAAAGAATCTTTAATTCTGATGGTGAATTACGTTATTAAAAGAAAAATATAATTTTTCATTGTAATTTCAAAGCATAAATCTTCTAAAAATAGCGTGATAATTTATAATTAATAACTGCTAATTTTAATTAATACTATTATTTTAAAAAAAAGCGGATAATTTAAAATTTAAATTATTAAATTCGTATCGTGAAAATTCAAAAACAAAAAATAGTATTAATTGAAGACGATGTAGCATTAGGAAACGCCATCCTAGAGTTATTGCTATTGAATAATTTTGATGTTACTTGGTTTGACGATAGTACGTTAGCAGTGAACTATCTTTCTCAAAACACTCCGGATTTAATCATTAGTGATTTAATGATGCCAACGATGAATGGTGGAGAATTGTACTTGCATATTCGAAAAAACAAGAAATTCACAACTGTACCCTTTATAATTATTACAGCAAATAGTGATGATGAAATAAAGTTACGTCAACTAGAGTTGGGAGTGAATGATTATATTATGAAACCTTTCAAGATAAAAGAATTAATCTTTAAAGTAAATAATGTTTTAGAGTTTAGGAAAAATATCGAAAAGAACTTTGGGATTGATCCGTTTTCAAAGGTTACTATTAAATTATCTGAGAAAGATTTTTTAACTTCTCTAAATGAATTATTACTAAAAGAGATAAAGGTTAAGCCTAATTTAGATGAGTTGTCTAAAAATTTATTTATTAGTAAATCTACGCTAGATAAAAGAATTCGAAAACTTACTAATAAAAACATAAGTCAGTATATCCGAGAATTTAAAATTCAATATGCAATGAAATTGATTGATTTAGGAGAAAGAAATATTCAGTTTTTAGTCGATCAAACAGGATTTGGATCATTTTCTTATTTTTCAACAAGTTTTAAATTATATACTAATATGTCTCCCAGAGAATACATAAAATCAGCTCAATTAGTCCAAAATCCTAATTAGATTTAGTGTTTTTTGTACTAAATCTAAAGTTATAATTGACTTATTAGTGCATAGAGATTGTAATTGACTCAATATATTTTTATTAGAATTTCTTCAATACTTTTATATAATATCACCTGATCTATTATTTAACTGAATAGGTAATTATTCAAATTAAATTATTAGCACTTTTTTTTAATTTATCAATTAAATTGTTTTCTTAAAGAAGAACTTAGTATATCTTTGTAGTAAGATTTGGGATCTTTCTTACCGGAGCAGTCTGTTCAGAAAATTTATTGGGGGCAATGAATTTATGATTACAATTTAGTTAAAGCAGGCTGCTTTAGGTAAGATTCTTAAACTTCCTTTTTTCGATACTAAATCTTTTCTTCAATTCTTTTTACGGTTTTATTTTAGATATGCTTTTCAATAATTCTTTTCAATTCTTGAAATGAGAAAGGTTTTTTTATATATCCTTTAGCACCTAAATTACTACCTGTTATTTCATCTTTTTCTTCTATTTTCGCTGTTAAAAGCAAAACTGGTATACTGGCATGTTTGGAAGCGCCATGTTTTTTTAAAAAACCATATCCATCTAAATTTGGCATCATAACATCACAAAGGATTAAGTCTGGGATGTGTAAATCTACTTTTTCCAAACCTTCTAATCCATCTTGTGCTTCAATTATTTCATACCCTATAAATGAAAAAAGCTCAACTAAAGCCTCACGTAATTTTATTTCGTCGTCAATAATTACTATTTTTTTCATTTGTTATGATTTTAATAAAGGAAATTGTAATGTTACTTTTGTTCCTTTTCCAAGTGTACTATCAATTGTAATCGTTCCGGAATTTCTCTGGGTAAAAGTCTTTACTATATATAACCCTAAACCAGTTCCTTGGATTCCTTCGGTATTGCTAGCTCTGAAAAAAGTGTTAAATAATTTCGGAAGATCTTTTTCAGGTATACCAATTCCGTTATCAATTATTTGAATTTCTATTGTAGTAGTATTAGCTATAAGTTGAAGGGTAATATTGCCAGTCCCACTCGAATATTTGAATGCATTATTTAATAAATTAAACAAAGAATATTCCATTAAGTTTTTATCGGCAAAAATATTGAAATTAGCACCTTCAAAAATCGTTTGTACTTTGCGCCCTCCAATTTGGTGCGAAAAGCTAGTTTCAATTACATCTAGACAGATTTGTTTTAAGTCAAATTCGATAGGGTTAAAATTAGTTTTACCTGCATCGTCTTTAGAAATAGTGAGCACTGCGTTCATTAACTCCACAATTCTATCGATTTCTTCGGTAATAGTATTAATTCTTTTTTGCAACTGTTTTGAGTGTACAAAATTATGTCCTTCAATATACATTTCAATTAGTTCAGCACTTGTTCGAATAGTTGTCATTGGAGTGCGAAATTCATGTGAAATTGTGGAAACCAAATTTGTACGTAATTCATTAAGTTCTCGTTCTTGAATTAATGCTTTTTCCATAGCATTTTGCACTTGTTTTTTTTGTGTAATTTCGCGCGCGCTTGACTGAAAACTTACAGGTTCCCCGTTAACTACAACAATACTGGCTTTGATTTCAAACCAAACATATTCGTTATTTTTATTTTTAAATCTTGCTTCGACATAAGAATCATCCGCCTTTACTATAAAACTTTCAAATCGTTCTTGTAGTAATTCTAAATCTGTCGGATGTACAAAAAGCATAGGAGATTGGCCAATAAGTTCTTCAGGAGTGTATCCCATAAGTTTCATTATTGAAGGAGAAACATACTCAAAAGTTGTATCCAAATTATGCAAACAAACCAAATCTACCGTATTGTCAGCTAACAAACGATACATGTTTTTAGCTTCGTTTAGTTGGATGCTTTTGTTTCGATTGTTTTCTTCAATAAGTAGTCTGTTTTGTTCTTCTACTTTTTTTCGGTTTGTTATATCTTGCATAGCTCCAATCATTCGGATAGGAGTTCCATATTCATCTCTTATGATAATGGCTTTGTCACTGACATAAGTATAAGTATTGTCGGATTTTAAATACCGGTATTCATCGTCCCATTTTAAAGCATCGCTACTGAGTATTTCTTCATATTTTTTTAAATACCGTTCGCGATCTTCGGGATGTACAAAATTTTCACATACACTTGCTGCTATTGTATTGTTTTTAAAATGATGACCGAAAAGAGTGGAATAAGTTTCTCCAACGAATATTTCATCGGTTTGCATATTCCAGTCCCAAAGTGCATCTGAGGTGGCTTGACTAGCATAGCTAAATCGTTCGTTACTAATTTTTAAAGCAGCTTCAGCATTTTTTTGAGCTGTAATATCGACACCAAAACCAACCATCATCTCTAAAACTCCATTTTTGTTAAAGACAGGAGCAAACTTCCGTGTATAAAAAACAGATGTTCCATCTTCCTTTTTCAATTCATCTGTCCATTCTATAACTGAATTATTTTTGGCAGCTGTAGTAAATCGTTCTCTTCTTTCTTTTGCAAATAATGGATTTCTTTCGGTATATTTTGCATATTCAAAATCATCTTTACCTATGATAAATTTTCGGAGTTCGACATTTTTAATTGCAGCAGGGTTTACATAAAGATATTTATGATTACTATCAAATACAGCAACTTCAGTAGGTAATTGATCCAATATTTTTTTGTAAAATGCTTTTTGTTCTAACTCAAAGTTTTCGAATTTAAAGTGGTAAATTCGCTCAATTTGATTTGCTACGTGCTGAATTATTTTTAATTGATTTGGCTCAATTACAAAAGTATCCGAGTAATAAAGAGAAAGTAATCCTTGGTTAGATCCATCACTAAAACGTATTTGAAAATGAGCACTTTGTTCCGAATTCAAAAAGGAATTAGTTTCTTTTTCTGATTTCATTTTAGCCAATGCTAATTCAATTTCAGTTTTATTAAATGAGATTTGGTTTTCAGTTTTGGCAATACTATTTGTTGTAGTAGCATCAACATGATTTAATGTTATAATTGGAACTTTACAAATTTCGGAAGCAAAAGCAAGTAAAGTTTGGCATTCTTTCTGAAAACTTTCAGAATTGAGAATAGATTTAACAGTTGCACTATTTATGGGCATAGGTTTAAGGTATTGGGTTTGATTTGCAGTATTAGATTGCAATTACGATTCGGGACGCGAAAGCAAAACACCATTATGGTATAAAAATATAAGTTTATTGCTAAATATCTATTGAAATAGAGTTTAAATTTTTAAATAGCTTACGTTTTTTTCTTTTCTAGCATCAATAAAATCATTTTTGAAATCATAAATATATCGAACTGAAACTTTGTATATTTGTGACTTTACTACAATTAAATGATTTCAAAAGCGACAATTGATACTGTATACGAAACTGCTCGAGTTGAGGAGGTTATTGGTGATTTTGTACAATTGAAACGCGCGGGGAGTAATTATAAAGGGCTGAGTCCTTTCTCAGATGAGCGTTCTCCTTCATTTATGGTTTCGCCAGTGAAACAAATCTGGAAAGATTTTAGCTCCGGCAAAGGGGGAAATTCGGTTGCTTTCTTGATGGAACACGAACATTTTACCTATCCTGAGGCGATTCGTTATTTAGCAAAAAAATACAATATTGAAATAGAAGAAACCGAGCAAACGGACGAAGAAAAAGCAAATACAGACATTAAAGAAAGTATGTATTTGGTTTCTGAATTTGCCAAAAACTATTTTCACAATACCCTATTACATTCAGAAGAAGGAAAAGCAATTGGTCTTTCGTATTTTAAAGAACGAGGTTTCACAAATGAAACTATTACCAAATTTGCTTTAGGATATTCGCCAGAGACTTGGGACGCTTTTACCAAAGAAGCTTTAGGGAAAGGGTATAAACTAGAATTTTTAGAAAGTACCGGATTAACTATTCCTAGAGAAGATAAGCCTTTTGATCGATTCAAAGGTCGTGTGATGTTTCCGATACAAAGTATGTCGGGACGAATATTAGGTTTTGGAGGGCGAATTTTAACGAATGATAAAAAAGCAGCTAAATACCTAAACTCACCAGAGAGTGAAATTTACCATAAAAGTAAAGTACTGTATGGAATTTTTCAGGCGAAACAGTCTATTGCAAAATTAAATAATTGCTATTTAGTTGAAGGTTATACTGATGTAATTCAGTTCAATCAAGCAGGAATTGAAAATGTAGTAGCCTCTTCTGGAACTGCTTTGACTCCTGATCAAATTCGATTGATTAACCGATTGACAAAGAATATTACTGTTCTTTTTGATGGTGATGCAGCAGGACTTAGAGCGTCAATTCGAGGAATTGATTTGATTCTTGAAGAAGGAATGAACGTAAAAGTATGTGCGTTTCCTGATGGTGAAGATCCGGATAGTTTTGCTAAGAAAACATCGTATGATGATTTAGTAGCTTATCTTGAAAATAATGCCAAGGATTTTATCCAATTCAAAGCATCGCTGTTGATGAAGGATGCTAAAAATGATCCTATCAAAAAAGCTGATTTGATTCGAGAAATGGTGCAGAGTATTTCTAAAATTCCAGATCGAATTCAACGCGAAATTTATATTCAGGAATGTTCAAGAATAATGGACATTTCGGAACAAGTTTTGGTAAGTACCTTGGCGCAACTCGTTCAAAAAGACATTGCCGAAGTTGGAAAAAAACAAAAGCAAGAACAAAAAGCCTTTGAAGTTGTAAAAAATGAAGCGCCAGTTCAAGCTCAAAAAATCGATATTTTATACCATCTTGAACGTAAAATTATTGAGATTTTATTGCTTTATGGAAATAAAATTGAAGAGTTTGAAGATGTGCTTTTGAAAACGAATGGTGAAGGAGAAATTGAACAAATAGTTGAAAAGAAAGAATACAAAGTCTATCAGCGAATTTATTTGAGTTTGCAAGAAGATGAAGTAGAATTGGCAAATCCTTTGTTTAGAGCGATATTTAATGATTTGATAAATTACTATTTGCAAAATGAAGATTTTGGAATTGAAAATTATCTAAAACATTTGCCAGATCAATTTGCTCAAGAAGTGACGGATATTTTAATGGAGGACGAACGGGTTACACTTCATAATTGGGATGATCAAAATATATTTGTAAAGCAAAAATCAGAAACGGTAAGCCAGCATACTTCTGAAATTATAATCTCAATGCGGGAATATTTAATCAATAAATTGATTTTGGATTTGATGGCTGAATTTGTAGAAAAACCAGATTCAGATCAAGAAGAACTAAAAATATTGATTAACGATTACAATAAGTTAAAAGTTAATCTAACAGGAACTATTGGAAGAATACGTTCCACTTATATTTAATAAAAAAAGGAAGCCTATAGGCTTCCTTTTTTTATACTTAGTTTATAAGATCGTCTAAACAATTTCTAATGTTTTGGCTTTATTAACCAAGTCAACTAAATTAGTTACATTCAATTTGGTCAATAATCTTAATTTGTAGGTACTGATTGTTTTTTCATTTAATTTAAGGATATCGGCAATTTCGTGGTTCTTTTTACCATCACTTAAATAACGTAATACTTCTACTTCGCGGTTAGAAAGTTTGCGATACAATCTTTCGCTCTTATTTTGTTTTGCAATTAGTGCAAGGTTTTTCTTTACGGTTTCATTCATGATGATTTTGCCTTCTTGAACTTTGATAATTGCTTCGGCTAAATCACCTAATTTCTCTGTTTTATGTACAAATCCAGAAACACCAGCTTTTATAGCATTTGGTGCGTAAATTTGTTCAGAAAGATTACTATAAATAATCACTTTTGTTTTTGGAAATTCTTTAAGAATCGATTTCACTTCGAATATACTTGTAAGTCCTTCTAATTCGAGATCTAATAAAAGTACATCAATATCTTTGGTTAGTAAAATTTCGTTTAACATGGAAAAATTCCCAATGTTAGCAACTATAGAAATATCCGAATGGTCTTTGAAGTACGATTTTACTCCAAAGTGCACCACAGGAAAATTGTCAGCCACACATACCTTAATCATAAATGTTGGTTTTAGAATTATTATTTGTTTTTGGAATAGTAAAAATAATAATTAAATTCTGTAAACAATTGCAAATCAGTTAAAATGTACTATTTTAACGATTGTGGAAGCAAACAAACAGGGATAGGCTGCATTTTATGTTGATTAATAGTATTTAAACGCTTGTAGATTTCAAAAACTGTTTTTTCTCTACCTAAAAAAGAATCAGCTGATTTTCCCTCTTCGTCTTGTTTCATTGCCCATTCTAGTTCGTCATAACTGGCGCCTAATTGGTCTTCATCGGTTCTGTCGTCTCCAAAAAGTCCATCAGTTGGCGACGCGGTTAATATGGATTCAGGTATTTTTAAATAAGCACCTAATGCAAACACATCGGATTTCATTAAATCAGCAATAGGACTTACATCAACACCGCCATCGCCATATTTAGTATAAAACCCTACGCCAAAGTCTTCTACTTTATTGCCTGTACCCGCAACTAATAAGCCATAAATTCCTCCGTAATAATATAAAGTCGTCATACGGATTCTCGCACGTGTATTGGCTAAAGTCAAATGCAATTGCTGTTCTTGTGTGTCGTTTGGGAGTACTTCTTTGAAAGTCTCAAATACCGATGTTAAATTGGATTCGGCTCTTGCAACATTGGGGAAACGTTGCATTAATTGGTTGATGTGTTCCCTACCACGTGCCACATGACTTGCCGCTTGATGAATGGGCATTTCTACACAAACTACTTTTAATCCTGTTTGTGCACAAAGAGTTGAAGTAACGGCTGAATCAACCCCACCGGAAATTCCAACAACAAAACCGTTCACTTTTGCGTTAGTAGCATAGGTTTTTAACCATTCAACAATAAATTCATTTGCCTTTTCGACTTGAAGGGTACTTTTTTTCGACATAATAATTTAGGTATTAAAAAGCAGGAATGTATATTTGCAAGACCATTTTAAAATAGATTTGTTTTTCCTATGCTTTGGAAACAAATTTAATTAATAAATATGAAATCGCCAGTAACAAATTGTTTTTTACAAAAAAAACCTACCGTTGATTATTGGATTACTTAAAATAATTTTTGACATGAAGATATATTTTTTTTCGTTTGCCTTTTGTCTGTTTTTTTTATCATGCGATAAAAAAACGGCTGTAGAAAAAGCAGTTGAAAAAATTCCATTGGAAATTAAGGTGGAACGATTTGATCAAGTGTTTTTTGAATCAAAACCAGCTGATTTGCAAAAAATCAAAAAACAATATCCGTTTTTCTTTCCTGCAGGAGTTCCAGATAGTGTTTGGGTTAATAAAATTCAGAATCCACTTTGGCGAGAATTGTATTCTGAAGTGCAAAAGAAGTATAGCGATATCGAACCTATTCGTTCTGAATTGACAACCTTGTTCAAACACGTTACACATTATTTTCCTAAAACAAAAACACCTAAAGTAATTACTATAATTGCTGAAATGGATTACAATAGAAAAGTAATTTATGCGGATAGTTTAGTGGTTATTTCGCTAGAATTATATTTAGGGAAAAACCATAAATTCTATGAATTTCCAAAATATATCAAACAAAATTTTGAGCAGCGACAAATGATGCCTGATGTAGTTTCTAGTTTTGCAGCTACCAAGTTGAATTTTGGAAAAGATAAAACATTACTAAATCAGATGATATATTACGGGAAACAATTGTATCTCAAAGATCTCTTACTTCCTGAATATACAGATGCTGAAAAAATGGGTTACTCCTCTAAAGAAATTAGTTGGTGCCAAGAAAATGAAACGTATATTTGGCGGTACTTTTTAGAAAATGATTTGTTATACAATGACGAACCTAAATTAGGCGCCCGATTTATAGCTCCAGCTCCATTTTCTAAATTTTATTTGGAAATAGACAATGAATCTCCTGGGCAAGTAGGAGCTTGGATAGGTTGGCAAATAGTCCGTTCGTTTGCAGAAAATAATGATATTCCTCTTGCCGATCTATTAAAAATGAATGCTAAAGAATTGTTTGAAAAATCAAAATATAAACCAAAGAAATAATGTCAGATACGCTTACATCAGAAATTAAATTTGAAATTGAATTAGACGCAAATCGCGTTCCAGAAAAATTATTTTGGACTGCTGCCGATGGCGGTGTGGCTAAAGAAGAAGCAAAAGCTTTTATGCTTTCTATTTGGGATAGCAAAGCAAAAGAGACAATGCGTATTGATTTGTGGACCAAGGATATGCCGGTTGACGAAATGAAAATCTTTTTTCATCAAACGTTAGTTGCGATGTCAGATACTTTCAAACGCGCTACTGACGACGAAAAAATGGCAGATACCATGAAGGATTTTTGCGATTATTTTGCAGAGAAATTAGAGTTGACGAAGTAAAAAGTAACTCTCAGTAACAAAAAAGCCAAAACGATTCGTTTTGGCTTTTTTATTTAATTATTAAAAGTATTAAAATTCGTTTTGGTTTTTAAAAACTTCCTGATTGACTTCGTCAATATAACTTAATACGTCTTCTTTTCCGGTAGCTTCAGTAGCCGAGGTTACAAAGTATTGCGGCATTTCGGCCCAATTATTAGCAAACATTTTCTTTTTGTAAGCTGCAATATGTGAGTCGATTTTTACTTTACTGATTTTGTCTGCTTTGGTAAAAATGATACAAAACGGGATTTCACTTTCTCCCATATATGACATGAATTCAATATCGATAGTTTGGGCTTCATGGCGAATGTCAATTAACACAAAAGCACAAACTAATTGTTCTCTCGTTTCAAAATAATCGGTGATGAATTGTTGAAAAATCGATTTGGTTTTCTTAGAAACTTTAGCATAACCATAACCAGGTAAATCGACTAGAAACCAGTTTTTATTGATTAAAAAGTGGTTGATTAATTGCGTTTTCCCAGGTCTTCCAGAAGTTTTAGCTAAACTTTTATGATTAGTTAACATGTTGATAAGCGAAGACTTACCTACGTTTGAACGGCCAATAAAGGCATATTCAGGCAAATAGTCTTTTGGACATTTGTCAACTTGTGAGTTGCTAATAATGAATTCGGCAGTATTGATTTTCATGCGTTGGTAATAACCGTTTGTTTTAAGATATAGGTTTTTTGTAAACAGTAGTTAACCACTCTTCTAGGATTCTGTTGAATTCTTCGGGATGTTCCATCATCGCTGCATGTCCACATTTGTCTATCCAATACAAAGTTGAATTTGGCAATAGTTTATTGAATTCGTCTGCTACTTCTGGCGGAGTCACTTTGTCGTTTCGTCCCCAAATAATGCAAGTTTCTACTTTCATTTTAGGCAAGTCTTTAGCCATATTATGACGAATAGCACTCTTTGCAATGGTTAAAGTTTTAATCAACTTCATACGGTCGTTAACAGAAGCGTAAACTTCATCAACTAGTTCAGTTGTAGCTACTTTAGGGTCGTAAAAAACATCTTCCGCTTTTTTCTTAATGTATTCGTAGTCACCTCTTTTTGGGTAACTGTCACCCATAGCACTTTCATACAAACCAGAACTTCCAGTAATCACTAACCCGGCTACTTTTTCGGGATACATTTTAGTATGGTATAAAGCGATATGACCTCCTAGTGAATTTCCAAGTAAAATAACATTGTCCAAACCTTTAAATGAAATAAAGTCTTTTACGTATTTGGCAAATGCTTTCACATTCGTTCTTAAAAGACTTTGAGTATAAATTGGTAAGTCGGGGATGATTATTTTGTATCCTTTGTTTGAAAAGTAGTTAGCAACTCCGTTAAAATTGCTTAATCCTCCCATTAATCCATGCAGAATAACGATTGGAGTTCCTTCTCCAGCTTCAAAATAACTGTATTTACCTTCTTTTTTATAGTGTTGTTCCATTTTTTCGGATCCCTATTTTTCAATTTCGACAAATATAGGATTTAATACAGAAATATTAATTTTTGAAGCTGTTTTTTAATAAGATAATACTTTTTCTTGTTAAAACAATCTTTTCTTTTTTGTGAGAATTTCAAAAACCATAGTATTTATAAACAAGTTCAATAAGCACTTAATCGGCTGATTGTATAAAAATTAAGGGTTTTAGACTATAAGTGGGTAAACTTATTAACAAAGTGGTATATTGTGGTAAAATGTGGTAAAATATTTTATATTTTTGCTTAGAATCATTTAAATAGTATTTCTTGAATACAATAGTTGGAACATATGAATGCAAAGTAGATGCGAAAGGAAGGGTATTAATGCCTTCACCTTTGAAAAAGCAATTGGCTGCTTCTTTGCAAGAGGGGTTTGTATTAAAACGCTCTGTCTTTCAGCCTTGTTTGGAGTTGTATCCTATGCAAGAATGGAATGGAATGATGCAAAAAATCAACAAGCTGAATCGTTTTGTAAAAAAGAATAATGATTTTATTCGTCGTTTCACTGCTGGTGTTAAAGTGGTTGAAATTGATGCTTTAGGAAGATTATTGGTTCCTAAGGATTTAGTTGGTTTTGCTAGTATTTCTAAAGATGTTGTTTTTTCTTCTGCAGTGAATATTGTTGAAATCTGGGACAAAGAATTGTATGAGAAATCAATAAATGGAGAAGATGTTGATTTTGCTGATTTAGCAGAAGATGTAATGGGTAATGTAAATGACGACGATAATGGAATATCATAACCCTGTTTTACTACATGAGTCGGTGGATGGATTGAATATCAAACCAGACGGAATTTATGTAGACGTTACATTTGGTGGTGGAGGTCATTCTAGAGAAATTTTAAGTAGGCTAGGGCCAAATGGTAAATTGTTTGCTTTTGATCAGGATGAAGATGCTTTGGCAAATGCCTTACAGGATGATCGGTTTGTTTTAATAAATGAAAATTTCAGATTTATAAAACGCTTTTTGCGATTTCATAATGTAAAGAGTGTAGATGGGATTTTAGGCGATCTTGGCGTTTCTTCTCATCAATTTGATGTGGCTGAAAGAGGTTTTTCTACTCGATTTGATGCTGAGTTGGATATGAGAATGAGTCAAAAAAATGATTTGAGTGCGTATCGTGTAGTTAATGAATATGACGAAGAAAATTTACGAAGAGTTTTCTTGGATTATGGCGAATTAAAGAATGCGCCAGCCATTGCAAGAGTTATTTTGGAAGCAAGGGATGTGGCGCCAATTCGAAATACGGAACAATTAAAACAAGTGTTGAGTCGCTTTTTGCCAGCGCACAAGAGTCACAAAATTCTAGCTCAAATGTATCAGGCAATCCGAATTGAAGTGAATCAAGAAATGGATGTTTTAAAAGAATTTTTAGAACAATCATTAGAGGTATTGAAGCCAGAAGGTCGATTGAGCATTATATCGTATCATTCTCTCGAAGACAGATTGGTAAAACGTTTTATAAAAAACGGAATGTTTGAAGGGGAGCCGGAACGCGATTTTTTCGGAAATTTTTCGGTGCCATTTAAAACAATTGGGAAATTAATAGTTCCAAATAACGAGCAAATCAAAGAGAATAATAGAGCGCGAAGCGCTAAACTGCGAATAGCTGAAAAAATATAATTAGTTGTAATGAAACACGGTTTGTACGGCATATTAAAAGCTCGATTTTTATTAGACGAGGACGCTATAAAGAACTGGCGTTTTATCGTTTTCATAATTGGTTTAGCTATTGTTATGATTGCAAATACGCAACGATATGAACAAAAAGTTTTTCGTATTGCTGAACTAACAAATGAAGTAAAAGAATTACGCTCTGAATTTGTAGACAGACGTTCGGAGTTAATGAAATTAAAAATGGAATCAACTGTTGCTAGACAAATGGAGGCAAGACAAATTCTTCCTTCAACAGTTCCTCCAATTAAAATTAAAGTAGTAAAAGAAGTAGAAAAAGGTTTTTTTGATAAATTATGGCAGT
>CAYWFQ010000035.1:0-19592 GCA_964457505.1 uncultured Flavobacterium sp.
CATTTTAGAAAATAAATTCGCCTAATCAGTTGAAAATACTATATTTATAGCATGAAGAATAGAAATACCTCACACTTCTTTATACTTCTATTAGTATTTGGAATTCAATTTGGATTTTCAAAGGATTTTCCTATTGATCCATCTACCAAAAAATTGGCAATTAACACAGCCCCATCAATTACAGCCACTGGAAATATTTTGTATTGTCCGCTTTCGCAAACCAAAATTGTTTCAACAGTAACGATAACTCATGACCCAACAGAATTAACTACAGATGCAGTATATATTCAAATTGCTTCCGGATATGTGATAGGTGAAGATCAATTAATACTCACCAATCCATTATTACATTCAACAATTACAACTTCTTGGAATGCCGCAGAAGCAAAATTAACACTTTCAAGCCCTACAGGAATTCAAATTAATTATTCTGATTTTGAAGCAGCTATTAAAGATGTGGTGTATTACAATTCCAATCCTTCTCCTTCCGGAATTAGAAATTTTTCTATCTCTTTAGGGAATGGGAAAGCTAACTATTTGCCACGAAACGGTCACTATTATGAATACGTTCCTAGTTTAGGTATAACTTGGACTAATGCAAAAGCAGCTGCTGCTTTAAAGACATTTTATGGATTACAAGGGTATTTAGCTACATTAACTGCAACTGATGAAGCACAATTAGCAGGAAAACAAGCCCCAGGAACAGGCTGGATTGGCGGTACAGATGAAGCAACTGAAGGTGAATGGAAATGGGTAACTGGACCTGAAGCGGGTACGGTTTTTTGGAATGGCTTAGCTAACGGTTCTACTCCTAATTTTGCATTTTGGAATACTGGTGAGCCTAATCAATCTGGAGAAGAGGACTATGCTCACATCACAGCTCCTGGAGTTGGATTCCCTGGTTCTTGGAATGATTTACCAAATGCAGGAGGAGGTGGGGCTTATGCTCCTCAAGGGTATATAGTAGAATATGGAGGCATGCCCGGAGATCCAATCCTTCAAATATCAGCTAGTACTTCAATAAAAATGTCTCAACTGACAGTTATACCTCCAAGTGCTATTTGTTTTGGAGAAAAAACAACCTTACAAGCAAGTTCTACATCGGGAACAATACTTTGGTATGATGCCCCAATTGGCGGTACATTATTACAAACTGGAACCAGTTTTACAACACCTGTACTAAATACCACTACCACTTATTATGTTGATAATGGTTGTGCTACAAGAACTCCTATGATTGTTTCAGTAAATCCATTACCTAATATAAATCCTGTCGTGATTCAAAGACAATGTGATAATGACCAAGACGGTATTTTTGTTTTCAATACAAGCACGCTTGAATCAACTTTATTAAATGGACTGACCAATGTTGTTGTGACTTATTTTGATTCCTTAGATAATCCTTTAAAAGATTCATTTGGAAATTTAATCACCAGCCCATTTCCAGCAAGTTTCTCGACTCGATCACAAACTATAAAAGCGGTTGTGACAGACAATAGTTTATTGAAATGTGCTAACAAAACTAATATTCAATTTATTGTGGACGATTTACCAGAAGCATTTTCCGTTCCATCCACAATAACTACGGCTTGCGATGATGAAACAATTCCTTCAAATCAAGATGGAAAATTCCCATTTGACACATCAAATATCGAGGCTACCATTTTAGTAGGACAAACAGGAATGAAAGTAAGTTATTTCGATAAAAATGGTAATCCATTATCAAGTCCACTTCCTAATCCTTTTATAACCAGTAGTCAAAATATTACCGTTAAAATAGAAAACCCTGTAAACACAAACTGTTTAGCAACTACAACTTTGAATTTTGTTGTCAATCCATTACCAATTGTCAAAGACATTACCATTGTTCAATGTGATACAGACTTAATTGTCGACGGAAAAACATATTTTAATTTAACAGTAAACAATGCTGAAATTTCAAGCAATTTCGCAAATGAAATTTTTACATATTATACTAGTCTAAATGGCGCCACCAATGCTATTCCAACCGATTTAATCCCTAATGAATTGGCTTTTGAAAACACTACTCCAACTCAGATGGATGTTTGGTCAAGAATCACCAACAAATTAACAGCTTGTTCAAGTATTGCCAAAATCACTTTGAAAGTGCCTGCCACTAATATTGCTCCTACGTACAAAATTCCTTTCCCAGCTGTTTGTGATGATTTTTTAGATGTTAATGGTAATAATAATGGTAACAATAATAACCGTGATGGAATTACCACTTTTGATTTTTCATCAACAAAAGGAACCATATTAGCACTACTCCCAATTAATCAAACTTATACTATAAATTATTATAAAAATGAATCGGATGCATTATCAGAATTGAATGTTATTACCGATATTTCAAATTACAGAAATATTGGCTATCCCAATTCGCAAGACATTTGGATACGAATAGACAGCAATATAGATAATGCATGTTATGGTTTAGGCCCCTATTTAACATTAAACGTAGAAGCTTTACCTACTGCAAATTCCGTAACAATTCCGAGACAATGTGATGATAATAATGATGGAATATTCCTGTTCAACACTTCTTCTATCGAATCTGACATAGTAAAAGCACAAAATAACGTATCGGTTACTTATTTTGACCAAGCCAACAATCCACTTACAGATGCTTATGGAGTAGCAATTACAAGTCCATTCCCACCCACCTTTGCTTCAAAATCTCAAACTATAAAAGCGGTTGTAACCAATAATTCTACACAACAATGTTTTGACGAAACCAGTATCACATTTATAGTGGATGATTTACCCCAAGCATTTCCAGTTCCTTCTAATTTAACAACAGCTTGTGACGACGAAGCCGATCCCGCTAATCAAGATGGAAAATATGGATTTGACACCTCCACATTTGAAACAACAATCCTTGCTGGACAAACCGGAATGACTGTTCAATATTATGATCAAAACAATACTCTTTTACCAAGTCCACTACCCAATCCATTTATAACAGCAACACAAAATGTGACCGTAGTAGTAGAAAATCCAATTAATCCTAATTGTTCCGCAACTGTAATACTTCCTTTTGTTGTGCATCCAATTCCAAATATTGAATTGAACTCAACCGAATTAATCTGTTCCAATATACCTACTTTTTTTGTGACATTAGACCCCGGCATTACTGACAATTCTTCCGTTGCTGATTTCAATTACAACTGGAAAAAAGATGGAGCTAGTCTCAATATAACTGCTCCAACAATTGGTGTTAATTCAGAAGGAAATTATTCTGTAGAAGTGACCAATCAATTCGGTTGCAATAGAACACGATCCGTCCAAGTTACTGCTTCTAATATTGCAACTATTACTTCAATAGCTATTTTAGATTTAGTTGACATTAACTCTGTAACAATCAATACCACCGGCACCGGCGATTATGAATATAGCATCGATTACTTAAACGGACTTTGGCAAGATTCTAATTTCTTTTCAAGTGTTCCAGGAGGCATTCATCAAGTAGTAGTCAACGATAAAAATGGATGTGGTTTTGTATCTAAAGAAATTACAGTTTTGAGTATTCCAAAATTTTTCACCCCAAACAACGACGGCTTCAACGACTTCTGGTCTGTAAAAGGAATGATTTCCTATCCAAATGCTGAGTTACGAATTTTTGATCGATACGGAAAATTACTAAAAGAATTAAGACCAACAAGTATTGGATGGGATGGTACCTTTAACGGTCAAGAATTACCCTCTTCCGACTATTGGTTTGTATTTAAAATGGATGCAAATACTCCCGAAAAGAGAGGTCATTTTACTTTAAAACGATAATCTATTTTGAATTAATCTTATTTTGAATTTCATTCAAAATAAACAAATAATCTTCGTGATTTTTTACAAAATCACGATCAGAAACATCGATAATTAAAATATTCAAATCGGTTTGAGATTTGATATAATCCAAGTAACCTGTATTGATTTTATCTAAATATTCTGCTGGAATTTCTTGTTCATAGCTTCTACCTCTTTTTTTGATATTTTGCAACAAACGCTCTGAATTTTGGTACAAATACACATATAAATCAGGCTTTGGCATTTCCTTGTAAATGATATGAAACAAATTGCTGTACAATCGGTATTCATCATCCGCCAAGGTAATTTTTGCAAAAATCAAGGATTTGAAAATATGATAATCGGCTACAACAAAATCTTTGAACAAATCAAATTGCGATAAATCATCCGACAATTGTTTGTATCGATCGGCTAAAAACGACATTTCCAGAGGAAAGGCATATCGATTTTGATCTTTGTAAAATTTAGGCAAAAATGGGTTGTCTGCAAAACGTTCCAAAACTGATTTGGCATTAAAGTCTTCGGCTATTTTAGTAGCCAAAGTAGTTTTACCAGCACCAATATTACCTTCAAAAGCAACGTAATTAAATTGCTCTAAAACTATTTTTCGCAATGGACTTTCTAAAGTTTGAATAGCCTTACAATCACTTTCATCATCACAAGATTCAAGTAATTCCATAACCGATTGATTTAAAATGGGATGAATCCATTCTAAATTCAATTCCAACATCGGTTTTAAAACAAAAATTCGTTCCTGCATTAATGGATGAGGAATTTCTAATTGTTCTGTCTTAATAATTTCACTGTCAAAAGCTATAATATCAACATCGATAATACGCGATTGGTAGCCTGAAGTTTCAGCTCTTTCCCTTCCCATCAGCTGTTCAATTTGCAATGCTTTTGCTAAAATTACTGCAGCTGAATCAAAAGTGTGCACCAAAAGAGTCACATTATAAAAAGCATCACTATCAAATCCCCAGGAAGGGGTCTCATACACTTTAGAAACTTTAACAACCGTAGCCATCTCATGATGAATCAGTTGCAAACATTTTTCAATATTTTGCAAACGATCCCCTTGATTAGTTCCAATAGATAAAACGACCTGGTGCTGTGATTTCATAACGGCTGCAAATTAACTAAAAGAATGTTATATTTGTGTGAGGTGTTAATAACTAAATTTCCATTTAAGAAATTTAATTATGTAACATTTTTATCCCAAATACTACTTATTAAAAAACTTATTATTATGAAATTTTTAGGAAATGTATTAGCTACAATTGTTGGTATTTTTGTTTTTACCCTATTATTCTTTTTCGGAATAGTATTTATTGGTGCCATTTTTGGCAGTGATGAACAAAGCGTTAGTATTAAAGAAAATTCGGTAATTGAATTGAATTTAGCTGATGTACAATTTGATTATGCTGGAAAATTCTCAGACCCATGGGTAACCGCATTTTCAAATGAAAAACAAATTGGATTGACTGATGTAATTTCTGCAATCTCTGCAGCAAAAACTGACGTTAACATTAAAGGAATCTCTATTTTAAATAACTATTCTTCACTTGGAATGGCACAAAGTAAAGCTATAAGAGATGCTTTGGAAGATTTTAAAAAATCTGGAAAGTTTGTGATGGCATATGCTAATTCCTATTCTCAAAAAGAATACTACCTTAATTCTGTTGCCAATACCATTTACCTGAATCCAGTAGGTGATTTAGATTTCAAAGGATTATCATCTGATTTGTTATTCTTCAAAGATTTTCAAGACAAAACAGGTGTTAAAATGGAAGTCATTCGACACGGAAAATACAAAAGTGCGGTGGAACCTTTCCTTGAAAATAAAATGAGTGATGCCAATAGAGAACAAATAACCGCCTTACTCAATTCTATTTGGAATTCAATGGTAACTGACATTGCCAAAAGTAGAAATCTATCAGTTCAAAAACTCAATGAAATTGCAAATGGTCTTTTAGCAAGAACACCCGGAATGGCAAAAGCGAACAAATTAGTAGATATTGTTGCTTACGAGGACGTTTACCATAATGCTATAAAAAAGTTATTGAAAGTAGATTCAAAAGACGAATACGAAACCGTATCAATTGCTGATTATACACAAAATTTTGTTACAACATCTATACCGTCAGATGCAACTGATGAAATTGCTATTATTTACGCACAAGGTGATATTGAAAGTGGAGAAGGTGATGTCGATGTCATAGGAGAAGGTGCTATGCGACGTTCAATTCAAGAGGCAAGAAATAACGATGATGTTAAGGCGATTGTTCTTCGCATTGATAGTCCAGGCGGAAATGCCTTAACTTCTGATTTGATTTGGAGAGAAATTGAATTGACTAAAAAAGTGAAACCCGTTGTCGTTTCCATGGGAAATTATGCGGCTTCAGGTGGATATTATATTGCGTGTAACGCAAATAAAATTTTTGCAGAAAATAATACCATTACTGGGTCGATTGGCGTTTTTGGAATGTTCCCCAATTTTAGTGGTTTGAGCACAAAAATGGGAATTCATTCTGAGCAAGTAAATACACATCAAAATGCAGGAAACTACAACCCGTTTTCACCTATAGATGAAAAATTTAAAGCGGTCACTTTAGAAGGAGTTGAGCAAATTTATAAAACATTTATCTCTCATGTGGCCCAAGGAAGAAAAATGACTATAACGCAAGTCGATGCTATTGCGCAAGGTAGAGTCTGGACAGGTTCTGATGCATTAAAATTAGGTTTAGTTGATAAAATCGGGGGATTAGATGACGCCATAAAAGAAGCTGCTCGCTTGTCTAAAATCAATAATTACAATACCAAAAACTATCCGGA
The DNA here is from genome assembly GCA_964457505.1 of uncultured Flavobacterium sp. Lineage (GTDB taxonomy): Bacteria > Bacteroidota > Bacteroidia > Flavobacteriales > Flavobacteriaceae > Flavobacterium. The sequence continues at coordinate 6,655 of CAYWFQ010000035.1, forward strand.
ATTTGAAAAGAATTTTGAGGAATTCTTAGAGAATTTTCCTTTTGCCAAATCTAAAGAACATTGGATTAAAGAAGAAATTGGTGATGAAAATTACAAAATAATGGAACAAATCAAACGTATACAAAGTTACAAAGGAATTCAGGCAAGAATGCCTTTTGAGATTACAATTCAATAAATAAAAAGCTTCCATTGGAAGCTTTTTTTATACCTCAATTTTTACAACATAGCCTTCTGAACTTCGAACATTAAAAACAATGCCTCCTTCAAAAAGCAGGTATTGTCCTTTTATTCCTATGAGCCTACCTTGAAAATTAGGGGTTTTATCTAAACTTAAACTCGTTACTTTGGTCGGATAGTCTAAAATAGGATAATGCATTTCGTATAAATCAATTTTCTGATTGTAAAAATACTCCTGAACTTCAGTTGGAATTAAATGTTCAACTTTTAATCGCTCAGCAATCAAATCAACCGGTTCGAAAGTATTAGTCAACATTTTTCTCCAATTCGTTTTATCAGCATAATGATTTTTCAAAGCGACCTCTGTAATACCCGCCAAATAACGATTGGGTACCTCAACAATCGAAATTGCCTGATTAGCACCTTGATCAATCCATCGAGTAGGCATTTGTGTTTTTCGGGTAACCCCCACTTTTACCTCGCTTGACAAAGCCAAATACACTATATGCGGTTGCAATTGCACTTTTTCCTCATAAGCCAAATCGCGATCTGCTATTCCTAAATGAGCAGTACTCAACTCTGGTTTCATTATCCAATCACCAACCGCGGGACTTGAATAAAAACAATCATAACAAAAACCTTGGCGAAATATTTTTTTCTTCTTCCCACAATTCAAACATTGAAAACCTACAAAATTGATTTCCATTGGTTTACCCAACAATTGGTTTACATTCAAAAAGCTATCTTCAAATACAAGATAATACTGAATTGGATCTCCAAATTCAGTTTGCATTTTGGTTAAAACTCCTTCGTATGTCATTTGAATTATGATTATTGATTAACGGTTTGTGAATTCAGATTAGAAATATAACATTATTTATTTACAACTCCCATCAATCGGATTTTTAAATGAATCTATTTTTTATGAAAAAAAACACTATTTTTGATACTGATGCAAAGTTAGTATTTGTCCATCTATAACCAAATCTTAAATCTAGAATCAGCATTCTAAAATTATAAATCGTCATGCCCATACCAATTATTAATTCTATTGCTTCTTGGGTTTTAAAGCAACGGATTCATCAAATCGAACTTTTCTTAAAGTACCCCAACGAAGTACAAGAGGAATTATTGATGAATTTGATTCGGCGAGCAGAAAATACAGTAATAGGCGCTCAATACGATTTTAGTTCCATTACCTCTTACACCACTTTTTCTGAACGAGTTCCTGTGTCTAGTTACGAAGAGTTACAACCTTTAATTGAGCGTACGCGCCAAGGCGAACAGAATGTTTTTTGGGATACTCCTATTAAATGGTTTGCAAAATCAAGTGGAACCACCAATGCAAAAAGTAAATTTATACCGGTAAGTAACGATGCTTTAGAAGATTGTCATTACAAAGGAAGTAAGGATTTGTTGTGTTTGTATTTGAATAACAATGAAGATTCTGAAATGTTTTTAGGAAAAAGCCTTCGCTTGGGTGGAAGTTCTCAAATTTATGAAGACAAAGAAACTTTGTTTGGCGATTTATCTGCTATTTTGATTGAAAATATGCCTATTTGGGCTGAATTTAGTAGTACGCCTAGCAATAAAATCTCATTAATGAGTGAATGGGAAAACAAGCTTACTGCGATTATCAACGAAACCAAAAATGAAAATGTAACGAGTTTTGCAGGTGTTCCTTCTTGGATGTTGGTATTAATGAACCGAATGCTAGAAGAAACAGGCAGAGGGAATTTATTGGAAGTTTGGCCTAACTTAGAAGTCTATTTTCATGGAGGAGTCAGTTTTGAACCCTATCGTGAACAATACCAAAAACTACTACCAAAATCTGATTTTAAATACTACGAAATATACAATGCCTCGGAAGGTTTCTTTGCTATTCAGGATTTAAATAATTCTAGCGATTTATTATTAATGCTAGACTACGGCATTTTTTATGAGTTCATACCTATGGATACTTTTGGCACACCTAATCAAAAAGTAATCCGCTTGGCAGAGGTAGAATTGTTTAAAAACTATGCGGTTGTAATCACTACAAATTCCGGATTGTGGCGTTATCTAATAGGCGATACCGTTCGTTTTACCTCATTGAATCCGTATCGAATTCGAGTTTCGGGTAGAACTAAACATCATATCAACGTTTTTGGCGAAGAACTAATGGTTGAAAATACCGATCAAGCAATTGCCAAAGCCTGTCAACTTACCCAAACAGAAGTAGTGGATTATACCGTAGCTCCTATATTTATGGATGGAAAAGAAAAAGGCGCTCACGAGTGGATGATTGAGTTCAAGAAAAATCCAACTGATCTAGTTCATTTTCAAAAAATATTGGACGACACCATTCAAAGCCTCAATTCTGATTATGAAGCCAAACGCTATAATAATATGACTCTAAATCCTTTAGTAATCAATGTAGCAAGAAAAGATTTATTTTATGATTGGCTTAAAGAACGAGATAAATTGGGCGGTCAACATAAAATTCCAAGATTGTCCAATCAAAGAGAGTATTTAGAGCAATTGAAAAATTTACAATAAAAAAATGCGCAACAATAATTTTGTTGCGCATTTCAATTTTTTATATTAAATGAACCTATTCCTCCATCATATCGATATGCCTATCATGATAACCTAACAGGTATAAAACACCATCCAAACCTAAACTAGAAATAGACGTTGCGGCATTTTCTTTTACTGTAGGTTTGGCGTGGAACGCAATTCCTAAACCAGCTAAGTTCAACATCGGTAAATCATTCGCTCCGTCACCCACTGCAATGGTTTGGTTAATATGAATTCCTTCTTTTTCAGCAATAGCTTGAAGGTATTCGGCTTTCTTTTGACCATCTACAATTTCGCCAATATAGTTACCCGTTAATTTTCCGTCTTTGATTTCCAATTGGTTGGCGTGAACATAATCAATGCCCAACTCCTTTTGTAAATATTCTCCAAAATAGGTAAACCCTCCAGATAAAATAGCGGTTTTGTAACCGTAATATTTCAAAGCTCTCATCAAACGATGTGCTCCTTTGGTTATCGGTAAATTGATGGCAACATTGTGCAGGACTTCTTCACTCAAACCTTCTAACAAAGCCATACGTTTTTTAAAACTTTCTTTAAAGTCAATTTCACCATTCATAGCTGATTCGGTAATCGCGCGTACTTGTTCACCTACTCCAGCTAAATCAGCTAACTCATCAATCACTTCGGTTTGAATTAGCGTAGAATCCATATCAAAACACACCAAACGGCGGTTTCTACGGTACATATTGTCTTCTTGGAACGAAATATCAACATCTAATGTTCTTGAAATTTCCATGAAACTAGCCGTCATAGCTGCTTTATCTTCAATGATACCTGTTACCGATAATTGAACACATGAACGCGGATATTCTTCTTTCTCCACTACCGATGTTCTTCCTGTTAATCGGATAATAGAATCAATATTCAAATGTTGGTTTGACATGATTTTGGTTACCGCAGCGAGTTGAACAGCTGTTAGCTCTTCTCCTAAAATATTGATAATATAGCGTTGTTTGCTTTGTGCTTTTACCCAACTTTCATAATCGGAAATAGAAATTGGGATAAATTTTACTTTAATTCCCAATTCATAGCCTTTAAACAACAAATCTTTCAGAACAGGTCCTGAAGATGACCCAGTTTTAATTTGGAATAAAATCCCTAACGAAAGGGTATCGTGAATATCGGCTTGACCAATATCCAAAATAACAGCATCATAATTAGCTAATATAGAAGTTAAACCCGCTGTTACACCCGGTTTATCTTGTCCCGAAACTTTTAATAAAATTATTTCTTTATCTTCTGCTGTCATTTAGTTGTATTATTAGAATTGTCAAAAATCGTTATTCTATCTTTTCTAAAAAATTAAATTGCATTTTATTTATGAACGGGTTTGCAATTTAAATTAAAAAACCTGTTCAAAAGAACAGGTTGTCAATTTCTATTTTTCTATGAAGCTATTTCCAAACGCTTCAATAAATTTTTATTCAAGGTTTCTTTAGCATAATCTACATCAATCGCTAATTTTTTATCCTCAGAGCTTGGTAGTTCATACATAGCATCGGTTAAAATAGCTTCGCATAACGAACGCAATCCACGAGCGCCTAATTTGTATTCCAAAGCCTTTTCAACGATAAAGTCTAAAGCATCATCTGTGATAGTAAATTCGACCTCATCCATCAAAAACAATTTAGCATATTGCTTAATCAAGGCGTTTTTCGGTTGGGTCAAAATGGCACGTAACGTACTTTTATCCAAAGGATCCATGTGCGTTAATACTGGTAAACGACCTATAATCTCTGGAATCAAACCAAAATCTTTAATGTCTTTTGGAATAATGTATTGTAGCAAATTGTCTTTATCGATATTGTCCGCATTTTTCGAAGTACTATACCCCACTGCTTGACGATTCAAACGTTTCGAAATGATGCGTTCTACACCATCAAAAGCACCTCCTGCAATGAACAAAATGTTTTGAGTATTCACCTCAACAAATTTTTGATCGGGATGTTTACGACCTCCTTTTGGCGGCACGTTGACAACAGTTCCTTCCAATAATTTCAATAAAGCTTGTTGGACACCTTCGCCTGAAACATCTCGAGTTATTGATGGATTATCACTTTTACGAGCAATTTTATCAATCTCATCAATAAATACAATGCCTCTTTCAGCTTTAGCTACATCATAATCAGCTGCTTGAAGCAAACGGGTCAAGATACTTTCGACATCTTCTCCCACATAACCCGCTTCCGTAAGCACCGTTGCGTCAACAATGGCCAAAGGAACGTCCAACATTTTAGCGATAGTTTTAGCTACCAATGTTTTTCCTGTTCCGGTTTGACCTACCATGATGATGTTACTTTTCTCAATCTCCACCTCATCGTCTAATTGCTGTTGCATCAAACGTTTGTAGTGATTATATACTGCCACCGACATTACTTTTTTGGTTTGGTCTTGACCAATAACATACTGATCTAGAAAAGTCCTTATTTCTTTTGGCTTCTTAAGAATTAAATCTCCAACCAATTTAGAACTACCGCTTGCTTTTAATTCTTCTAAAACAATTCCATGCGCCTGTTCAATACACTTATCACAAATATGTGCATCAATACCTGCAATCAATAAATTGGTTTCTGGCTTTTTTCTACCACAAAAAGAACATTCTAATACTTGTTTTGCCATCTATTTTAAATTGCAAAGTAACAAAGTAAGAAAGTTGCAAAGTCCAATACTATGGAACTTTGCAACTTTATCCTTTGAAACAATTTTTTATCCTCTTACTAAAACTTCATCAATCATTCCGTAGGCTTTTGCTTCTTCAGCAATCATCCAGTAGTCGCGTTCGCTATCTGCATGTACTTTATCAAAAGTTTGTCCAGAATGGTGTGAAATAATGTTATACAATTCATCTTTCAACTTCAACATTTCGCGTAAGTTGATTTCCATATCCGTAGCAACACCTTGAGCACCTCCTGAAGGTTGGTGAATCATTACTCTTGAGTGTGGCAATGCCGAACGTTTTCCAGCAGCACCTGCACATAACAAAACTGCTCCCATAGAAGCCGCCATTCCTGTACAAATTGTAGCCACATCAGGTTTGATGTATTGCATGGTATCATAAATCCCTAATCCAGCATACACGCTTCCTCCTGGAGAATTCAAATAAATTTGAATGTCTTTTGAAGCATCAGCACTTTCTAAGAATAATAATTGTGCTTGCACAATGTTAGCAATTTGATCGTCAATTCCTGTTCCCAAGAAAATAATTCTATCCATCATCAATCGTGAAAATACATCCAATTGAGAAATATTCAATTGACGTTCTTCGATGATATAGGGAGTCATATTTTTTGGCGTCATTGCCCCTACGATTTTATCGTAATACATCGCATTTACTCCTTGATGCTTTGTAGCAAATTTTCTAAATTCTTTACCGTAGTTCATTTTTTTAAGTTTAAAAATTTAAAGTTTAAAAGCTTAAAGTTACTCAACAAGAACTCTAACTTCAAACAAAATAAAGAGCGCCAGAAGAAAATTCTTTTGACGCTCAAATATACTTAATTTTTTAGAAATTATTCTCCGTAAGACGCAGCAATAAATTCTTCGTAAGTAACTTCTTTAGTCGTTGGGTTTGCTTTTTCTTTGAATACTTCCAATAATTTAGCAGCAACTACTTGATCCGATAAACGTTTAACTTCCTCTTGGTTCGATAAAACTCGAGCCACAATTCCTTGAACTTCTTCGTCAGAAGGATTTATTTGCCCAAATTGTGCCATTTGTTGTCTGATGGCATTGGTTGTAAATACTTTCAAATCTTCGAAAGTGATTTGAATATTGCTTTCAGCCATAGCTCTACCTTCAATCAATTGGAAACGCAATCCTCTTTCAGAACGAATATACTCTGCCTCTGCTTCTTCTGCATTTAATTTTTTCTCTCCAACAGTTTGCAACCATTTTTTCAAAAATTCAGCAGGCAAATCAAATTTCGTGTTTTCAATCAAAAACTCCGTTACATCACCTAATAATTTTTGATCTGCTTGTTGCGCGAATTGGTTTTCAGCATCTTCTTTGATTTTTGCTTTCAATTCGTCTAAAGTAGCTACGCTTCCTTCTCCGAATAATTTATCAAACAATTCTTGGTTCAATTCAGCCAATTCAGTTGAGTTAATAGACTCAATAGTAAAGTCAACATCTACTGCCAAAGAGTGAACGTCGTCGTGACCTACTTTAAGGTAGTCCATCAATTGGTGATCGTCTTCAAATAAACCTTTTGTGTTTACAGTAACCACATCACCTACTTGTTTTCCGATGAATTTTTTAGCTGTTTTTTTATCTTTAAAAACATCTAAAGCCAAAACCGTTTTATTATTGATTCCTTTTTCTTCATTCGAAAAAGTTCCTGTAACATCATACCCTTCAGCAACTACTTCTTGTGGAATTGCTTTTCCAAATTGTTTTTGGATACGCGCTACTTGACCGTCAATTAATTTATCATCGGCTTTAACGATATACTTTATGATATTGTTTTTTGCTTCTAAGTCCAATTCGAAATTAGGTACTAAACCAATTTCGTATTCAAATACTAATTCTTCAGCATCCCAATCCAAATTATCGTTTACTTTAGCTAATGGAGTTCCCAAAAGATTCAATCGTTCTGACTGAATGTAACGCTCTAAAGCTAGATCGATTACTTTTTTAATCTCCTCTTGTTTGATTGCTTTTCCGTATTGTTTTTCAACCAATTCTTTAGGAACTTGTCCTTTTCTAAATCCTTTTACGGTAGCCAAAGGCATTTTTTCATTGATTCTTTTTGCCACTTGTCCTTTGTAATCCATATGAACTACAGTCATGACAATCGTTTCAGTTACAGCATCTATAGCTACTCTTTTGATATCCATCTTGTTGTTTGATTTTAATAATAAAATTGGGTTGCAAAATTATAAAAATTTTACAACCCAAACAAGTTTTAATGCTATCAATAAATTAGGTTAAAACTACTCTAGTATTCCGTATTATTTAGAACCTCCAGTTAGCTTATACATAATTGATTGAGAAAGGGACAAGATGATGCTAAACAAAGTTGCCGTCCAGAACGAGTCTACATGAAAGCCACCAACAATCTTAGTACACACCAAAATCAATATTCCATTAATCACAATTAAAAATAAACCCAACGTAAAAATGGTAAAGGGGAGTGTAAAAAATACCAAAACGGGTTTAATAAAAGCATTCAACAATCCCAAAACTATTGCAACTGTTAGCGCTGTTACGACACCATCTACACGAACTCCTTTCATAAAATAAGACAAAACCATCACTAAAATGGCAGTAACCACTATTCTAATAAATAACTTCATAACTCTATATTAATTTAAATAAGACAAACTCAATTGATAAAATAAAGCGGGATTTTCGGCATGAAGCCAATGTCCTGCATTTGGTATTGTTTCGAAGATAGCATTTGGAAATTGCACTTTTATTGCTTCAAAATCTTCGTCCAAAATATAATTCGAATTTCCTCCACGAATAAAAAGTGTTGGTTTTTCAAAAACTAAATCAGCGGGCAAAGGAACGCCAATTTCGGTAATTTTTTTATTAAAAACGGCCAAATTAAATCGGAAAGCCAATTGTCCTGGCTCTTGCCAATATAAATTTTTTAATAAAAACTGACGCGTTCCAAAATCAGGAATGTAGTGAGAAAGAGTTGCTTCTACTTCATTTCTGGTTGGTTTTAGAGCAAAATCAACAGCATTCAGACCAGCTAAAATATCTTGATGGTGTGGTGCATAATATTTAGGTCCAATATCAGCTACAATTAATTTATCGACCAATTCAGGGTAACGAGCAGCTAGAAGCATCACAGTTTTTCCGCCCATAGAATGACCTATTACATTAATTTTTTCCAAATGATGTTCTTGGCAATACTGCACAATATCTTGCACCATTAACTCATAACTGAATTCTTCGGATTGAAAACTGCGTCCGTGATTGCGTAAATCCAAAATATGGACTTCAAATCCTTCGGAGGCAAATTGCACTCCTAATGTTTTCCAATTGTCAGACATCCCTAAAAATCCATGAAGAATCAAAAGTGGCTTGCCTGAACCTTCTATTTTTGAATATAACATTTATAATATTTTTAATAATTATTCCACAAAGAATTGTGAATATTAAACTTTGAGTTTCACTTTGAAATCTTAGCGCATCTTTGTGGTACAAATCTGTATCTCGAAGATTATTTCAGTTTGTTCAAATACATATTAACCACATTATCCAAGCCTAAATACAAGGCTTCGGAAATCAATGCATGACCAATGGAAACTTCTAATAAACCTGGAATATTTTGTTTAAAAAATTGAATATTATCCAAACTCAAATCGTGTCCAGCATTAATTCCTAATCCCAATTCATTCGCTAAAACTGCAGCCGTTACATATGGTTCAATTCCTTTTTCGTTCCCTAAACCGTATTGATGTGCAAAGGCTTCTGTGTACAGTTCGATTCGGTCAGCGCCTGTTTTTTTGGCACCTTCAATCATTTCGAGAATGGGATCCACAAAAATTGAAGTTCGAATGCCATTGCGCTGAAATTCCTGAATCATCTCAGTCAGATACGCTTGATTTTTTACCGTATCCCATCCTGCCGAAGACGTAATTGCTCCAATAGCATCTGGAACCAAAGTCACTTGTTCTGGTTTACATTCCAACACCAAATCAATGAAATTATGTTGCGGATTTCCTTCTATATTATACTCCGTGTACACTATCGATTTCAAGTCACGCGCGTCTTGGTAGCGAATATGACGCTCGTCGGGACGCGGATGAATGGTGATGCCTTGAGCTCCAAATTTTTGAATATCAGTAGCTACTTTTAATAAATCAGGTACATTTCCGCCACGGGCATTACGTAAAGTTGCTATTTTGTTGATATTTACACTTAACTTTGTCATAAAATTAGGATTGGTTTTAAAAAACTATTTTGCGAATACAAAAATACAAAGTTAAAGGTAGGAGTTTTTGCCTTTTTTTGATTATTTTGCATTAACTATTGAGGATTGATTTTATGACAGCGATTACAGACTACATTAACAACGACTTTAGAGCCATTGACAGCCAAGAAACTATTCTTGCCGCACAAGACTTTTTTATGGATGCTTCTTTTTCTCATTTTCCAGTTTTGGAAAACGGAATTTACATTGGTAGTATTGTAGCTGACGATTTGGAAACTTTTGATACTGACAAAAAAGTAGGTGATTACAAATATACTTTGGAGCCTTTTTTTGTGAGAACCAATATGATTTGGTTAGATATTTTGGAAGTTTTTGGCAAAAATCATACTACTATTGTTCCTGTTTTAGATGAAAACAACCATTATGTGGGATATTATGAACTAGCTGACATAATGAAGTTTTTTAATGAAACGCCCTTTATAAAAGAGGCTGGAGGCATCATTATTATAAAAAAAGCAGCAATAGACTACTCTATGAGCCAAATTACTCAGATTGTAGAAAGCAATAACGGAAAATTATTAGGGCTTTTTGTTTCTGATTCAAATAATGAAACTATCGAAATTACAATCAAAGTGACTCTTGGCGTAATGAATGATATTATTCAAACCTTCAGACGTTACAATTATGAGATTATATCAGAGCACAATGAAGATAATTACATCAATAATTTAAAGGAACGTTCTGATTATTTAGACAGATACCTTAATATTTAACTTAGCGTTAGACCGAAATAAAATGAAAATAGCCATCTACGGACAATATTACCTCAACAGCACCGAACCAATTATTAAAGACATTTTTGTTTTTTTTAAAAAGAATAACGTTGAACTAATTATAGAATCGGCATTTCTCGAAATGTTGTTTGAAAAAAATATTATTCATGAAACCTACCAAACATTTTCTTCTCACACCGAATTAGATTCGAGTTTTGATATGCTAATTAGTATAGGTGGAGATGGAACTATTTTGAGAGCGGCTACATTAGTTCGTAATTCAGGTGTCCCTATTTTAGGAATTAATGCTGGAAGATTAGGATTTTTGGCTACGGTACAAAAAGAAAATATCGATTCCTTTTTGCAATTTGTTATTGACAAAAAATACAGTATTTCTAAACGAACACTACTTAGCTTAGATTGTTCACCTGAAAACGAAGCAATAAAGGACATCAATTTTGCAATGAACGAAATCACAGTAAGTAGAAAAGATACTACCTCGATGATTACCATTGAAACCTATTTAAACAATGAATTTTTAAATTCGTATTGGGCAGATGGATTAATTATTTCGACTCCGACGGGTTCTACTGGATATTCAATGAGTTGTGGCGGACCAATTTTAACTCCAGATGTAAAAAGTTTAGTTATTACTCCTATCGCACCTCATAATTTAAACGCTAGACCACTAGTTATTCCTGATGATACAGAAATCAAACTTCGTGTAACTGGACGTGAAGATCAATATTTAGTTTCGTTAGACTCACGTGTAACTACAGTTAAAAACGAATCCATTTTAATCATTAAACGAAATCCATTCGGAATCAATATGATTGAAATCGCTGAAGAAACCTTCTTAAAAACCCTGCGAAACAAATTACTTTGGGGAGAAGATAAAAGAAATTAAATTCTTGACATACTATTTCACTTGTTTTATTCGTTTTAATCACTCTCCAATTAATCAGATATACTAAACTGATTTTCATAATGAGGGAGAAAACACATTTACTGTAACGAGCATGAATTCGGGTTCAGAATTCTTATATTTGCACACATTTTTAATTCATTGATGAACAAAGTTTTTCTTTTACTATTAAGTTTCTTTTGCTTTGAAACATCCCAAGCTCAAATTAACGAGTTAGGTTTTTTTTTAGGTGGCAGTAATTTTATAGGGGATGTTGGATCAACCACATACATTAATCCAAATAGTTCAGCAGTAGGATTACTTTATAAATGGAACAAAACACCTCGCCACTCTTGGAGATTTTCATATATACAATCCAAGTTAGAATCAAAGGATGTTAATTCAGATGAGATTAGAAGAATAACCAGAGGGCTTTCCTTTCAAAACACTATAAATGAACTTTCGGCAGGTATTGAATTCAATTTTTTTGATTTTGACATCAATAATCCTTTGGAAAGAAAAATTACTCCCTATGTTTTTACAGGGCTGAGTTTAAGTTTTTATGACAGCTTATTTTATAAGTACGGACAAGCCGAATTTGACTCAAAACAAAAAACTATTGCATTACCCATAATTTTAGGTGTAAAATCCAATTTAACTTCTAATTTTGTGCTAGGTTTGGAAATAGGTGCTAGATATACCTTTGTCGATGATATTGACGGGAGTTCTCCCAGAAATGAAAATTGGCTCCCAATCCAATTTGGAAATAATAACAATAAGGATTGGTATGTGTTTTCGGGCTTAACCTTAACCTATACATTTGGTAATAAACCCTGTTTTTGCGCAGAATAAAATGGATTTAATTAATAACATTGACAAAAATAAACTTCCTAAACACCTCGCCATTATTATGGATGGGAATGGTCGTTGGGCTAAACAAAAGGGCTTTTTAAGGGCTTTTGGTCATGAAAGCGGAACTAAATCTGTAAAAAAAATCATTGAAGCATGTGCTAAATTAGGTATTGAAAACTTAACTCTTTACGCGTTTTCTACTGAAAATTGGAACCGACCAAAATTAGAAGTTGAAGCTTTGATGCGTGTACTAGTCAATTCATTAAAAAAAGAGTTACCTACACTGGAAAGCAATAATATAAAAATGAATGCTATTGGGAATTTAGACCAATTACCCGTAACAGCACAAAAAGAACTACAAGAAGTAATCGCGAAAACAAAAGACAATACCCATTTGACATTGACTCTTGCATTGAGCTACGGTTCGAGAGAAGAAATTGTAAATGCAGTCAAAAAAATTAGTGATAAAGTTAAAAATAATATAATTTCAATCGACAGTATTGACGATTCCATTATAAATGAGCATCTTTACACGCAAAATTTACCAGAGGTAGATTTATTAATACGAACTAGTGGAGAACATAGAATAAGTAATTTTCTGTTATGGCAAATAGCCTATGCTGAATTGTATTTTACTGATATCTTGTGGCCTGATTTTACAGAAGAAGATTTATATGAGGCAATCCTTAGTTATCAAAAAAGAGAACGTAGATTTGGAAAAACAAGCGAACAAATTAAATAATTTTTTAGTGTTACAAAAAAGCAT
>CAYWFQ010000036.1:0-19000 GCA_964457505.1 uncultured Flavobacterium sp.
TGGTCTCAAACACCTGTGGGAAACCGTGCCGGTTCGACTCCGGCTCCGGGTACAAAAGCCTCTTCGAAAGAAGAGGCTTTTTTTGTTTTGCTAACTTCTCTAATTGATATTCACTTTTTACTTTTTTGTGAGGCTAAAAACAGTATATTTGTTCATTGTTTTAGTTAAATAATTAAACAAAATTAGTACAATTCAATATCTTGAAAAAACAGCCCATTCATATTGTTTGGTTCAAACGCGATTTTCGTTTGGTGGATAATGAAGCCTTGTTTCATGCCCATCAATCGGGAGTGCCATTGTTGTTGATTTGTTTTTTCGAACCATCAGTAATGAACTATGACGATTCTGATGTTCGACATTGGCGGTTTGTTTACGAATCTATTCAAGATTTGAATAAAAAACTCCAACCGTTCAATTCTAAAATTTATTTTTTTCATGATGAGGTTAAATCTGTTTTTTCAGAATTAATTCAAAAATATGAGGTGAAAAGCGTTTTTTCACATCAAGAGATAGGAAATAAAGTGACCTATGACCGCGATTTGGAAATGAAAGGGTTTTTTGATTCCAATGATATTGTTTGGAATGAATTTCAAATGCACGGTGTCATACGCAAATTAAAATCAAGACAAGATTGGGACAAACGTTGGGAGCAAGTAATGCGAGACACACCTAAAGTCATAAAAGAAACCGATTTAAAAACGATAGAATTAGATCCTGATTTTTACAACCAAATAAAAGGAGCCGATTTGCCCATTGAGATTACCACTCCAAATCCTAACTTTCAACGCGGTGGCGAATATTGGGCATGGCGTTATCTGGATAGTTTTGTGAAAGAGCGTTATGTCAATTATAGCAAACACATTTCAAAACCTGCTTTGAGTAGAAAAGGCTGCAGTCGCTTGTCGCCGTATCTAACGTATGGGAATATCAGTATGCGAATGATTTATCAATATACGAATCAGCATTACGAAGCGTCTAAAAACAAACGAGCGATTCTCAATTTTGTTTCGCGTTTGCATTGGCATTGCCATTTCATACAAAAATTTGAAGACGAATGCGAAATGGAATTCCAAAATGCCAACCGCGCCTATGATGCTTTGGTAAAACCCAAAAACGAAACCTATATCAAAGCGTGGCAAGAAGGCAAAACGGGTGTTCCAATCGTGGATGCCTGCATGCGATGTTTAGTGGCAACTGGTTATATCAATTTCAGAATGCGTGCGATGGTGGTATCATTTTTCACTTTTAATTTATGGCAAGATTGGCGCGAATTGCATTTTTTGGCAAGGCAGTTTTTAGATTACGAACCTGGAATTCATTATCCGCAAATTCAAATGCAATCGGGGACCACGGGAATTAATACGATACGAATTTACAGTCCGATTAAAAATTCTGAAGAACACGATGCAGAAGGAATTTTCATCAAACAATGGTTGCCCGAATTAGCAGAAGTGCCCATTCATTTGCTACACGAACCATGGAAAATGAACGAAATGGAGCAACAGTTTTACAATTGTAGTATCGGAAAAGATTATCCAGCGCCAATTGTAAACATTGAAGAAACTCGAAAATACGCCAGCGATATCGTTTGGAGTTTTCGAAAAAAAGACGAAGTAAAAATAGAAGGAAAACGAATTTTACAAAAACACGTGAGTAACCCCAATAAACCAAAAAATGCGAGGAGTAAAAAAACAAAACCTACCAACTAAAATCTGTATGGTTTGCCAAAAACCATTCGCTTGGCGCAAAAAATGGGAAAAGGTTTGGAATGAAGTAAAATATTGTAGTGATAGATGTAGGTCTTCATCTAAGTAATTAGTGATTAGTTTGTTGGGTCTCCTGCAAGGTTTCAAAAACCTTGTAGGTTAAAAAAAGAGAGATAAGCATACCTACAAGGTCTATAAAAGACCTTGCAGGAATAAAATAAAATAAATAATGTCAAAAACGTTACGATTAGTTCTCGGCGATCAATTGAACAGCAATCATTCTTGGTTCAAAACCATTGATGATTCGGTGACTTATGTCATCATGGAAATTCGAACAGAAACGGATTATGCCACGCATCATATTCAAAAAATAGTTGGCTTTTTCTCGGCGATGCAAGAATTTGCTGCCGAACTACAATCGCAACAACATCAAGTAATTTATATTCATTTGAATGATGGCAATAATTTACAATCATTTGAAAAAAATATAAAGTCTTTAATAGAAAAAGAACAGTTTACCCATTTTGAATACCAATTCCCAGATGAATACCGATTGGACGAACAGCTGAAAAATTTGTGTCAGTCGCTTACAATCACAACTTCTGTTTGTGATTCGGAGCATTTTATGAGTTCGAGAAACGAATTGGGTGATTTTTTTCAAGGTAAAAAAACCTTTTTGATGGAAAGTTTTTACCATATGATGCGTAAAAAACACCATATTTTGATGGAGGGCGATAAACCTTTGACAGGAAAATGGAATTATGACGGCGAAAACCGAAAAAAATTGCCCAAAGACCACAAACCCACTTCGCCTTTAGTTTTCCAAAATGATGTAACTAAAATCGTTTCAGAAATTCAAAAAACAGATATCAAAACCATCGGAAACATCGATGCTGAAAATTTTGTTTGGCCCATTAACAGAAAACAGTCTTTAGAATTACTCGACTTTTTTGTAACGGAATGTTTGGCGCTTTTTGGCAGCTACCAAGATGCAATGACGCCCAACGAATGGTCGTTGTACCACGCCCGACTTTCGTTTTCAATGAATGTGAAACTAATTTCGCCTTTGGAAGTGATTCAGCGCGCGATATCGGAATGGGAAAACAATCCAGAAAAAATAGCCTACCATCAATTAGAAGGATTTGTAAGGCAAATTATTGGTTGGCGCGAATATATGCGAGGAATTTATTGGAACAAAATGCCCGAATATGCCACTATAAATTATTTCAATCACGAAAACCAACTTCCCGAATGGTTTTGGACGGGGAAAACCAAAATGAATTGTTTGAAAGATGCGATTAATCAATCTCTGAATTACGCTTATGCGCACCATATTCAGCGATTGATGGTCACGGGAAATTTTGCACTTTTAGCCGGAATTCACCCCGATGAAGTAGACGCTTGGTATTTAGGAATATATATTGATGCGATTGAATGGGTCGAAATTACCAACACGCGAGGCATGAGTCAGTTTGCCGATGGCGGAATTGTGGGTACAAAACCCTATGTGAGTTCGGCAGCTTACATTGACAAAATGAGTCATTATTGTGGTAGTTGTTTTTATAAAAAGGCTGTAAAAACCGGAGACAAAGCATGTCCTTTCAATAGTTTATATTGGAATTTTTATGATAAAAATGAAGATAAATTAGGCAAAAATCCTCGAATTGGTATGATGTATAATGTATGGCGAAAAATGAATCCGGAAGACAAAGTTGCCTTATTAGAACAAGCGGATTATTATTTGAAAAATATAAATGAATTGTAAGTTAAGTGAATAGTAAATAACTCGTAGAGTGTAATTAAATTTGAATTGATTTTGCCACGAATTATCAAATTTTTCGAAATAACTATTCGATTACATTCGAATTATCATCAAAGATGAACTAATTCTTGCGTTTACATTTTCATAATTCGAGAATTCGTGGCTAATAACTAATAAATTAAATAATTACATCCAACGTGTTTATTAAGTAGTAGAATTGAAATGTGAAAACATAATTTTTAAATTATACTAAATCAATTAAATCCTTCAATCTCTGGCAAAAAAATATAATATGATAAAGACAGCATTAGTTTGGTTTAAAACCGACTTACGAATTGAAGATAACGAAACATTATTAAAAGCCATTGCTCAAAGCGAAAAGGTGATTCCCGTGTATTGTTTTGACGATGCACATTTTGAAACCACGACTTATGGATTCAAGAAAACTGGTAGTTTTAGAGCGCAGTTTTTATTGGAATCGCTTGAAGATTTGGATGCCAAATTAAGAACTTTAGGTTCAGGTTTGCGAGTTGTAATGGGTAAGCCAGAAATTGAAATCCCGAAATTAGTCCACGAATATAAAGCACAAAAAGTATTTGCCAAGCGTGAAGTCGCTTTTGAAGAAAAACAAATCGAGAAAAAAGTACAAAGTGAATTATTCAAATTGCGATGCGAATTAGAAACCTTCAGCACTAGTACTTTGTACCATGCCGAAGACTTGCCTTTTTCAATTAAAGACATTCCGGATGTGTTTACCAATTTCAGAAAAAAAACAGAAAAAGATTCTGAAATCAGACCGCCTTTTGAAGCGCCAACGAAAATCAATTCGCCTGAAATTCCTCCTTTGGAATTACCTACATTAGAAGCATTAGGTTTGACAAAAACTATGATCGATTCTCGTGCAGTTTTACAATTTAAAGGTGGCGAAACGGAAGCGATACAACGATTGCAGCATTACTTTTACGACACAAAATGTTTGTCAACTTATAAAGAAACCCGCAACGGAATGGTAGGCGCCGATTATTCGTCAAAATTTTCGCCATGGTTGGCTTTAGGATGTATTTCGCCTCGATTCATTTATGCTGGAATTAAAAAATACGAAAAGCAATTTGGTGCGAATGACTCAACGTATTGGTTGGTTTTCGAATTGCTTTGGCGAGATTTTTTTCGATTTATGTTTAAGAAATACCAAACCAAATTTTTCTTATACGAAGGCATAAAAACAGAGAAAGTAAATTCGAAATCCTTGAATGAAAAACTACTTTCGCAATGGATTAATGGTGAAACTCCATCGGATTTTATCAATGCGAATATGATGGAATTGCAACTAACTGGTTTTATGAGTAATCGAGGCAGACAAAACGTTGCCAGTTATTTTTGCAACGAATTGAATATGGATTGGCGTATTGGCGCTGCTTATTTTGAGCAACAATTAATCGATTATGATGTGTGTAGTAATTGGGGAAATTGGGCGTATTTGGCTGGAGTTGGGAATGATCCAAGAGGGCATCGTTACTTTAATATTGAAAAACAAGCAGCCGATTATGATAAAAAAATGAAATTTAGAAAATGGTGGCTAACCCATTAAAACAGGTCACTATTTTTAGTTTCAACCACAATCCATTTTTTATCACTATTAAGTTTAAACGAACCGATAAACTCTTTGTTCCATTCGTTTGGACCAATAAGAGATAAGAATTCTACACCATCATCACCTAAATACATATGGTAGGTTTCCCCAATTACGGGTTCAAAGGAGAACTTAGCATTGTATACTAATTCGTTCCATTGGTATTCCTCCATTAATTTTTGATACTCCATTTTCAACTCAGCAAATTTATTTTCAAATGCTTTGTTGACATTATGAATACCACGAGTTTTCCAGGCAACAAGATCGTCTGATTTAATTACAGGCGCACCCACATTCGTAGCATAAGGAAGTAGACTGGCGTTGTATCCTTGTTCTTCAGAATATACAATATTGTCCGGTTTTTTGTTGTCCATGATTAGATCGTAGTATTTTATGTGGGAATATGTAAAGGATTCAAATTTACAACAAATTGTATTTCAATTCTGCTACTTTAGTTGAAATATTTACTATTTATAATGAATTTCTTAAATACAATTGCCTCGAGTTTTCAATTTTTGATTTATTATTTTTTAGAATCATCTCAATACGTGTTTTGCTCATGAATTCAAAATCGGTTGAGATGGTAATTATGCCATTGGCGATACATATTTTAAGTGGGGTTTGGGTGTGAAATATTACCCTACTCAAGCCCTAATTGTAGGCTTTGTCTTTTTACCTCTCAATAACTGTTATTAAATCTCGATCGCTTGGAATGACATTTTTGGTTTTTATGGAAATTTAGTTGTGTCATTTTATTGTTAAATAGTAAAAAACCGATAGGGATTGGTACGGATGTATACAAATAGTTGTTATTTTTGATAATTCCTACCGCTAAATAATGGTTATGAAAACACATTCAACTTCAAAGTCAAGTACTCAATTATTTGGGGTACTTCCCAATGGGATGGAAGTTTATGTGTACGAAATTTCGAATTCCAAAGGAATGACAATGAAGGTAATGAATTACGGTGCAACTGTAATTTCGCTTACAAAAACCTTGAAAAGTAGAGCTGTTATTGATGTGGTCTTGGGTTTTGATACTTTGGAAGATTATATAGAATCCTATTCATTACCAAGCGCTCCTTATTTTGGCGCAACGGTGGGACGTTATGCTGGACGAATTGCCAAAGGAAAATTTGACCTCAATGGTAAAACAATTGTACTCAATCAAAACAATAACGGAAATGCTTTGCATGGAGGAAATGAAGGTTTCAGCCAAAAAGTATGGCAATTTGAACAACTTACAAACGGAATCAATACTTCGATTAGTTTTAGTTACGTTAGTCCAAACGATGAGGAAAATTATCCGGGTGAATTGAAAGTAATAATTACCTATACTCTCACCGATGAAAATGAATTGGAAATTGAATACAAAGCTATTACTGATTCAGAAACAATAGTCAATTTAACGCATCATAGTTATTTTAATTTAGACGGGCAAAAAGGGAATGTTTTAGGCCAGGAACTTCATATTAATTCAGCTGAAATTTTAGCTACAAATGAAATGATCCCTACAGGGGATGTATTGCAGGTAGTCAAAACAGATTTCGATTTTACTGTTCCAAAATTATGTCCAACAACAATCGATAGCACTTTTGTTTTGGATACCAATGAGACTTTAGTTGCAACTCTTTTTAGCCCTAAAAACAAACTGAAAATGTCAGTATTCACTAATCAACCTGGCTTACATGTTTATGTAGGAGGAAATTGTTTTAATCAAATTAAAGGCAAAGATGGTGTCGATTACCATTCCCAAAGTGGCATTTGTTTTGAAACTCAAAACTTTCCAGATGCACCCAATCATGATCATTTTCCTTCAACTATACTTTCGCCCGGCGACATTTATTTTCACAAAACTATTTATCAATTTCAATCCTTTTAAGATGAAAAAAAATTTACTTATTTCTTTTTCTATAGTAATGCTACTAGCTTGTTTTTCGTGTAGTTCTCAAACAGAAGTTACTCCAAAACCTGTAGAACCCATAATTTCTGAACCAACATCTTTTGTAAAAGGCGCCGATATAGGTTGGTTGCCCCAAATGGAAGCTACTGGGTATCGATTTTTGGATCAAGACGGTACGCCAAAAGAGGGTTTACAGTTGCTAAAAGACCGAGGAATTAATACAGTCCGTTTGCGCGTTTGGGTAAATCCTTCTAATCACAAAATTGATGGGCATTGTAGCAAAGAGGAAACAGTTGCTTTGGCGGTTCGTGCTCAAAAATTAGGAATGCGCATTATGATTAATTTTCATTATAGTGATTCATGGGCAGATCCATCGAAGCAAAATAAACCTTTGGCTTGGGCCAATCATTCGGTTGCCCAATTAAAACAAGACGTTTACAACCATACCTTTGATGTCATTTCAGCTTTGAAACAAGCAGGGGTTACACCCGAATGGGTTCAGGTGGGAAATGAGATTCCTGGAGGAATGTTATGGCCTGAGGGCAGTACCAATAATTGGAGTCAGTTGGCGCAATTCTTAAATAGTGGTTACGATGCAGTCAAAGCTGTCGATTCTAAAATTAAAGTGGTAGTTCATGTAGATGAAGGAAACAATGGTGCGAAATTCAGATGGTTTTTTGATGCCGCGACTGCTCAAAATGTCAAATACGATATAATTGGACTGTCATATTACCCGTATTGGATTAAGAAAGATTATAAAGAAACAATTGGCGATTTAGCCGCTAATTTGAACGATATGGTAATGCGCTACAACAAAGATGTGATGGTAGTAGAAGTGGGAGGCGAGTATGACAAAGTGCAAAATACCTTTGACATGTTACGCGCCACCATTCAAGCGGTAAAAAATATACCTAATAACAGAGGGTTAGGAGTAATGTATTGGGAGCCACAAGGAGAGAAAAGCTGGAGCGGCTATTCGTTAAGCGCTTGGCAATCGGATGGTAAACCCTCTCCAGCATTAGACGCTTTTAAGTAATATATGATATTAAATTATACCTATTGAATATATAATTTATTACGATAAAATTGGCAACAACAAATACACTTACCCTAACACCCTAAGATGAATACTCAATTAATACAAGCTACAAAGGCTTTTTTCGAAAAGACTTTTGAAAACACACCACAAAAAACAGTACTATCTCCTGGGCGAATTAATATCATTGGTGAACATATTGATTACAATGATGGCTATGTATTGCCCGCTGCCATTGATAAAATGATTTGTTTTGCCTTTGAGAAAACCAATGCGCCAACCTCAACAATTGTTGCGATTGATTTGGGCGAAAGTGTTTCAATTGACGTTACAGCCAACTCAACACTTTCAGATACTATTTGGACCAATTACTTAAGAGGAGTAATACACCAATTACAAAATAAAGGATTGGTTATAGGTAACTTCAATTGTGTATTCAGTAGCACTATTCCTGTCGGTTCTGGTTTGTCGTCTTCGGCAGCATTAGAATGTGGATTTTTATTTGGCCTGAACGAATTATTTCATCTCAATATCAAACCGGTTGATATTGCTTTAATGGGGCAAAGTGCCGAACATTGGGTAGGAATTAACTGTGGTATCATGGATCAGTTTTCCAGTGTGATGGGCAAAGCCAATCAAGTGATTAAAATCGATTGCCGTACATTAGAATACGAATACCACAATGCCGATTTTAGTGATTATTCCTTGGTGCTTTTTGATAGCAATGTCAAACATTCGCTTTTCAGTTCAGCTTACAATCAGCGTCGACAAGAATGCGAAAAAGGATTGGCTATTTTGACTGCGAATTTTCCAGAAGTAACTAGCTTTAGAGAGGCAACAGTAGAACAAATTTTAAGTATAAAAAATCAAATGACGGAGACTGTTTTCAAACGAAGTCACTATGCTATTAAAGAAATTAAACGAGTTGCATTAGCTTGTGAGGCACTAGATAGAGGTGACATTGTAACTTTGGGTCAGTTGTTATTTGAAACGCATGAAGGACTTTCCAAAGAATATGAAGTGAGTTGTGCCGAATTGGATATGATTGTAGAAACGTTAAAAAAAGAACCCGCTGTGGTAGGTTCGCGTTTGATGGGTGGCGGTTTTGGAGGTTGTACCATCAACCTAATTAAAAAAGGACAAGAAGAAGTTATTAAAGCGAAATTGGCGCAATTGTATCAAGAAACTTTTGGCATCGAATTAAAAACCTACGAGGTAACTATTGCTAACGGAACCTCAATCTATACGGCCTAATTTATGAAACCATTTGACATCAACGAAGATCCGCATAGAAGGTATAATCCATTAATTAACGAATGGGTTTTAGTATCCCCTCATCGTTCTAAAAGACCTTGGCAAGGCCAAAATGAAAAATTGCCTACCGCTACATTACCACAATACGATCCAAGTTGTTATTTATGTCCAGGGAATGTACGTGCCAATGGAATGCATAATCCTGATTACCAAGAAGCTTTTGTTTTTGACAACGATTTTGCTGCTTTAAAACAAGATGAAATTGTTTTTGAAGCCAATCAGGAAGCTACGTTTTTTAAAGCACAACCCGAAAGAGGCATTTCGAGAGTAGTTTGCTTTTCGCCCAATCATAATGAAACCTTACCAGAAATGTCGTTGGAGGCGATAGAAAATACCATCGAAACTTGGCAAACAGAATACACCAATTTAGGAAAGATAGACTACATCAATTACGTTCAAATTTTTGAAAACAAAGGAAGTGTGATGGGCTGTAGTAACCCACACCCTCACGGACAAATTTGGGCACAATCGTCTTTGCCAACACAAGTTGAGAAAACTCAGACGAATCTAAAAGCGTATTTTGATGAACACCAACGCACTCTTTTGCAAGATTATATTCAGGAAGAATTACAAAAAGTGGAACGCATTGTGATGGAAAATGATCACTTTGTGGCTTTGGTCCCGTTTTGGGCAATTTGGCCGTTTGAAACGATGATTGTAAGTAAGCGTGCGGTCACTAAAATTACCGATTTCACTTCAGAAGAAGTCAGTCATTTTGCTCTAATTTTAAAACAGCTGACAACGAAATACGACAATTTATTCGAAACCTCATTTCCTTATTCCTCGGGTATTCATCAAGCACCAACCGATGGAGAGGAACATCCAGAATGGCATTTTCATATGCACTTTTATCCACCTTTATTGCGTTCGGCTACCGTAAAGAAATTTATGGTGGGTTATGAAATGATGGGCGAGTCGCAACGTGATATAACACCAGAAAAAAGCGCCGCGATGCTGAGGGAACAATCCAATGTGCATTATAAGTTGAGATGATTTCCAATATACAATATTGGATTTCCGAACTAAAAAGAATACAATCTAACGAACTTTAAACCAAAAACCACTATATTTATTTCCGCTATTTAACCAATAACTATTATGAACCAAAACAGCCTTGAATTAACCGATTATATTGTATTTATTATCTACTTTTTAGTAGTTTCAATTTATGGATACACCATTTACCGTAAACGCGAAAAAAATGAAAATGACGCGAAAGCATACTTTTTAGCTGAAGGTAAACTCACCTGGTGGGCTATTGGCGCTTCTTTAATTGCTTCAAATATTTCTGCCGAACAATTCATCGGCATGAGTGGAGAAGGCTTCTTTTTAGGTATTGCAGTAGCGGCTTACGAATGGATTGCAGCCATTACGTTGCTTATTGTTGCTATTTGGTTCATACCAGTCTATTTGAAAAACAAGATTTATACCATGCCACAGTTTTTAAAGACGCGATACAATGAATCGACTGCTTTGATTATGGCGGTGTTTTGGTTGTTTTTGTATGTTTTTGTGAACCTGACTTCCATTTTATATTTAGGTGCAGTTGCCATTAACGGTTTGGCGGGCGGTCAATACCTACATGTAATTATGATTGGCTTGGCATTTTTTGCTTTGTTAATTTCGCTTGGCGGCATGAAAGTGGTGGCCTATACCGATGTGATTCAGGTAGCAGTTTTAATTATTGGTGGTTTAGTGACTTCGTATATTGCATTAACTACGGTGAGTCATTATTTTGGTTTTGGACAAGATGCTATTGCCGGTTTTCAAGTTTTGATGGAACAAGCGCCTGAGCATTTTAAAATGATTATGCCTGAGCCAACAGCCACTTCCTCACAAGAAGAGATCAATAAGTATTTAACTATTCCTGGATTAATGGCGTATTTGGCAGGAATTTGGATCATTAATCTAAACTATTGGGGATGTAACCAATACATTACCCAGCGCGCTTTGGGTGCCGATTTAGATACCGCTCGTTCTGGAATTCTATTTGCCGGATTTATTAAGTTGTTCATGCCTTTAATAGTGATTTTGCCTGGAATAGCTGCTTATGTTTTACACGAAAGTGGTCATTTACCACAATTAGTAGGAGGAAAAGACGGGGCCTATTCAGCAATATTGACCTTCTTACCTACAGGGTTAAAAGGACTTTCAGTAGCGGCATTAACTGCAGCGATTGTAGCTTCTTTAGCAGGAAAAGTCAATAGTATTTCTACCATTTATACCTTAGACATACATAAAAAATACATTCAAAAAACAGCTTCGGATTCCAGTCAAGTGAATGTTGGAAAATATGCCGTTTTTGCTGCGATGTTTTTAGCGGTACTTTTTACTTGGAATGATACTTTAGGGATTGGTGGAGTAGGTGGATTTACCTATATTCAAAAATATACGGGTTTTATTAGCCCGGGTGTGTTTGCTATGTTTATTTTAGGAATGTTCTGGAAACGTACTACAGGAGCAGCAGCAGTAGTAGGAGTACTGGCTGGATTCGGATTATCTGTGGTGTTTAATGAGTTGGCACCGGCTTGGTTTGGAAACGATACTTGGTTATACACGGCTTACCCTAACGGTAAAGGCAGTTACGAAATTCCATTTTTGATTTGTATGGGCTTATCTTTTATTTTTACCATGCTTTTAATGATTGGAGTGAGTTTGGCTGGACCTAAAATAAATAAAAAAGCGTTTGAACTAGACAAAACCATGTTCAAAATGAAACCACAAACGACTATCTTAATTGTTTTATTAGTCTTAACTATTTTTGCATTGTATGTGAAGTTTTGGTAGGGATTTAATTAAAAACACGGTTGGGTGTGCTTAGATTTGTTTAATTAAATTAGGCAATAATAGCACATCTTTTAAGCGTTTGTCTTCTGCATTTTTGCGTTCTAATACTAAATTGGTTTCTGGAATTTCAGTTATTAATGCCACTTTTGCAATCAAGCTATTAACCGTTAATTCTCGTCTTTTAATTATAGCCGTTACCGATTCAGTTTGTTTAGAATTTTCAAAGAGTTCGTTTAGTTGATTCAACGAAACAAATTCATTTGGATGGTCTAACAAAAAGTAAAGGACTTTTTTTTCATTATCTTCAAATGAAGTTATTTTCTTTTGTTTGAATTCAAATTCGTTTGTTTTGGAATTGTATATAATGGCAATATCAAAATTTCTCTGGAATCTTTTTTTAGCGTAAATACTAATTATAATGCATAGGCCAAGAAAGAATACGCCCCATAGAATATATTTTTTATCAATCATTCCTTCATATGATGTGATAAAGGGTTCGCTACCTAAATATTTACCTTTTATATCTTCAATTGTCTTTTTTGAAAAATAAATTTTTCGCTTATTGTTTTCAAAGATACCATAAATGGTGTCATTTTTTGCCAACATCCATTTTGGAACTATATGATTGGTATAGTCGTATTTTTTTACACTATTTTGTTCAAAATCTACTTCTAGCAGAATTTCACCAAATAGATATAATTTCTCTTTAATTTGGATGGAATTGTAATTAGAGGTTATCAGTTTTGCGTTGTAAGTGCCGATATTTTTCCAAGTCATTGTAGCTAAATCCAATTCCCAAAATATCGGTTTTACATCATGAACCTCTCTTATAGCTTTTGGGTCATTGGCGATTCCGCCAAATAAATACAAGCTGTTCTTTTTTCTAAAACTAAACACTTCACAACATCTAGGTTCAGGAAATTCTTCTCCATAGGTTTGCTCTTGATTCCATTCGCCGCTTTTAAAGTCAAAACGAGTAATGATATTTTTATAGGTAAAAAGCCCGTACCCACCAAAATAATGAATCTGGTTGTTGTAAACAAAAGGGATAGTTCCAAACTGACTATTGTGTAGATACGAATTATCTATTCTCACTAAAGAATCATTTCTAAATTCTAAAACGGGTCCGCAACCTGAGTGAACCAAATACGTTTTTTTAGCTATGGAAAAGGCAAGATATTCACTTATTTTTCCTGGGAATTCGGTTGTTTTTAATTGAAATCGTTTCCCGTTTTTATAGAAAAGGGAGTCGTTTACAAATACAATTGGTTTTTGTGACTTTGCTTCCATAAACAGCAAAACACGATCATTGAAGTTCCAAGTTTGTGAATAACTAGCAAACGAAAATAGTGTAGCAATAACTAAAAATAGTATCTGTTTTGGTTTCATTTTTTGGGGATAAAAATTGCAAGTAGGAAAAGTAACAATAAATTGTTTGTTTTTTATACAAAATCAAAAGAAAATATAGTTTCATGTATTTTCATTAAAGCAATTTGTCTGTCAATCAATCGAAATGTTAACTTTAGAAACTAACTTCAAATTTCAATTAATCTTCGAATCGGTAGTTAGGTTTCCTCTTAGTTTCTCATAGCAATAACTTCGTGCCTTAGCGTCTTCGTGGCAAAAAAACAATATTAAAAAAAAACCGTCAAAATTACTCTTGACGGGTTGTTCATTATAATGGTTAAATAATTTATCCCAATAAGTCCAATACTAATGAAGGGAACAAACCAATGATAATATTCAAAGCGATTGCGGTAAAAGCAACAGCATAAATCAAGAAAGGTTTTCCTGTGCGTTCTTCATTTGATTCTTTAGTGTACATGGCTAAGATTAATTTGAAATAATACCCCACACTAATGATCGAATTGATTACTGCAACAATCACTAAAGCGATAAAGCCATTTTCGATAGTCTGAGTGAACAACACTAATTTAGCAAAGAATCCCGCGAAAATTGGGATGCCTGCCATAGAAAGTAAAGAAGCAGTTAAAACAGCCGCTAAAAAGGGGTGTGTCTTTCCTAATCCGTGGAAGTTCGTAATGTCTTCGTTGTGATGGTTTTTGCAAACGTATAAAATCACGCTAAAAGCAGCAATTCCAGATAAAGCATACGCTGTAGTGTAATACAATAAACTACTCGCCGAAGTCGTTAAGCTCAATAAAGTCATCAACATAAAACCAGCATGTGAGATTCCTGAAAAAGCCAACATACGTTTTACATTGGTTTGTTTCAATGCCATGATGTTTCCTATAGTCATAGACGCCATAGAAACCGCAACAATCACCATTTTATAAGCTTCTGAGATATCAGCGTTCATTACAGATAATAGTTTATATAAAGTAGCCATAGCTACTACTTTCGCTAACGTACTCATTAAAGCCGTTGTTAAAGCTGGCGAACCTTCATACACATCTGGCGCCCAAAAGTGAAAAGGTACGGCTGCAATTTTGAAAAACATCCCGACAGTCAACAAAGCAATTCCAATTGGAAACCAAATTGGCAATTCTGCTGATTGTGATAATTCGCTAATTTCAGTTACATCAAAACTTCCCATTGCTCCATAAACCAAACAAATTCCGAATAGTAAAATTCCTGAGGCAAAAGAACCCATTAAGAAATACTTCATACCGGCTTCGTTACTTTTTAAAAGTAAACGGTCGCTGGCTGCTAAAACATACAAAGAAATAGACAATACTTCGATGCCTAAGAAAAACATGGCTAAGTTGCCAAAAGAAACCATCGCTACCGCTCCTGATAACAAAAACACTTTGATGGCAATGTAATCGGAGATTTTGCTTTGATGATTTTCATAAAAATTATGTCCCAATGCCACTAAGAAAATAGTCAAGACTATGAATAAAGATGAGAAAGCAGTTGAGAATTTACTCACTACAATCATATTACCATAGTAACTTTGAGTAGAACCAAATTCAGAGATATTCAATCCTAATACGGCCAATAATCCAATAATGGTGATAGGCACAATGGCTTTTCTTAAATTAAAAATTTCAAATAAAAGGCATAAAACACCTAATCCTATTATAGCTATTAATGTATTCATTTTGTGGTGGACTTATTTGATTCTATTAATTTGGTTTAAAATTCCTTCGATGCTTGGTGCAATCAATTCTACGATTGGTTTTGGATACAATCCAAAAAAGAACAATACTGCAATAATGACTATCAAAACAATTCCTTCATTAGCCGTAACATCAGCAAATGGTTTTGCATTGGTTTCGCCTAACATAACTGATTGAAACATTTTTAGCATGTAGTAAGCACCTAAAATGATGGTGGTACCACCAAATACTGCATACCAAATATTCACTTGTGATAAACTGTATAATACGGTAAATTCTCCAACGAAGTTAAAAGTGGTTGGCAATGCTACTGAAGCAAGTACCAAGATTAAAAATAGCGAAGCAAATTTCGGCGCTTGTGAACGAATACCACCCATATCAGCGATGACTCTTGTTTCGTATCTTCTAAAAATGATTTCAGCAATAAAGAACAAACCTACTACAACAAATCCGTGCGCAATCATTTGTAATACTGCACCACTAATACCATCAGCGGTTAAAGTGTAAGCACCTGCAGCAATCAATCCAACGTGTGCTAAGGAAGAATAAGCTAATAATTTTTTCAAATCTTTTTGTCTCAGCGCCACAATGGATCCGTAAATTACTCCCGCAATACCTAAGATTAACATGATAGTTACATGACCTTTGGCTGCTAACGGAACGATTGGTAATTGCCAACGAATGACACTATACAATCCCATTTTTAGCATAATACCGGATAAAAGCATTGTTCCAACAGTTGGTGCTTTTTGGTACACATTCGCTTGCCAAGTATGGAAAGGAATAATTGGGATTTTGATAGCATAAGCCAAGAAAAACCCAACAAATAACCAAACTTGTTCCATTCCGCTTAAGTTCAATTGGTATAAATCTTCAATCAATAAGCTTCCTGCTTTTTGGTACAAATAGGCAAAGCCAACCAACATAAACAACGAACCTGCTAAAGTGTAGATGAAAAATTTCACTACTGCTTTTTTACGTTCTTCGGCATCGCCATTACCCCAAACTAGAGCAATAAAATAAATTGGCAATAATGATAATTCCCAGAAGATGTAATACAGTAATCCGTCTGCCGCTAAGAAAGTTCCCGCCATAGCAAACGCCATGAATAAAATCAAAGCATAGAATGTTTTCGCATTTTTTGGTTCGTTACCAAAAGTAGAAAAGATAATAATTGGCGTCAAAGCGGTAGTTAATAACAACATCGCCAAAGCCAATCCATCTGCTTGTAATGCAAAAGAGATATTCGGTTTTGCAATCCATTGTGAGATGAATCCAATATTTTCGCCCAAATTATACTGGTTCAATACAACGATAGAAGCGCCCAAGGAAACAAGTCCAACAAGCAACGCTACTTTTGATGCAAATTTGTCACCTACAGTATAGGTTGCCAATGCACCAATTAAAAGAATAAGTAATATAAAAGATACGTTCATAGTAATATATTATTGAGCTAAAAATAAAAAGGAAATAATGGCACAAAGACCTAAAACAAAAGCAAAAAGATATAATCCCACACTTCCATTTTGTACTTTTTTCCCTTGAAGACTAATTTCATTGGTTACTTTTCCGAATCCAAAGACTACAGCGGACAAAGCAGTTTCTACTTGGTCTCTGAAGATTTTTGATAATCCGTTAATCGATTTAACGAACAAGAAATCGTAAATTTCGTCTAAGTAGTATTTGTTATACAATACTTTAGCAAATCCTGTGATGCTTGTATCGTCTCCAGGAACCGTATTTTGTTTGTTGTATTTGGTGTAAGCCAATCCAATTCCTACTAATCCTCCAACTACAGCTACAGCCATCAATAGGTATTCAGTTGTCCCTAAATGGTGTTCTTGTGAAGCTAATTTTGGTACAATTGGAATCAAATAGTGATTCAACCAAGAATTACCAGGTAAGCTAATTAATCCTCCAATACTAGCTAAAATAGCCAAAACAATTAAAGGGAAAGTTATTAAAGCAGGGCTTTCGTGTAAGTGGTGTTTTTGTTCTTCGATTCCTCTAAATTCATTAAAGAAAGTTAAGAACATCAAACGGAACATATAGAAAGCGGTCATGATTGAAGCTACCGAAGCAACTACCCATAACGGAATATTGTGATGAAAAGCCGTTAACAAGATTTCATCTTTAGAGAAGAATCCAGAAAATAAAGGAACTCCTGAAATCGCTAATGAAGAAACTAACATCGTGATGAAAGTAATTGGCATCACTTTTTTCAATCCGCCCATCTTGCGCATGTCTTGTTCGCCATGCAAAGCGTGAATAACTGAACCTGAACCCAAGAACAAACACGCTTTGAAAAACGCGTGCGTGATTACGTGGAAAACAGCTACTTCGTATGCACCTAATCCTAATGCTAAAAACATTAATCCTAATTGCGAAACAGTAGAGTAGGCCAAGACCTTTTTAATATCATTTTGTACCAATCCAATGGTAGCAGCTACCAAGGCAGTTATAGCTCCAATTACAGCAATACTACTTTGAACGTCTGGTGTTAAATCAAAAATAAAATTCAAACGCGTAATCATAAAAATACCTGCTGTTACCATAGTCGCTGCGTGTATCAATGCTGAAACCGGTGTAGGTCCTGCCATCGCATCAGGTAACCAAGTGTATAATGGAATTTGAGCTGATTTTCCGGTGGCACCAATAAACAAACACAAAGCAGCAGCAGATAACCAATATAAATCAAGGTTGGTTGCGCCAGCAATTGCCGTTTTTAAAGTTGCATAATCTAAAGTAGAAAACAAATGCCCCAAGATGAAGATTCCGATTAACAATCCTAAATCTCCAATTCTATTCATAATGAAGGCTTTTTTAGCCGCATCGTTGTAATCTTGGTTTTTGTGCCAAAATCCAATTAATAGGTACGAACATAATCCAACACCTTCCCAACCAATGAACAAAACTAACAAGTTGCTTCCTACTACTAACGTAATCATGAAGAAAACGAATAAGTTGAGGTAAGCAAAGAATTTGTGCATGTTCTCATCGTCGTGCATGTAGCTAATCGAGTACAAGTGGATTAGCGAACCAATTCCAGTTACGAAAAGTAACCATAAAACAGACAATTGGTCTAATAAAAACCCAAAGTCAACTTTGAAATTGCTTATTTGAATCCAATCAAAAAGCGAAATTGTGAATCCTTTTGGTTCAGCAGCTAAAGCGCTAAAGAAATAAATAGCAGTAGCAAAAGAAATTACTACAGAACCCGTTCCGATGATTCCAGAAACGGTTTTTCCTAAATTTTTCCCAAAGAAAATATTGATTAAAAATCCTGCAAAAGGAGCAAGGACTAATAGTAAAGCTATATTGGTATTCATTTCCATTTATCCTTTTAAGTTTTTTAGGGCATCGATACTAATCGAACCTGAATTTTTAAATATCGATACTAAAATGGCTAATCCAACGGCAACCTCTGCAGCAGCAACAGCCATCGAGAAAAACACGAAAACCTGTCCTTGGGCATCTTGGTGATAGGTTGAAAAAGCAACAAACAATAAGTTTACGGCATTCAACATAATTTCGATGGACATAAAAACGATAATGGCATTACGTCTGTATAAAACTCCGAATATTCCAATACAAAAAAGGATAACACTCAGGAAGATATAGTTTTCTATACCAATTTGATTTAAAATATTATTCATTTTATTTCTCTAGTTTTTCTTTCTTAGACAATAGAACTGTACCAATCATTGCTACTAAAAGCAAGATAGACGCAAATTCGAAAGGAACCATATATTCGTTCAATAGGATTTTACCCAATACTT
>CAYWFQ010000037.1:0-16889 GCA_964457505.1 uncultured Flavobacterium sp.
CTATGAGAATGGCAGATGCTAATAATACTGCTGCTCAAACTGCTGCTCAAGAAGCTGTAACTGCTGGTGTATTAACATCAAATAGCGACAATGTAATTTTAAATTACTTAGGATCTACTCCAAATACAAATCCACTTTGGGTTGATTTAGTTCAATCTGGAAGAAGTGATTTTGTTGCAGCTAACACAGTTGTAGATTTCATGAACGCAAAAAGTGATCCACGTAGACCATTCTATTTTGACAACAATTTAGGAGCTGGAGTATATACTGGTGGTCCTTACGGAGAAAACAACTCATTTGCTAGTTACACTCATATTGGTACATTAATGCACCAACCAACTTTTAGAGGAGTTTTATTAGACTATTCAGAAGTTGAGTTCTTATTGGCTGAAGCTGTTGAAAGAGGTTATTCAGTTGGAGGTACTGCTGCAACGCACTACACTAACGGAATTACTGCTAACATGACTGACTGGGGTGTTGCCTCTGCAGACATTGCAACATACCTTGCAAGAACAGATGTAGCTTATGCTACTGCTACTGGAACATGGAGACAAAAAATTGGTTTCCAATTTTGGTTGGCTATGTACAATAGAGGATTTGAAGGATGGTCTGTTAAAAGAAAATATGATGCTCCAGCGTTTAACACTGCTGCTGTGTCAGGTTTACCTTTACCAACTCGTTACACTTATCCTTTGAACGAGCCTACTTTGAATAAAACTAACTATGATGCAGCTAAAACTGCTATGGGAGGTGATACTCAAACAACTAAAATATTCTGGGATAAATTCTAATTTTTCTCAAATAATTGATAAGAAACCATCAGCCTTTGGCTGGTGGTTTTTTTTTGTATCTTTGCGCCATGGAAAAAGAAAACATAATATTCGGAATACGTGCCATTATTGAGGCCATACAAGCAGGTACTGCAGTAGACAAAGTGTTTATTCAAAAAGAAATTGCAGGCGAACTGATGAAGGATTTAATGAAGGTAATGAAACGTGCCAATATTAATTTTTCTTATGTACCAGTAGAAAAATTAAACCGTTTAACACCTAACAACCATCAAGGAGCAGTAGCAAGCATCTCTCCTATTGGATTTATGGAATTAGAACATTTAGTTGAATCTACAATGGAATCTGGTAAACAACCCCTGTTTTTAATCCTAGATCAAATTTCTGATGCACGTAATTTTGGTGCGATAATAAGAACGGCCGAATGTACAGGTGTCAATGGCATCATCGTACAAAAAGCAGGATCTGCACCTGTAAATGGAGACACTGTAAAAACCTCTGCTGGAGCTGTATTCAATGTGCCTATATGTAAGGTGGAACATATTAAAGATGCTATCTTTTACCTCCAAGGTTCTGGAATCAAAACAGTCGCCGCTACGGAGAAAACGGAGCAAAATATCTATGATATTGCATTGAACGAACCGGTAGCCATCATCATGGGATCTGAAGACCGAGGAATCAATCCATCGGTATTAAAAATTGTAGATGAAAAAGCTAAATTACCGATGTTCGGAACTATTGGATCTCTAAATGTATCAGTAGCTTGTGGTGCCTTTCTTTACGAAGCGGTAAGACAGAGAAGTTAGCAATAAAATCTTCAAATTTGTAATCCAAATAACCGAATCAACAAATCAACCAAATAATGGTAGCTCCTTTAGCAGAACGCATTCGTCCACAACAACTGGAAGACTACATTAGTCAACAGCATCTTGTGGGACCTAATGGTTCGCTAACGCAACAAATTGCAAAAGGAATTATACCATCATTGATCTTTTGGGGGCCTCCTGGAACAGGAAAGACAACCTTGGCTCAAATAATTTCACAAGAATCCAAACGTCCTTTTTATACTTTAAGCGCCATTAATTCTGGCGTAAAGGACATTCGCGAAGTCATTGAAAAAGCCAAACAAAGCGGCGGACTCTTTACTTCCAAAAATCCTATTTTATTTATTGATGAGATTCATCGTTTTAGCAAATCCCAACAAGATTCTCTGTTAGCTGCTGTAGAAAAAGGGTGGATAACTTTAATTGGTGCAACAACTGAAAATCCTAGTTTTGAAGTGATACCTGCCCTCTTATCACGTTGTCAAGTTTACACCTTAAATGCATTTAATAAAGAAGACTTGGAAGCCTTACTTCACAGAGCGATGCAAACGGATGTTGTTTTACAAGGTAAAAAAATAAATTTAGCCGAAACAGAAGCGTTGTTGCGACTTTCAGGCGGAGATGGTCGCAAACTATTAAATCTTTTTGAACTCATCGTAAACGCCTCTAATGAGGATGAAATTTTAATAACAAATGATCGTGTACTCGAATTAGCACAACAAAATACTGTTTTGTATGATAAGACAGGCGAACAACATTACGATATTGTTTCGGCCTTTATTAAATCCATTCGTGGAAGCGATCCTAACGGAGCAGTCTATTGGTTAGCCCGAATGATAGAAGGTGGAGAAGATGTAAAATTCATTGCAAGACGCATGCTCATTCTTTCTAGTGAAGATATTGGCAATGCCAATCCAACTGCCTTTATTATGGCCAATAACACTTTTCAAGCGGTAGCTACTATTGGTTACCCTGAAAGCCGAATTATTTTAAGCCAATGCGCCGTTTATTTGGCTACTTCTCCAAAAAGCAATGCTTCCTATCAAGCCATAGGCAAAGCGCAACAAATCGTTAAACAAACAGGCGATCTTTCCGTTCCAATTCATTTGCGTAATGCACCTACTCCATTAATGAAGGAATTAGGATATGGCGAAGAGTATAAATATTCGCATGATTATGCTAATAATTTTGCCGAACAAGAATTCTTACCAGAAGCAATTACAGGGACTGCTATCTATGAGCCTGGAAATAATGCGAGAGAAAACAGCACTCGAGAGTTTTTAAAAAACAGGTGGAAAGACAAATACGGTTACTAAAATTTCACCGCTACTTTTTCTGAAACCAACTTTTCATTTTCATAACACTCAAAAAACCATTCATTCCCTTTTTGAATCAAAGCACCTTGACTATTTCCTTTAATGGCGATATACACATCTGATTTCGATGTTGTATACAATTTATAGACCACTTTCGGACTCGCGTCTACTAACTGATAACCAGTGGCTGTAGCTTGAGCATACACTAAATTTGAATCCGATTTTTGGATTACAGCTGTTGTAACTGGTGTTACAACAACTGGAACAACATCCTCTTTCAGTGTTACTACAGGCGTTGCAACATTGAGTTTTTCATATTTATAATGTAAATTATTTACAGATACAAAAGCTTTGTTTAAAGCATCAGTATAGGCAAGTTCGGTATCTTTTTCTTTGGTATAACCACTATCTGATTTGTAAATTAAATTCCCACTACAATCTTTCAACTCAATATGAAATTTAGTGGCTAAAAAGGCGTTTTCTTTCACAATATCATAATACAAAAGATCACATCGGTCATTGTATTCCTTAGGAAGAATTTCATTCGCATAAAACACCGTAAATCCTGCATTGACCAAATTGGACTTTGATATCGTACAAAGTCGGTACTGATTATTAGTACGAATAAAATCAAATTTCAATGGAACAATGACCGCTTTGTAATTGTTACTGTTTTGAGCAAAACAAAATGAAGTCAATAATACGAATGCTAATACTAGTTTTTTCATTATAAATGGTTTTTAAGTTCTAACAAATGGTTAATTTGAATAATCCCTTCTGGACTAATTTCATTATTTGGGTTGAAAAATAGCGCTTCTATTCCAAAATCTAAAGCGCCTTGAACATCAGCTTCTAAACAATCTCCAATCATGATACTATGCTCTTTCTTAGCCTGTGCTAAATCCAATGCATGCTGAAAAATAATAGGATTTGGTTTCTTCACCCCTGCCATCTCAGAATTGGTTATAGTTTTAAAATACGTATCAATCTTTGAATTGGCTAT
This sequence comes from uncultured Flavobacterium sp., assembly GCA_964457505.1. Lineage (GTDB taxonomy): Bacteria > Bacteroidota > Bacteroidia > Flavobacteriales > Flavobacteriaceae > Flavobacterium. The sequence goes on from CAYWFQ010000037.1 coordinate 3,932, forward strand.
TTTTTTATATTGCACATTAGCAAAACCGTTGGTGATAATATGGAGCTGATAGTGTGAACTAAGATAGTCTAAAATCTCAATTGCTCCATCAAACAAATGATTATTATCAGGCAAAAAAGTGATATAATCATCTGCTATTTGATGAATTACTTCATCTGAAGTAACGTAACCCAATGCATCAAACGAATCTTTCAGTCGTTTATAACGCAACTCTTCATGGGTAATTTTATCGTATTGATATAATTTCCAACACGCTTGATTGATAGGCGCATATTTTTCGATAAAATGGCTGGTTTCAATCTCAGGATGATGTTGCTTAAAAATAGTATCAAATGCCATTTCAGAATTCTTATCAAAATCCCAAAGGGTATGATCTAAATCAAAGAAAATATGTTGTATCCTGTTATTTTTCATTTCAATTTTTATAAAATTCCCTGGTCAACAAAACTAAAATAACTCGTTTCGGTAACTATCAAATGGTCTAGAATAAATATCTCCAAACTCTCACCTGCTTTTTTTATTTTCTGCGTAATTAGTTTATCTGCCTCACTCGGTAGCAAACTACCAGAGGGATGATTATGACACAAAACCAATGAAGTCGCTCCTTGTTCGAGTGCCATTTTAAATACCAATCGTACATCTACCACTGTTCCCGTTATCCCGCCTTTACTCAATTGTGTCTTTGAAATAACCTTGTTGGAATTATTCAAATACACAATCCAAAATTCTTCATGAGGCAACTCTCCAATAATGGGTTGCATCAATTCAAAAATCACTTTACTGGAAGTGATTTTAGTCAATTCAACCGCTTCTTCTGCCCTGCGTCTTCTTCCTAATTCCAGCGCTGCAATGATTGAAATCGCCTTAGCTTCTCCTATTCCTTTGAATTGCATTAATTGAGACAAACTCTGCTTTCCTAAAGCATTCAAATTATGGGCAACACTAGCTAATATTCGCTTACTTAAATCAACTGCTGACTCGTTCCGACTTCCAGATCCAATTAAAATAGCAATCAGTTCAGCATCGCTCAATGCGCTTTTGCCTTTAAGCATAAGTTTTTCCCGAGGCTTATCATCTTCGGACCAACTACTAATGGGAAAGGGGGCGTTTTCCATGTGCAATTAATTTGTGTTATTCTTATTCTATTAATTGTTTTACTTCATCAAAATTCAAACCTCCGTAATTTCCAGAACTCATCAATAATAAAGCGGAATTATCTAATTCTCGGTTGAATAAATATTTTTTAAACTCTGCTGGATTGGTATAAATAATCAAATCTTTACGATTGAATGCTTGGGCAATTTGCTCATAGGTTACTTCTTCCAATTGTTTGATTTTTACTGCATCTGGTGAATAAAAAACTACCGCTTCATCCGCATGTTCCAAAGCGCCTTCGTATTCCTTCAAAAATTCGGCATTCAAACTGCTATACGTATGTAATTCTAAACAAGCTACTAAAGTACGATTAGGATATTGTTCCTTCACGGCTTTGGTAGTAGCCGCTACTTTACTTGGAGAATGCGCAAAATCTTTGTAGGCTACTCTTCCTTTACCTTCAGCAATTTTTTCTAGTCGTTTCGACGCACCTTTGAAACTAGCAATCGCTTCATAAAAGTCGGCTTCATCCACACCCATATTTTGGCAAATCCATTTGGCTCCAGCCAAATTATTCAAATTATGTGCGCCAAAAACTTCAATTGGCATCGGACCTTCTGGGGTTTCTAAAAGTGTTACGCCATCGCTCACAGTATAAGCTGGAGTACTATAAGGTAATTTACGAATTGGATTTGAAGCCGCTTCCGAAACACGTTTCACCTCAGCATCGTCTTCATTGTATACCAAAATTCCTCCATTTGTGATTTTACCAATGAAAATTTCAAATTGCTCTACATAGTTTTCATAGGTTGGAAACACATTAATATGGTCCCATGCAATTCCAGAAATCAACGCGATATTCGGTTGATACAAATGGAATTTCGGACGTCTATCAATTGGGGAAGACAAATATTCATCACCCTCCAAAACCATAAAGTCATTTTCTTCAGTTAGATGAACCATGGTATCAAACCCCTCTAATTGGGCACCCACCATATAATCTACTGCGATATTATGATAATGCATCACATGCAAAATCATCGAAGTAATGGTAGTTTTCCCGTGAGAACCTCCAATAACTACTCGGGTTTTATTTTTAGATTGTTCGTATAAAAATTCGGGATACGAATAAATTTTCAATCCTAATTCTTGCGCTTTCAACAACTCTGGATTATCCGCTTTGGCATGCATTCCCAAAATAACGGCTTCAATATCTTTCGTTATTTTTTCTGGAAACCAACCCATTTCAGCAGGTAAAATACCTTTCTTCTCTAATCGAGATTTTGAAGGTTCAAAAATAGCATCATCACTTCCTGTTACCTGATACCCTTTGTTATGCAAAGCCAATGCTAAATTGTGCATAGCGCTTCCGCCAATAGCGATAAAATGTGTTCTCATCTTTTTAGTTTATGAGTTTAAAAAAGTATTCTTTTATATGTTAAAAATAACCTATAAACTCTTAACCTTTTAAACTATTTTTCAAATTGTTCTTTTAATTGTTTTGCCTTATCTGCTTTTTTCATTTTATACAAATACAAATTGTATAGTTTTTGAAAAGCCAATTTTGAATTGGTTAACTCAAATGCTTTGATGTAATTCAACTCCGCTTTTTTATTTCTACCAAAATACTCTTCAATATACCCTTTTGATAGATAGCCATCTATAGGAGATAAACGCATCAACTCGTTCGAATAAACAACTGCTTTTGACTCGCTTCCTCCAATAATTCCGGGCAATTCTAAATATAGCATTACCAAAGCCCAACGCGCTTCTTTATGTTTAGGATCCAAAACGATAGCTTTCTCAAATGAGGATTTAATTTCATCAATCATTCCAAGCGCTTTGAATTTATTCACTTCTTTCGCTTTCATTCCCAATGCACCACCGTATTTGTAATAATAATTACCCTCTGCCGGTTGTAATTGCTTCAGTTTTTTGTAATACAAAAGTGCTTTATCCCATGACTTATTTTGACCGGCAATATCACCCAAACGTTCAATTGCTTTTATATGAGTTGGATTCTCTTTGGCAATATTCTCATACAACAAACGAGCTTGCTCTGTCTTTCCAGACTCCATAAGCTGCTCTGCTTTCTCAAAATTAGCTTGAGCACAAAGCATGCTTGGAATAAATAATAAAAGAAATACCACTCGATTCATATTTCAAAAATAAGGAAATTAATACTTCTATTTCATTCAAATTGAAAAGGTTTTTAATAAAAAATCCGTTTCAATTGAAACGGATTTGAATTTTAAATAAAATAAAACTTAGTCGTTTAGCATCGTCCACAATTTATCCTTCAATTCGGTCAATCCTTGTTGTGCAACAGAAGAAATGAACATATACGGAATGTCTTTAAATGCCACATCTAATTCTATTTTCAATTCTGCTTTCAATTCATCATCCAACATGTCGATTTTTGAAATAACTAACAAACGTTCTTTATCTAGCATTTCAGGATTGTATTTAGTCAATTCGTTGACCAAAATATCATATTCTGCTTTAATATCTGGAGTATCTACAGGTACTAAAAATAACAAGGTAGAGTTACGTTCGATATGTCTTAAGAAATAATGCCCCAATCCTTTCCCTTCAGCTGCACCTTCAATAATTCCAGGAATATCTGCAATCACAAACGATTGAAAATCTCTGTAAGCTACAATTCCAAGATTTGGTTTTAAAGTAGTAAAAGGATAATCGGCAATTTTTGGCTTAGCCGAAGTCAAGACAGATAGTAAAGTAGATTTTCCTGCATTAGGAAAACCAACCAAACCAACATCCGCTAGGACTTTTAATTCTAAAATAACGTCCATTTCTACACCCAACAAACCTGGTTGTGCATAGCGTGGCGTTTGATTTGTAGAACTTCTAAAATGCCAGTTACCTAAACCTCCTTTACCTCCTTGGGCTAAAATTCTCTTTTCACCGTCTTCGGTAATTTCAAATAAAACTTCTCCAGTTTCTTTGTCTTTAACTACTGTTCCTAAAGGGACTTCAATGTATTTATCATCACCATCTGCTCCAGTACTACGATCTCCACCTCCATCGCCACCATGACCAGCTTTGACGTGACGAGCAAATTTCAAGTGAAATAATGTCCAAAGTCCTTTATTTCCAACCAAATACACATGTCCACCACGGCCACCGTCTCCACCATCTGGACCTCCTTTTTCAATAAATTTTTCTCTATGCAAATGCGTAGAACCTTTTCCTCCTTTTCCAGAGGAAACATATATTTTAACGTAATCTACGAAGTTACCTTCTGTCATTGTTCCTTATTTATTAATCTATTAAAGTTGTGATTAATACTTTATCAATCTTTACACCATCCATTTTTTGAGCTTCAAACTCTAACTTATTCCAAATCAACTTATCGCCTTCTTTAGGGATGGCACCCAATTCAGTTATAATAAATCCACTTACAGTAGTCACTTCATAATCAGTTGTCAACTCATCCATGTCAAAATAAGTCAAGAAATCATGTAGGGAATACTGACCGTCAACTAACCACGAACCGTCTTCATTAGCAATCAACTTGTACTCATCATCATCAAAATCAGCTGCATCTCCTACTAGTGCCTCTAAAATATCATTCAACGTAATAATCCCTTGAAAAACACCATATTCATCCGTAATAAACGCATAATGTACTTTAGTTTTTTTGAAATTTTCTAATGCTTTATAAGCCGATGTATGTTCAATAAAATAAGATGGCTCTCTAGCTATAGAACGTAAATCAAAGTTGCCTTTCTCAAAATTGGCAAACAAATCCTTCAAAAACACAACGCCAACTACCTCATCTAAATTCTCTTCGCAAACAGGATAAACAGAATGCAATTCGTCTAACACTTTAGATTTAATCTCATCCAAAGAATCATCCATAGAAAGATATACCATAGAACTACGATGCGTCATTAACGAATTAACTTTTCTATCCCCAATGTGAAAAACACGTTCCACAATATCTTGCTCAATTTCTTGCACCTCACCTACTTCAGTACCTTCTTTAATGATAGCCTTAATTTCTTCTTCGGTTACCTTTCCGTCTGCAGTAGGCTTGATTTGAAGAATTTTCAATAAAAACTCGGTGGAAGTTGTTAATAACCAAATAAACGGCGCCGTGATAATAGATATTATTTTCATTGGCATAGCCATCGCTTTTGCAATAGCTTCAGGATGATTTAACCCAATACGTTTGGGTAATAACTCCCCTAAAACCAAAGAGAAAAAAGTCAAAACCACAACTACGATACCTACTGCTACTGAATGAGCATAGGGTGCAATCGCTATGAATCCACTTACAAAATATTCAACATCTTCAGTGATTTTATCACCACTATAGATACCGGTTAAAATTCCAATAAGTGTAATTCCAATTTGAACCGTAGAAAGAAATTTATTTGGTGAATTCGCCAAATCAAGTGCTGTTTTAGCGCTTTTATTTCCTTTTTTAGCAGCAGTCTCTAACCGACTTTTTCGTGAAGAAATCAACGCGATTTCCGACATTGAGAAAACGCCATTCAATAGAATCAAGAAAAATATAATGAGTAGTTCCAATTGTGATTTATTAAAAGTTTAAAGTCAGATTGAAAGATAACCAAACGAAGGTTTCTTTTAACCTAAATATTTCAAACATTTTGTGATATATTATAAATTATCGATTACTTCGCTCAAACGTTCTGTTATTTCTGCGATAGAACCAATTCCGTCAACAGCATAAAACTTCCCTTGCTCTTTGTAATACCCCATCAAAGGAGCTGTTTTTTCGTTGTATTCTTGGTAACGATTTCTAATTTTTTCTTCATCTTGATCGTCAGGTCTTCCTGAAGTTTTTCCTCTTTCTAACAAACGTTGCACCAAGATTTCATCGTCTGCTTCCAAAGCTACAGTGGCTGTAATTTGTTGTTCTTTTGATTCTAAAAAACGATCCAAAGCACCTGCTTGCGCCAATGTTCTTGGAAAACCGTCAAATAAAAATCCAGCAGAATCAGGATTGTTATCCACTTCAGATTGCAACATTTGAATGGTTACCTCATCAGGAACTAAATCCCCTTTATCCATAAAGGTTTTGGCTAATTTCCCTAATTCCGTTTCATTCTTAATATTAAATCTAAAAATATCTCCTGTAGAGAGGTGGGTCAAATTGTATTTCCCTTTTAAAAATTCGGCTTGAGTTCCTTTTCCTGCACCTGGTTTCCCAAATAAAACAATGTTAATCATCTTCTAAATATAATTTTTGTATGTTGTAAATATGTATTGTATTACTCTTTCAATTGATATACTTCTGGCAAATTACGACCCAAACCATCATAATCCAATCCGTAACCAACAATAAATTTATTCGGAATTCGAATTCCTACATAATCAATTGGCAGGTCTTTTTTATACGCTTCTGGTTTGAAAAACAAAGTTGCAATTTTAAATTCTTTTACATTTTCGCTCTCAAATAAGGCTTTCAAAGCTACCAAAGTATTGCCTGTATCGACAATATCTTCAATAACAATTACAGTTCTGCCTGTCAAATCTTGATTCAAGCCTAGTAATTGCTTTACCTCCTCGGTAGAAGAAGTACCTTCGTAAGAAGCCATTTTGATAAAACTCACTTCACAAAGCGAAGTATAGCGTTTCAATAAATCTGAAACTACCATAAAAGCCCCATTCAAAACCCCAATAAATACAGGAGTTTCGCCTGAATAATCAGCCGATATTTGAGTAACTAATTTAGTAATAGCAAGATCAATTTCCTTAGCAGAAATAAACGGTACAAATTGCTTATCGTGAAGTTGAATCATTATTTAATTTTAAAAATAAAGAGCAAATATACTGAATTCGGATTGGACAATCTATAAAAGACAGGGAATTTGTACATTAACGACTACGAATTATCCATTATCAATTGTTAATTATCAACGGACTAAGTATCTTTGCACAGCTAGGCAATGAAAGCCCTGCAATTGAAGTAAAAGAGAAAACAAATGAATTATTTTTCTTCCGATTTTAAATTAGGAATTTTAGGCGGTGGTCAATTGGGTAAAATGCTACTGTTTGACACCCGAAAATTTGATATTCAAACCTACGTTTTAGACCCAAGTGACGAAGCACCTTGTAAAATCGCCTGCGATCAATTCTTTCAAGGCGACTTGATGGATTTTGACACGGTATACAACTTCGGAAAAAAAGTAGACGTTTTGACTTTCGAAATAGAATTGGTCAACTTAGACGCCCTAGTAAAATTGGAAGAAGAAGGTTTACCTGTTTATCCTTCGCCAAAAACCTTGAAATTAATTCAAAACAAAGGAATCCAAAAAGATTTCTATACCCAACATACTATTCCAACAGCCCCTTATCAACGATTTGAAAATCTTCAAGAACTTAAATTAGCAATTCAAAATCAGCAATCAGCAATCCAAATGCCTTTTGTATGGAAATGCACCAAATTTGGCTACGATGGAAACGGTGTGAAAGTAGTTCGAAAAGCAACTGATTTAGACGAATTACCTAATGTAGAATGTATTGCTGAGGCAATGATTCCGTTCAAAAATGAATTAGCGGTAATTGTATGCCGAAATCCTTCGGGCGAAATTAAAACCTATCCAGTGGTAGAAATGGAATTTCATCCCGAAGCCAATCAAGTGGAATATGTAATTTGTCCTGCTCGAATTGATGAGGAAGTAGCCAAAAAAGCGAGAGCCATTGCATTGAACGTTTCCCAACAATTCCATCATGTAGGGCTATTGGCAGTGGAAATGTTTCAAACGGAAAACGACGAAATTTTAGTGAATGAAGTCGCTCCAAGACCGCACAATTCAGGTCATTATTCGATTGAAGCCAGCTATACCTCTCAATTTGAAAATCATTTGCGTGCCATTTTAGATTTACCTTTAGGGAATACCGATAGTAAAGTAGCCGGAATTATGGTGAATTTGGTGGGTTCCGAAGGTTATTCAGGACAAGTGATTTATGAGAATATCGAAAAAATATTAGGATGGAATGGCGTTACGCCACACATTTACGGCAAAAAACAAACCCGCCCTTTCAGAAAAATGGGACATGTTACCATCGTAAACGAAGACGTAAACGAAGCTAGAAAAATTGCAGAAGAAGTAAAAAATACGATTAAAGTAATTTGTTAATTTGAAAATGAAAACAATATCTTTAAACAACTAAACCATAAACACCTCAATCAAAAATGAAAGTAGCCATCATCATGGGAAGCATTTCGGATATGCCAGTAATGCAAGACGCCATCGACATTTTAAAAGAATTTGGAATTGCAACTGAAGTAGATATTGTTTCGGCACACAGAACTCCTGAAAAACTATTTGATTTTAGCAAAAATGCTCACGAAAGAGGAATTTCGGTAATCATTGCGGGTGCAGGTGGCGCAGCTCATTTACCTGGAATGGTGGCTTCTATGAGTCCGCTTCCTGTGATTGGAGTTCCCGTAAAATCAAGCAATTCGATTGACGGGTGGGATTCGGTTTTATCAATTCTACAAATGCCTGGTGGAGTTCCTGTAGCGACTGTAGCTTTGAACGGAGCTAAAAACGCAGGTATCTTGGCTGCTCAAATTATTGGAAGTGCTGATACAACTGTATTAAACCGAATAATAGCTTACAAACAATCCTTAAAAGAAGCCGTTATCAAAGCGTCAGAAGGATTGAAAAAATAAATAATTGCACAAAGTCTCACGAAGTTCAACACCGAGTTACACAAAATCCTCTATGAAACTTTGTGAAAAAACTTTGCGAAACTCTGTGAAACCATAATGAAAATACTTACCTCAACTTACACTACCAAATACAACACAGCACCTTTCTCTCAAATTAAAATGAGCGATTACCACGCTGCTTTTGAAACTACTATTACAACAGCTCGTGGCGAAATTGATGCTATTACAACGAATCCCGAAAAGCCTTCTTTTGAAAATACGATTGAAGCGCTGGATTTTTCAGGACAAACTTTAGATCGTTTATCATCGATTTTCTTTAATTTGAATTCGGCTGAAACTTCTGATGAAATGCAAAAAATCGCACAAGAAGTATCGCCTATACTAACCGCTTTTAGCAATGACATTTCGTTAAATGAAGAATTGTTCCAAAGAGTCAAAGCCATTTACGACCAAAAAAATGAATTGACTTTAACGCCTGAGCAAGCTACTTTATTAGACAAAAAATACAAAAGTTTTGCCCGCAACGGAGCATTACTCGCAGAAGATAAAAAATCACGCTTACGCGAAATTGATACCGAATTAGCCAAACTAAAATTAACTTTTGGCGAAAATGTATTGGCAGAAACCAACAACTACCAATTACATATAACAGACGAAGCAGATTTAAAAGGTTTACCTGAAGGAGCTATCGAAATGGCAAATGCTTTAGCCAAATCGAAAGAAATGGACGGCTGGATTTTTACTTTGGATTTTCCAAGTTATTTGCCTTTTGTGACCTATGCTGACAATCGTGAATTACGAAAAGAGATTACCATTGCTGCAGGGAAAAAAGCCTTTCAAAATAACGAATTCGACAATCAAGCAATTACATTACAAATCGCAAAATTGCGTTACGAACGCGCTAATTTATTAGGATATGAAACTCACGCACACTTCGTTTTAGAAGAGCGCATGGCACAAAACCCTAATCAAGTTACAATGTTTTTAAATGATTTATTAGCCAAAGCGAAACCTGCAGCCGTAAAAGAATTTGCGCAATTAACCGCTTTCGCCAAAGAAATAGATGGCATCGACCAATTAGAAAAATGGGACGGTCCGTATTATTCAGAAAAATTGAAACAAAAATTATTCAATTTAGATGACGAACTATTAAAACCCTATTTCAAATTAGAAAATGTGTTGAATGGTGCGTTTACGATTGCTAACAAACTATTCGGATTGACATTCAAAGAAATCTTTGACATCGACAAATACCATGCTGATGTGCAAACTTTTGAAGTAGTCGACGAGAAAAATGAATTAGTGGCTATTTTTTATGCTGATTTTTTTCCAAGAAAAGGCAAACGTAACGGAGCATGGATGACATCCTACAAGCCACAATACATTCAAAATGGGGTAAACGAAAGACCACACATTTCAAATGTGTGTAATTTTACACCTCCTACTCCAACTAAACCGTCACTTTTAACGTTTAACGAAGTAACTACACTATTTCATGAATTCGGGCACGGCTTACATGGTATGTTAGCCAATACCACCTATCCAAGTTTATCAGGTACTTCCGTATTTTGGGATTTTGTAGAATTGCCTTCCCAAGTGATGGAAAATTGGTGTTACGAACCTGAAGCTTTGGCTTTGTTTGCCAAGCACTACGAAACAAGCGAAATCATTCCGCAAGAATATGTAGAAAAAATCAAAGAAAGTGCGAGTTTCTTAGAAGGCATGGCTACGTTGCGCCAATTGAGTTTTGGACTATTAGACATGGCTTTCCACAGCAATAACCCAACTGAAATTACGGATGTTAAAGCGTTTGAAAAAGCAGCTTTTGAAGGTACGAGTCTGTATCCAGATATAACCGAAAACTGCATGAGCGTTTCTTTCTCTCATATTTTTCAAGGCGGATATTCTTCAGGATATTACAGTTACAAATGGGCCGAAGTTTTGGATGCTGATGCGTTTGCCTATTTCCAAGAAAAAGGGATTTTCAATAAAGAAGTCGCTACCAAATTCAAAGATAATGTACTTTCAAAAGGTGGTACAGAACATCCTATGACTTTGTACAAACGTTTTAGAGGACAAGAACCAAAACCAGAAGCCTTATTGAAACGCGCAGGGCTAATTTAAAGAGTTATATTGCGTTAGGGATAAAGGCGGCATCCTTTTTATGGTGGACTGAGGCACTCGAAGTCCACCATGAAAAGATAGAGCCGATAGCCCGACCCTGTCATTGCGAGGTACGAAGCAAACAGGAAACGCCCAAAAGCTAGAGATCTAAAATTTGCTGTAATAAATTAATTTGATTTTTAGTGCGATTTAGATTTTGTTCTGGATAATTACAATGGTAATAGGTATCACCGTTTAAAAAATCCGTTAAGAACCGTAAGGCTTGAATATAGACAATGACTTGTGGTGCATATGACATAAATTCCTTTTCAATATCCGTTAATAAAGAACGCGTTTCAAACAAAAAACCTTCGGTCAAAGCTTTATATATAGCCACATTAAATACCCCTTCTGGATTGGGATCATCTTCGAGTTTTGTATTGGTATACGAACGAATCATATCACCATAATCATATAAAATAGTTCCAAGCATTAAAGTATCCCAATCAATAATAGCTTTGGGCTGATGTGTGGTTGCATCAAAAAGTACATTACTAATTTTAGGATCGGCATGAATGAGTCGGATTGGCAACTCTTTTTGTTGTTGTAATTGTATCCATTTTTGCGGCAAGTCTTGGTGTTTTACCATCCACTCTATTTGCTCTTGGGCTTTGATTAATCGGTCAGAATTTGCAGATTGTAGCGCGAGTTGAAAAGCATCAATTCTACTCTGTGTGTCTAAAAAATCGGGTAAAACTACTTGGATTTGTTGCGTATCAATATTTTCAAAATAGCGATAGAAAGTGCCAAAAAAAGCACCTACTTGGAATGCCTGTTTCGGATTTTCCACAACATTAACAGTATAACTATTTTCAATTTGTACCATCATCCGCCAACTGTCTCCTTCAAAATTGATTTCATTGTTACCTTCAGCGGTCACGCACAATTCCAATACTGGATGTGGGTAATTATTACTTTTTAAAAAGCTGCTAACGAATACAATATTAGATTGAATAGCTTTTGGATTTTTAAAAACTAGGATATTGATTTTTTGCAAAATATACTTCTTCCTCTTTGCACCTTCGACTACCTCAACGCTATAGGTTGAATTAATTAAGCCATCTGTAATAGGAGAAATGACAGCCACTTCGGCCTGAGGCAAAAAATGACAAATGATATTATTTAGTGTTGGATTTATTGCCACAATTCGCTAGGATATAATTTATTAGTAACAGATTCTGAAATAAAATCAACTAATTGTTGTTTATCTTCTGGATAGGTAATTCCGTACCATTTATCTGAAGTTGCAAGTACTTTTACCTGAAGATTTTGGGTATCTATTAATTTTTGAATTTCTGTTGGGATATAAATTTCTGAAGTTGACGAAGGATTCGAACCTAAAAATTGGTAAAACAAATTTTCTAATGCTTCAAAAATAGTTGGATGAAATCCCCAAAAATTCATTGAAACTAGGGTGTTAGATGGAATTACTTGTCTAGTTTCATTTTCAAAAAAGACAATTTCGGTAGCTTCTCGAAGTATTTTAGTTTGCTCTACTACTTCTTGTAAATAACCGGATTCGTTCAATGAACAAATCCCTCTCGACACTGAACCATTTTCGCTCAAAGTAACTGATATAGGATAAGCAACCATAGCAAATTGATTGGGTTGAATTTGGCCCTCATCTATCCATTTTACCATTTCAACAAAAGCCTGTTTCCCATAATAATCATCGGCATTTAGTACGACAAAGGGTTCTTGAATACATGCTTTGGCACACAAAATAGCATGTGCGGTACCCCACGGTTTTTGTCTGTCTTGTAGCAACTTAGAAAATTCCTTTGGAACAAACTTTTCAATAGTTTGAAGTACAAGATTAAGTTCAAATTTTCGATTCGTCGCAATTTTTTCTAGTCTTGTAAGATACGATGTTGGTAAATGTGAATTAATCACAACCACTATTTTTGTGAAACCCGCTTCAAGAGCATCATATATTGAAAACTCCATAATGGTTTCCCCATTGGAAGTGATACCATCCACTTGTTTCAATCCCTTGTAACGGCTACCTAAGCCACCTGCCATAATGAG
>CAYWFQ010000037.1:16989-18960 GCA_964457505.1 uncultured Flavobacterium sp.
AACCATTTTTCGGTATTATCCCAACGATGAGAATGTTTCATCAATTTTTCAAAATAAATAAACCCTTGATTATTGTCTCCCCAACCAAAATCTTGCCATATTCCATCGGTACCTTGTACTCTAAATCCTAAATTGTATGGACGTTGTAACGAAGTATCATGGGTCAGTAAAATAGTTTCACCATTTGCACATTGAATTTGAGTAGTTACAATATCGCCTTGTTGAAATTTCACTTTAGCATTTGGGTGATCCTTACCTCCTTTTGGGTGTTCTTCTATATACTTTGTTAATCCTCGTGATTTAGAAGAAAATGAAGATAATCGTAACAACCTATTCCCTCTATTGATATCAAACATAACGGCTACCGGACCCAATCCATGAGTAGGATACAATTCACCATTTCGATTTACATAATGATTCGTTCGCCATTTGGCCTCACTAAATCCTTTGTCTCCAAATTCAACTCCAGAATTATAAGCCGTTTGACCGTCGTTAAACAAAACACCTCTTAAATCATGTTCATAACCTCCTTGCCCGTGAATTAATTCGCCAAACATGCCTTTTCGAACCATATTCAAAACTGCCATAACATCGCGTCTATAACAAACGTTTTCCAACATCATGATAGGAACTTTAGTAGCTTCATAGGCTTTTACATACTCCCAACAATCCTCTAAAGTCATAGCGCCACACACTTCCATTCCGACTATTTTCTTAGCATACATGGCTTCTACACCTTGAATTTTATGCCATTCCCAAGGAGAGGCAATAATTACCGCGTCAATTGTTGGATCTTTCAATAGATTCCTATAATCATAATCTCCGTTGCCAAATTCCTTCGCGGGTTGTTGTTTGTATTTCGTCATTAATTTTTGCCCCATAGCCATCATTCGTGGATCAGGATCGGCAAAAGCAACTACTTCAACATCATCTCTTTTTAGCATTTCTTCTAGATGCGCCTGTCCTCTATACCCCATGGCTATAAATCCTAAACGAACTTTTTTATCGTTTTTGAAATTTGAATTATAGGAAAATAACGAATTCGGCAAAATAAGGGCTCCAAAACCGGCAGTAGCAGTTGTTGAAAGAAAATTTCTTCGGGTAAAATTCGGATTCATAAATAGGTATTTTTAGCTAATTTAATAAAATTCTGTTTTCAAATATTATTATTTACTTAAAAGCAACAGCATCCACCAAAAGATTGGTAGACTCTCTACCCAAAATGAAGTGTAATACCAACTCCTTTCTTGGGAAGAAAAATAAATGGCTACTCCTGAAGATAAAGCATAGATAAAGCATGGATAGTGTATGGATAATGCATGAAAAGAGGCAACACAATACAACCCTACTAACACATAACCTATTTGTTTGGTTCTTGCTACTCCAAACAAATGAGGTAAAGTTTTCAAAGAAACAGAGTCGGTTGTACTATCCGAAATTTCGAAAGGAATCATCAAGCTAGAAAGCAACAGGAATCGTTGGGCAAAAAACCAAGCAACATCAGCATTGTCTTTAAGCGGAATACTAACTGTAACATAGCTTACAACAATACTCACAAAGAAGGGTTTTAACCACCCTAGTTTGCGGATAAAAGGATACAATACGACCAATACTAAAGCCACTAACAAATCAAACTGTATCGCGGCACCTTGCTCCAAAAAGAGCAACAAAAATGCTATTGTGGCTAGAATAGAAACACTTAATATCCCAATGATATTATATCGTAAACGCTTGTTAGCTAGAAACCATTCGAAATATTTCAAAAAATTATAGCCTATAACTGTCCCAAAAAAAACCAAAACTGAATAACTAGTCCACTGAGGAACACTTAGCTGTACCAGACAAAATACAGCTACTCCAACATGAATTGAAGAATGAATATAAAAATCCAGTATTTTTCTGAGAGTTAGCATATCACAAAACTAACAAATCTGTTAATAAGACTCGATTTTGGTTAACAAATTCTCAAAA
>CAYWFQ010000038.1:0-9411 GCA_964457505.1 uncultured Flavobacterium sp.
AATAACTGTTTTTTAGCTGTACTTTTGCAAAAATCCAAAAACAGCAATGCCTCAAAACCCTTTAGAAATTGAAATCGAAGACAGAAAAGAACTCTATGATTACCAAAAAGGGGATATAGATGCCATTTTTGAGCGCATTGATAATGCCTCTCCACAACACCATTTATTATACCAATTACCTACTGGTGGAGGAAAAACTGTAATATTTTCTGAGATTGTTCGACGGTATATCAAAAAGCATGACAAAAAAGTGGTGGTGCTAACACATCGTATTGAATTGTGTAAGCAAACTTCTAAAATGTTAAAAGGTTTTGGCGTTAAAAACAAAATTATCAACAGTAACGTAAAAGAGCTTCCTGATCAAAACGACTATTCGTGTTTTGTTGCGATGGTCGAAACGCTTAAAAATCGTATTAATGATGAAAAGTTGCACTTGGATAATATTGGCTTAGTTATTATTGATGAAGCACATTATAATTCGTTTCGAAAACTATTAAGTTCTTTCAAAAAAGCGTTTATTTTAGGGGTTACAGCAACACCATTGAGTTCCAATATTAAATTACCAATGCATCAGAACTATGATGAATTAATTGTTGGAGACACTATCCAATCTTTAATCAACAAAGGTTTTTTGGCAAAAGCCATTACTTATAGTTATGATGTAGGACTGACCTCTTTAAAAGTAGGTATCAACGGAGATTATACTGTGAAATCATCAGATGATTTGTATACCAATATGGCCATGCAAGAAAAATTATTGCATGCCTATACCGAAAAATCATTAGGTAAAAAAACCTTGATTTTTAACAACGGAATTAATACTTCGCTTTATGTATATGAAACATTTAGAGAAGCCGGATATGATGTCAGACATCTTGATAATACCAGTAGTACAGAAGAACGGAAAGATATTTTGCATTGGTTCAAACACACACCCAATGCTATATTAACATCTGTTGGTATATTAACCACTGGATTTGACGAACCAACAGTTGAAACCATCATTCTTAATCGAGCTACGAAATCTTTGACATTGTATTTTCAAATGATTGGTCGTGGTTCACGAAAATTAGACAATAAAGACGAATTTACCGTTATCGATTTAGGAAATAATGCCGCACGATTCGGACTTTGGAGCGATCCTGTAAATTGGCAACACATATTCAAATCGCCCGAATATTACCTGGAAAACCTTCGTGATGATGCCGAAATTGAGTTGTATTTCAAATATGAAATGCCACCCGAATTGCGTGCTAAATTTAGTAAAACTAATGTCGTCACTTTTGACGTAGATGAAGAACACAAATTAGTCATTCGTCAAAATTTACGATCTAAAGTTGTATTAGAAAAATCGTTGGAGCAACATGCTGCCATGTGTGTTGATAATACAGAAGATTTACAAGGTGCTAAAACACTTGCACGAGAACTAGAAGAAGATATTGAATGTAGAGTGAAACGTTTCTCGAAATGTTTGAGCCAATGCAGTAAAAACTACCGAGAATGGTTAGTAGAAGACTATAAAATGAAATTAACGGTATTGATAGGGAAGAAGTACCGTGAAAAAATAATGAACGAAGCCGATTAAATTACACAATTTAATTCTTTACAACAACTGAAACCATGGTAAACCAATTTTCTGAATTAGGAATCTCAAATCCATTAGTACAAGCATTAACTGAATTGAAAATTGTTGAACCGACAGAGATTCAGCAAAAAGCAATTCCGCAATTACTTGCCAATACTACCGATGTAGTAGGATTAGCCAAAACAGGAACAGGGAAAACTGCGGCTTTTGGATTACCACTTTTACAATTAATTCAAGTTGAAAAAGAAGTAGTACAAGCGGTTATTTTAGTTCCGACACGTGAATTAGGTCACCAAATCCATACTAATTTAGAACAATTTTCTAAGAATATAAACGGAATTTCTATTGCAGTAACATGTGGTGGAATCCCTATAAAACCACAAATAGAAAGGCTTAAAACACCAACACATATTGTAGTAGCCACTCCTGGAAGATTAATTGATTTAATCCAACGAAAAGCAATTGATTTAAAAGAAACGCAATTTCTAGTTCTGGACGAAGCAGATGAAATGGTGAGTATTCTAAAACAAAGCTTAGATGAAATTGTGGCAGAATTACCCAAAAAACATAGAACTTTTCTATTCTCAGCTACTTTACCCGGGACTATAAAACAGTTGATTCAAAACTACTTATCCAAAAATGTAGTCGAAATTAGTGCCAATATGGAAACTATTGGCAACCAAGGAATTGATCATCAATATATTGTCGTAGATCCTATAGAAAAATTAGATGTATTGATGCATTTTTTGAATTCTAGAGAAAACGAACGAGGAATTATTTTTTGTAAAACCAAAGCAGCTGTCAATAAATTAGCCAAAAATCTAGCCATTAATAAATTTTCATCCGGAGCTATACATGGAAGTTTGTCGCAAGGAATTCGTGATAGAATTATGGGACAATTTCGTGAAGGACATATTAATATCTTAATTGCAACTGATTTGGCAGCAAGAGGAATTGATGTAGCTGATGTATCTTTTGTTGTCAATTACCATTTGCCAGATGTTTACGAAGCTTATGTACATCGTAGCGGTAGAACTGCTAGAGCTGGCGCAAAAGGACTTTCTTTAACTGTTTTACAAGCAGAAGAAGTTGGAGAAATCGCAGATTTTGAAAAAGAATTAGGAATTCAATTTTCTGAGTACAAAAAACCGACAGTGGCTAGTATTGAAGAAAATAATACATTATTATGGGCTAAAAAAATATTCAAGACAAAACCCAATCACGATTTAGATTCTGAATTAAAAACCAAAGTCAAAACTATTTTTCATCATTTGACTAAAGACGAATTAATTGAAAAATTGTTAGCTAATCATTTGCAACAAGTGAACGCTACAATAGAACAGCCTGTAAAAAAACAATAAAGATAATTTTTGGTATACTACCATAAAAATTACCCGATTTCAATAGTATTTTATTTGAACTATAATTTATATTATGTAAAATAGAATATTTTAAACACTCCTTATATATCAACAATAATCCTTTAAAAAAAGTTAATAGTATTCTATCTCAAGCATTGTAAGCAAATTATTAATTCTTAAATTGCCTTCATAAAATTATTCCTCACAGATTATGAATACTGTTGCAGAACATATTGCAGACTTTTTAAAAAAATTTCCACCATTTGATAATTTAACCTTTGAAGAATTATCTGAGATTGCTACGAATATTCGTGTGGTTAATTTGGAAAAATATACAACCTTGTTCCAAATCGATGATAAATTACACGATTGTTTTTACGTGGTTGCATCTGGAGTAATTCATTTGTCTGTGATTGCAGATGCTGAAGAAACTTTGTTGAATAAATGTCATGAAGGGGATATTTTTGGATTACGCCCGTTTTTTGCCAAAAATAATTATATGATGACGGCAAAAGCGCGTCAAGAATGTATTGTATACGCAATTCCAATTGCTACGTTCAGACCCTTTGTAGCCAACAACCCGAAGGTTTTAGACTTCTTATTAGAAAGTTTTGCTACTAACACAAATAATCCAAACGACAAGAATATTAGAGGGAAATTGCTATCAGACAACGTGGTTTATTCTGACCAGCAGTCTTCTGACATGCAGTATTTTCAGTCCTTAACATACAATAGACTTCCGTTAATAACTACAACAGACAATATCGTTTTAGAAGTCGCTAAAATGATGGCCGAAAACCTTTCTAACAGTATTGTTATTTGTAACAACAATAAACTCCCAATTGGTATTGCAACGCATACCGATATGAGTACAAAAATTGCGACAGGTCGTTTTCCTATTACTGCTACTATTGATAAAATTATGTCAAGTCCAGTGGTGACTGTAGTAGAGAATATTTCTTTGGCGGAAGCCCAATTAGTAATGTTGAAAAATAATGTAACCCATTTAATTGCTACAATTGACGGGACAAATCAATCGGAAGTTAAAGGAATTATTTCTGAACACGACTTAATCGTTTCTCAAGCCAATAACCCAGGAGTTTTAATTAAACAAATCAAACGTACTCAGTCTGCTGAAGATTTAAAGCAAATGCGAGAACGTTTAACAGATATTATTCAGAATTCTATCCATAAAAACATTCCGCTATTTCATATTTATACTATTGCGAGTGAAATTAACTTAGCTTTGATTAAACGTTCAGTGGAATTAGCCATTTTAGATTTAGGCTCCCCTCCTGCTCGTTTTGCGTGGTTATGTATTGGTAGCCAAGGTCGTAAAGAACAATTATTACTAACTGATCAAGATAGTATTTTAGTTTTCGAAGATGTGGTTCCCGATAAATACAGAGATGTCAAAGATTATTTCTTGAAATTAGCGAAACGTTCAACTGCTAATCTTGAAAAAATTGGATATTCATTATGTCCTAACGGGCATATGAGTAGTAACACGCTTTGGTGTAAGTCGTTGAGCGACTGGACTAATCAATACAATAGTTGGATGAATACTCCAGGTAAAAACAGTAATGATTTGAGTAGTATTTTCTTTGATTACGAAATGGCCTTTGGAGAACCAAAAATTGAAGAAGCCATTGAGAATCTAATTTATAAGAATGCAAAAAACAATACCTTATTCTTTGATTTCTTAGGTAATGATGCATTACGAAATAACGCCCCTCTAAGTTTTTTCAAAAAATTTAATGTGGAAGAAGAAGGAGTCAACAAAGACAGATTTGATATTAAAACACGTGCCTTGATGCCATTAGTGGATAGTGCGCGTCTTTTTGCCTTAAGTTATTCAATCAAAGGAGTTAACAACACCTATTCTCGTTTCAAACAATTGGCAATAGCCGATCCTAGAAATGCAGAAATTTACATCAATTGTGCCGAAGCCTTTTTGACCTTGTCTAAATTTAGAACTATTGAAGGATTAAAAAATGAAGATTCGGGTCAATATATTAATTTAAACGAGTTAAATAAAATGGATAAAGAGCGTTTAAAAAATGCGCTGGCGCCAATGAAAGAACTGGAAGAATTAATCAAAGATAAATTTCAACTCACCCAATTTTCATAATTATGTTAGACTGGCTGAAAAATATAACAAAAGAACATCCTGAATTTTGGAAAGAATACCTTTCTAAATTTGAAAATAAATCCAATCGCTATGTTGTTCTTTCAACTGAAAAAACAGGACTAGATACAGAAAAAGATGTGATACTATCTTTTGGATGTTTTGCAGTTGTAAATGACAATATCTATATTGGTGATAACTTCGAAGTTACATTGTTGCAATACAAATACCTACATGACAACGGACTTTCAAATGAATTTATTGTAGAAAGTAAATTAACAAAATTGGGGGAATCTGAAGCTATGGAGACATTTCTTCGTTATATTGGCAGTGCAACATTAGTTGGTTATCGAATAGACATAGATGTGGAAATTATCAATACTGCTTTAGGAAAAATGGATTGTGGTCGATTAAAAAACGAACCGCTAGACCTTGAAATTATGCATCGTAGATTGCATGACATTAATGACAAACAATTCACATTAGACGAATTGTGTACATTGTATAAAGTTCCTATAAGTGATAGGAATTCAGCGTCAGAAGAAGCATACAAAATGGCATTATTATTCTTGAAATTAAAATCAAGACTAGGACTAAAATAAAAAAAGGGCGTTATCACTAATAACGCCCTTTATATTTAGTGTAATTATTTTATAATTTACCTTCTTTAATTTCTTCAATTACTTCCGGATTTAATAAGGTAGTGGTATCTCCAAAATTTGAAAAATCCCCTTCAGCAATTTTACGCAAGATTCTACGCATAATTTTTCCTGAGCGTGTTTTTGGCAGACCTGAAACAAATTGGATTTTATCTAATTTGGCAATTGGTCCAATATGGTCTGAAACATGCTGATTGATTTCTTTGCTCAAATTATCTCTATCTCGGTACTCCCCTGTTTCCTTCAAAATCACATAACCATACAAAGCATTTCCTTTGATATCATGTGGAAAACCAACAATAGCTGATTCAGCTACAGCTGGATGCTCGTTAATAGCATCTTCAATTGGTGCTGTGCCTAAATTATGTCCAGAAACAATCACTACGTCATCGACACGACCTGTGATACGGTAATACCCTACTTCATCACGTAAAGCGCCATCTCCAGTAAAATACTTTCCTGGGAAAGCACTGAAATAAGTATCTTTATAACGTTGATGATCGCCCCAAATAGTTCTTGCAATTCCTGGCCAAGGAAATTTAATACATAAACTACCAACCACTTGATTACCCTCTATTTCATTACGTTTGTCATCCATTAAAACCGGTTGAATCCCTGGTAATGGAAGGGTTGCATAGGTTGGTTTGGTTGGTGTTACAAAAGCAATTGGTGAAATTAATATACCTCCAGTTTCAGTTTGCCACCATGTGTCTACTACTGGGCATTTTTTACCTCCAACATGATCGTTGTACCAATGCCATGCTTCTTCATTGATGGGTTCACCAACAGATCCAATTACTTTTAAAGATTTAAAAGGAAACTTTTGCACGTAATCTAAACTTTCCTTTGCCAAAGCACGAATAGCGGTTGGAGCGGTATAAAATTGAGTTACTTTATGTTTTTCAATTACTTCCCAAAAACGACTAAAATCTGGATATGAAGGAACTCCTTCAAAAATTACAGTAGTTGCACCGTTTAATAAAGGTCCGTAAAGAATGTACGAGTGACCTGTAATCCAGCCAATATCTGCAGTACACCAAAAAATATCATTCTCTTCATAATGAAACACATTTTTAAAAGTGTAAGCAGTATAAACCATATATCCAGCGGTAGTATGTACCATTCCTTTTGGTTTTCCAGTTGAACCAGAAGTATACAGAATAAATAAAGGATCTTCAGCATCCATTATTTCAGCAACATTATTCGTTAAAGCGTCATCCAAAAGTGGTTGTAACCATTGGTCACGACCCTCCTTCATATTCACATTGGTATTCGTTCTCTTCGTCACTAAAACTGAAGTTACAGAAGGACAATTGACCAATGCTTCATCGATAATACCTTTTAAATCAATTGTTTTATTGCCACGATAACCACCATCAGAAGTAATGACCATTTTGCATTCAGAATCGTTAATTCTTGAAGCAACGGCTGAAGCAGAGAATCCAGCAAAAACAACCGAGTGAATAGCTCCAATTCTAGCACAAGCCAATACAGAAACAGCGAGTTCTGGAATCATTGGTAGATAAATACAAACACGATCCCCTTTTTTAATACCCTGTTCTCTTAGCACATTTGCCATTTTACCTACTCTTTCATACAAGTCATTATAGGTAATGTGTTGTGCCTCTTCTTTTGGATCATTCGGTTCAAAAATAATTGCCGTTTTATCCCCTCTTTTAGCAAGGTGTCTGTCGATACAATTTTTTACAATATTTACTTTTGCATCAACAAACCATTTAATATCTGCTTCTGCCATATCAAAATCAACTACTTTATCCCATTGCTGATACCAAGTAAAATTTTCTTCGGCTATTTTACCCCAGAATTTTCTAGGTTCGCGAATCGATTTATTATAGTGTTTGAAATACTGTTCAAAGTTGTCGATTTTATAGTAACTCATTTTCGTTTATTTTTTATAAAAGTATTAAATCTATTGTTATTGTTAAAACATTTTAATTTATAAATAAGTATAAAATTTTAATGAGATGAAATTTTTCTGTTTTATAATATCAATCTGGTTGATTTTTGAATGAATTGATATTTTATTAAAACTAAAAAAGCGAGACAGTATAACTATCTCGCTTTTTACGAACAAAATTCAATTACAATTAATTGCTTTTATAATATTAGGAATTACATCACTCCACTTTCAAAAAAAATGGAGTGAACGCAATTTGCATTACGTTATATCTATTAGTCTCAAAATTGCTAACTAATTCAAAATTTGGGATTTATTACGATATAATGCTAATTACAACACAATAATTGTGGTAATTCCTTTGCTAATACAGATTTGACTAAACAATTTTTTTCATTGCAGTCATTGACTCTCTCAACCAAGCACCAACTTCTTCAACAGGATGGTTACGAATGATGCTATTCACTTCGATTAATTCTTTATTATCAACACCATTACTTCCATTATTAAATGGACGCCCAACTAAATTAGAAGGTGCATTTTTAACATACTCAGCAATTAATGGCTTACAAGCATGGTCAAACAAATAACATCCGTACTCAGCTGTATCTGAAATTACTCGGTTCATTTCGAATAATTTTTTTCTTGCAATAGTATTCGCAATAAGTGGAGTTTCGTGTAAAGATTCGTAGTAAGCTGATTCTTCAATAATTCCAGAGTCAGTCATAGCTTCAAAAGCCAATTCTACTCCAGCTTTAACCATAGCAACCATTAACACTCCATTATCATAATATTCTTGCTCAGAAATTTCTACATTTCCAGCTGGTGTTTTTTCAAAATTAGTTTCTCCTGTAGCCGCTCTCCATGCCAATAAATTTTTATCATCATTATCCCAATCTTCCATCATCGTTTTAGAGAAGTGACCCGAAATAATATCATCCATGTGTTTTTGAAACAAAGGACGCATAATGTCTTTCAATTCTTCAGCAACTTTAAAAGCTGCGATTTTAGCTGGATTTGACAAACGATCCATCATGTTGGTGATACCACCATATTTTAATCCTTCAGTGATAGTTTCCCAACCGTATTGAATTAATTTAGAAGCATATCCAGCATCAACACCTTCTGCAACCATTTTGTCAAAACACAAGATAGAACCTGTTTGCAACAAACCACAAAGAATAGTTTGTTCTCCCATTAAATCTGATTTTACTTCAGCTACGAAAGAAGAACGTAAAACTCCTGCTCTATGACCACCTGTCGCTACTGCGTATGCTTTGGCTTGAGCCAAACCTACTCCATTTGGATCATTTTCAGGGTGAACTGCAATTAATGTTGGCACACCAAATCCTCTTTTATACTCTTCACGTACTTCAGAACCTGGGCATTTTGGAGCACACATAATAACGGTTAAGTCTTTACGAATTTGCATTCCTTCCTCAACAATATTAAAACCGTGAGAATACGCCAAAGTTGATCCTTTTTTCATCAAAGGCATGATCGCGTTTACAACCGCAGTATGTTGTTTGTCTGGTGTAAGATTACATACCAAGTCAGCGGTTGGAATTAATTCCTCATACGTTCCCACTTTGAAACCATTATCAGAAGCATTTTTGAAAGAAGCTCTTTTTTCTGCAATAGCTTCAGCACGTAAAGCGTAAGAAATATCTAAACCTGAATCTCTCATGTTTAAACCTTGGTTCAAACCTTGAGCGCCACACCCTACGATTACTACTTTTTTACCCGCTAAAGCTTGAGTT
>CAYWFQ010000038.1:9421-17736 GCA_964457505.1 uncultured Flavobacterium sp.
CTTCTGAAAATTCTGATTGATCCATGAATTCACAAACTCCTAATTGTTCTAATTGTAATCTTAGTGGTAATGAATTGAAATAATTTGCCATTTTTTACTATTTAATTTATGATTTTAATTCCTCTAATAAACTGGTGACTTCCATTTTTTCTTTGGAAACCGAAATTCTTCCTGAACGCACAAACTGCATGATTCCGAAAGGTTTTAATTTTGCATGTAATTCATCAATTTCAGAACGACGTCCTGTTTTTGAGATTACAAAAAAGTCTCTGGAAACCGTTACGATTTCTGAATGACTTTCTTTAATGATATTTTGAATTTGTCTTTCGTCAAATAATAAACTCGAATTGATTTTGAAAATCGCACTTTCTAGGAAAATGGTTTCTTCATCAATATGATAAAACGCCTTGATTACCTCTATTTGTTTTTCAATTTGACCTACAATATTCTTAACCCATTTTTCAGTTGTATCTACTACAATTACAAATCGAGATACATTTTCGATCTCCGATTCAGATACATTTAAACTTAAAATATTGATATGGCGTTTTAAGAATATCACAGATATTCTATTTAATAAGCCTACGTTGTTTTCTGAATATACAGAAATGGTGAATGTTTTATTTTCCATAGTATTAACTTAATCGGATATCTGAAACCGAAGCTCCTGTTGGAATCATTGGAAACACATTATTTTCTTTCTCAACCAAAACTTCTAAGAAATATGATTCTTTTGAAGCCATCATTTCAGCTACAGCTGCATCTAAATCTTCTCGTTTGGTTACTTTCTTCGCTTTAATGTAATAGCCTTCGGCAATAGCAATAAAATTCGGATTAATCATTTCAGTTGAAGCATAACGTTTGTCAAAAAACAATTGTTGCCATTGACGCACCATTCCTAAGAATTCATTATTCAGCACTACTATTTTTACAGGAACTTTAGTTTGGAAAATAGTTCCTAGTTCTTGAATTGTCATTTGGAAACCACCATCACCAATAATTGCCACTACTTCACGATCTGGTCGTCCCATTTTAGCTCCAATAGCTGCTGGTAAAGCAAATCCCATAGTTCCTAATCCACCAGAAGTAATATTACTTTTAGTCGAATTGAATTTTGAATAACGACAGGTAAACATTTGATGTTGACCTACATCTGAAACCATAATTGCATCACCTTTCGAATGTTTATTAATCATTTCGATAGTTTCTCCCATAGAAATCCCTTCCTTTTTAGGTTGTAACTCATCATTAATAACCGCATCTAATTCAATTGCATATTTTTCTTTGAATTCGTTGTGCCAAGATTCATGCGTTTTAGTTTCCACAAGAGAAAGTATTGCCGCTAAGGTTTCTTTTACATCGCCCAAAACAGCTACATCAGCTTTGACATTTTTATCCACTTCGGCAGGATCGATTTCAAAGTGAATTACTTTGGCTTGCTTTGCATAGGTTTCTAAATTTCCCGTAACACGGTCGTCAAAACGCATTCCTAATGCAATTAAAACATCACATTGATTTGTCAAAACATTAGGTCCATAATTCCCATGCATACCAACCATTCCTACATTTAATGGATGATCCGTTGGCATTGCTGAAAGTCCTAAAACAGTCCATGCAGCTGGGATTCCTGTTTTTTCAACAAAAGCTTTTAATTCAGCTTCTGCTTCGCCAAGAATAATTCCTTGACCAAAAACAATCATTGGTTTCTTTGCATTATTAATGATGTCCGCAGCAGCTTTAACTTGATCTAGTTTTAAAGTTGGCTTCGGAACATAACTTCTAATATTGGTACATTTTTTATAACTGAAATCCAATTCGTCAAATTGCGCATTTTTCGTAATATCAATCAATACCGGACCTGGACGACCTGATTTGGCGATATAGAATGCTTTCGCCATGATTTCTGGGATTTCGTGAGCTTCTGTAATTTGGTAATTCCATTTGGTTACAGGAGTAGAAATACTTATAATATCGGTTTCTTGAAAGGCATCCGAACCCAACAAATGTTTTCCTACCTGTCCAGTAATACATACCATTGGAGTAGAATCAATTTGAGCATCGGCAATTCCTGTAACCAAGTTTGTTGCCCCTGGCCCCGAAGTTGCAATCGCTACACCTACTTTTCCGGTAGCTCTCGCAAATCCTTGAGCAGCATGAGTAGCACCTTGTTCGTGACGAACTAAAACATGATGTAAGTCTTCTCTAAATTTATATAATTCGTCGTAAACAGGCATAATGGCACCGCCTGGATAACCATAAACCAAGTTTACTCCTTCTTCTAATAAGCATCTAATAACGGCTTCTGCACCTGATATTCTCATTTGTTTTTCTCTACTTTAATTATTTAAATAGCTCAGGATAATTTTTATTTATCAGTAACACAACCTGTTGAAGCGCTTGAAACTGCTCTTGCATATTTGAGTAAAACTCCTTGTGTTACTTTTAATGGTGGTTGCACCCAATTGGCTCTTCTTTTAGCCATTTCTTCATCAGAAATTTTCAAATCAATGGTGTTTTTAACCGCATCAATAGTAATTACATCTCCATTTTGAATTAAAGCGATAGCACCTCCTTCATAGGCTTCTGGCGTTACGTGTCCTACTACAAAACCGTGAGAACCACCAGAAAAACGTCCGTCAGTAATTAATGCTACAGTACTTCCTAATCCAGCTCCCATGATGGCAGATGTTGGTTTCAACATTTCTGACATTCCTGGACCTCCTTTGGGACCACAATAACGAATGACTACAACATTTCCAGGTTGTACCTCTCCTGCTCTAACACCAGTAATTGCTAACTGTTCATTTTCGTAAACAATTGCTGTACCTTCAAAAAACTCTCCTTCTTTGCCACTAATTTTAGCCACACAACCCTCAGTTGCAATGTTTCCGTATAGTATTTGAATATTTCCAGTAGACTTCAATGCATTTTTCACTTCGTGAACTACTTCTTGTCCGTCTTTTAAACTTGGCACTGTAGCTAAATTTTCAGCTACTGTTTTTCCAGTTACAGTCAAACAATCGCCGTGTAAAAATCCTTCTTGCAATAAATATTTCATCACTGCTGGAACACCTCCTACTTCGTGTAAGTCTTCCATCAAGTATTTCCCACTTGGTTTTAGGTCAGCCAATAATGGTGTTTTATCACTAATATCTTGGAAATCTTTTAATGTTAATTCAATCCCTACAGAATGCGCAATGGCAATCAAATGCATAACTGCATTCGTAGAACCTCCTAAAACAGCAACAATCGTAATTGCATTCTCAAAAGCTTTACGTGTCATGATATCTCTAGGCTTGATATCTTTTTCTAATAATAGTCTTATGGCTTTACCTGCATCTACACATTCTTGTTTTTTTTCTGGACTCAATGCAGGATTAGATGAACTGTATGGCAAACTCATCCCTAATGCTTCAATCGCGGATGACATGGTGTTAGCTGTGTACATTCCACCACAAGCTCCTGCACCTGGACAAGCATTTTGAATTACTCCTTTGAAATCTTCTGGTGTAATGGTATTGTTGAATTTCTTTCCTAAAGCTTCAAAAGCTGAAACGATATTTAAGGATTCACCTTTCCATTTTCCAGAATGAATAGATCCACCATACACCATAATAGAAGGACGATTGACTCTACCCATAGCCATTAAAGACCCTGGCATATTTTTATCACAACCTGGAACTGCAATCATGGCATCGTACCATTGTGCACCCATAACTGCTTCAATCGAATCAGCAATAATATCTCTAGATACTAATGAAAAACGCATACCATCATTCCCATTAGAAATTCCGTCACTTACTCCGATAGTATTAAAAATCAATCCTACTAAATCAGCAGCCCAAACACCTGCCTTAATATCTTTTGCCAAATCATTCAAGTGCATATTACAGGTATTTCCATCATACCCCATGCTCACAATTCCAACCTGCGCTTTTTCAAGATCTTCTTCAGTTAAACCAATTCCGTACAACATCGCTTGTGAAGCAGGTTGTGTTTCGTCTTGAGTGATTATCTTACTGTATTTATTTAATTCCATTGTATTTATTCTTGTTATTTTTTGAGGTGTTATAATAACCTCATTTTATTTTTTAACTAAACTATTGTCGATTGACCCAACTGAACAAAATCTTTTTTGAAATACAAATCGCCTTCATTTAGAATGTAATTGGCAACAAAATCCCCTACTTCATTGGTTCCAATTTGAGAATCTACTTTCAAATCAACGGTGACAACATTACTCACTATGGCTTTCTCCACCGCAGCAATTACTTTTTTCGATTCGGTTTCTAAACCAAAATGCTCCAATAATAAGGCTACAGAAAGAATTGAAGCAATTGGGTTGGCTATATTTTTACCTTTTGCTTCGGTATAACAACCGTGAATAGGTTCAAATAAAGAATACCTTTCTCCTAATGAGGCAGAAGACATTAATCCAATAGATCCTGAAATCACACTGGCTTCATCTGATAAAATATCACCAAACAAGTTGTCAGTTAACAAAATATCAAACTGTCTAGGATTTACAATAATTTGCATCGAAGCATTGTCCACATACAAACATTCCAAAGTTACATCGGGATATTCATTGGCAATTCTAGTCACTACTTTTCGCCATAATCTTGATGTTTCTAATACATTGGCTTTGTCTACCAAAGTCACTTTCTTGCGTCTAGACTGAGCCGCTTTAAAGGCTAAATGTGAAATTTTTTCAATTTCGTCTTCGTTGTATTCGCATAAATCTGAAGCATAAGTTCCTTCTTCATTGGTATTCTTTTCTCCAAAATACATTCCGCCATTCAACTCTCTATACACCACAAAATCAGTACCTTGAAGTACTTCTTTTTTAATTGGCGATGAATTCATCAACTTTGGATAGGCTTTGATTGGTCTAATATTGGCAAACAAACCTAATTCTTTTCGAAGTTTAAGTAATCCAAGTTCGGGACGTATTTTTGCAGTAGGATCATTATCATATTTTGGATCGCCAATAGCGCCAAACAAAATCGAATCGGTATTTCTACACAAATTCAATGTTTGCTCAGGAAGTGGTTTTCCTGTTTTTTCAATAGCAATAGCGCCGATGTAGGCATCTTCAAAAACAAACTCGTGATTATATACCACACCAATAGCGTGCAATGCTTTTTTAGCTTGCAATGTAACCTCTGGACCTATTCCATCTCCTGAAAGAACTGCTATTTTTAAATTCATTTTTTTACTCTTTTGGGATTAAGCTTGCAAACATTTACTTGCTTCAACGATTTGATGAATGTCGTCATCCAATACTTCTTTCTTGATATCAGCAAATTTTAAAAATTCGACGTAAACGATATCCAATTGCACTTTGGTCAATTCATACCCTACTTTTTTAGCACGGTAAGCCAAAGCTGCTCTTCCGCTTCTGGCAGTAAGAATAATAGACGATTCATTTACACCAACATCCAAAGGATCTATAATTTCGTATGTCGCTCTATTTTTGATAACCCCGTCTTGGTGAATTCCAGAACTGTGAGCAAAGGCATTGGCACCAACAATTGCTTTGTTGGGTTGCACCATCATTCCCATACTATCAGAAACCAATCGGCTCATTTCATTCAATTGTTTTGAATTGACATCAGTATATAAATTCAAATATGGATGTTGTTTGAACACCATAACAACTTCTTCTAAAGCGGTATTACCAGCTCTTTCGCCAATACCATTAATAGTACACTCAATTTGACGCGCTCCATTAATAGCTCCAGCAATAGAATTAGCAGTAGCCATTCCTAAGTCATTATGACAATGACAAGAAATAATTACATTTTCAATTCCTTTGACGTTTTCCTTAAGGTATTTAATTTTTGCTCCGTACTCATCTGGCAAACAATAACCTGTAGTGTCTGGGATATTAAGTACAGTCGCCCCTGATTTGATTACTTCTTCGCAGACTTGCGCTAAAAAAGCATTATCTGTTCTACCTGCATCTTCAGCATAAAACTCTACATCTTCCACGTAGGATTTGGCGTGAGCAACAGCTGCTTTAGCTCTAGCGATTATATCTTCTTTGGTAGTATTTAATTTATGAACAATATGGGATTCTGAAGTGCCGATTCCGGTGTGTATTCGGGGTCTATTGGCATATTGAAGTGCTTGAGCTGCAACATCAATATCATTTTTAACCGCTCTGGTTAAACCACAGACAGTAGCATTTTTGACAATCTTACTAATTTCTGAAACCGATAAAAAGTCTCCTGGGCTTGAGACGGGAAATCCCGCTTCTATTATGTCAACACCCATTTCGTCTAAACGACTAGCAATAATAAGCTTTTGAGCAGTATCTAACTTGCATCCAGGGACCTGTTCGCCGTCTCTTAAAGTGGTGTCAAAAATTTGAACTTTATCTTTATTCATTTTCGTTTATTTAATGTAATTTCACATCTTGTAACAAAATTAGATTTTTATAGTTTTTAGTAAAATTCATTTTAATAAAATATACTGCTTATAAAGTCAAAAATTGTTATTTAAAAAATTGAAAATCAGCATTTTAAATCTTTACATTTTACAATGGCTAACCATCAAAAAGATTTCTTATTTGTATTAATTAAATCGCTTTCAAAATCGGAGAAACGTCAATTTAAGATTTTTGCAAGTCGATTAGAGACTAGTTCAAATACAAAATTCATCGAATTGTTCAATATTTTGGACAAGTCCGAAGTCTATGATGAGAAACTTATTTTGAAAAGTGGCAGTATCAAAAAAGTGCAATTATCCAATTTAAAATCCTATTTATACAAACAAATTTTAGTCAGTATTCGATTGAATATCCCTAGCCAGAATATTCGCTACCAACTTCGTGAACAGATTGATTTTGCTACAATTTTATACAACAAAGGTTTATACAAACAAAGCCTTAAAATCTTAGATAAAACCAAACAACAAGCCTTAGAAAACGATGAAAAATACATGGCGTATGAAATTGTAGAATTCGAGAAACTAATCGAATCGCAATACATTACCCGAAGTATTCAAGGTCGTGCAGATGAATTGGCGGTACAAGCTAAAGAATTGAATTACCGAAATACTATTTCGAGCAAATTATCTAATTTATCACTTCAGTTGTATGGTATTATGCTTAAAACCGGTTATGTCAAAAGCGATGAAGAGCACCAATACATTGATATTTATTTCAATAAACACATCGCTAAATTTGATGAGGAGAAATTCGGATTTAGAGAGAAATACTGGTATTTTAATGCGAATCTTTGGCGGAGTTTCTTAGTCCAAGATTTTTTATCTTGCTATAAATTTGCCAATAAATGGGTGACACTTTTCTATGATAATCCCAATATGATTTATTTGAATCCTGTTTTTTTCTTAAAAGGAAACCATTATTTATTGGAATCCTTATTCATGTTGAAATACAAAACTAATTTCAAGAAATACCTGGTTCAACTAGAAGAAACTATTAATGACCCTAAATTTCCAGTCAACGATAATATTGCTTCTTTGTCATTCCTGTATTTATATAACAATAAATTAAATTATCACATCTTAGAAGGTAGTTTTGCCGAAAGTGAGTATTTGATTCCTGAGGTTTTACACAAAATGAACCTTCATTCTGAACATTTAGATGAACATCACGAAATGTTATTTTATTATAAAATTGCATGTATCTATTTTGGAAATGAAAAATACAATGAATCACTTTTCTATTTAGAAAAAATAATCAACAATAAAAATCTTACCATGCGCGAAGATTTGATGTGTTTTGCACGTCTATTGTATTTAATTCTACACTATGAATTAGGTAATGATTATTATTTAGAGAATCAGTTGAAGAATACGTATAAATTCCTATTGAAAATGAATGACTTACATGAAGTTCAAAAAGAAATTATTCGCTTCTTGAAAAACCTTAATTCAATCTATCCAGGAGATATCAAAAAGGAGTTTATTAAGATGAAAGAGCGCTTCGTTGAGTTAGAAAAAAATACTTACGAAAAACGTGCATTCTTATATCTTGACATTATTTCTTGGCTTGAAAGCAAAATTGAAAATCGAAAAATTGGCGATATCATTCGTGAAAAAGCCCAATTGAGCAATCGATAAAACTACATTTCCCTTAATTGAAAATATTACTTACATTTGTGAAGAGCGTTTACGCTTTTTTAGATATTAAATACATACAATATGCAAAACATTCCTAGTGTTGACTTGCGTGATTTCCTGTCGGATGACCCGACACGTAAACAAAAATTTGTAAATGAAATCGGAAGAGCCTACGAAGATATTGGCTTCGTAGCATTAAAAGGACATTTTTTAAATGACCAATT
>CAYWFQ010000039.1:0-17588 GCA_964457505.1 uncultured Flavobacterium sp.
AATTGGTAGAACATAGGCTAAGTCCACCCATTTGTCGAACGGCAACACAGCCTTGAGCAGTAGTTTCTTGTGTAAAAAAAGCAGTTAAAATTATAGTAACTAGAATAAATACGCGGTTTATGAGGGTATAGTTTTTCATTGTTTAGTGTAATAGTTTTTTTCAATTAGTTGTATTTCTTCTGGTATGAAGAAATTAAAAAAGGAATGAATCAATCCTAAATAAGATTTGATCTATTGCTTTTGTTTTTTTGGCAAAACCAAAAAATAATGTAAATAATTAGATATAGAAATAAAAAGGGAGAATGATCCTGTTAAATAGGACATTCGAAGTATTTCACAATAACTTACGAATCAATTTTTAATAATGATTACAAAACGATTAGTATCAAAATTATAAGGATGACATGAGTTCAAATGACAAATGCACCATTGTATTAAAACGAAGGTTTTGGAAATAGAGGATTAAATAAAATCCGGAGGAGAATAGGGTAAAGAAAGATGGCCTGGATTCGTAATTTCAGTACCATAAGTAACAAATGGCTCAGATGAAGCCACGGCTTGAGTTGGCATAGGAATGCCTACTTCAGGATTATCAATATAATCTTTGATAAACGATTTCAATAGTTTTTTTACAGGAGAATCTTTCGAAGATCCGTTATGGAATAATTGACTATCTACAATATCATGTAAATCTTTACTTACTGTATTTTCGTTTGTGTTTGGTAAGTAATACAAGCTTAATACATTGTTTTTAACTTGCTTTTTAAAGATGTGATAGCTTTTATTATTGATGATTACATCTTCGTTTACATCTTCTAACTCGGTATCCTCAGCAAAGGAATACAAAGACGCATTCAATCGCAATACACGAAAATCAGCAGGCGCTGTTTTTTCCATACGCGCAACCCATGTTTGCTGTTCTTTGTAGGCAAACATTAAATAATAACCTATCATGTTATAGAATAAGGTTACGATTAAAAAAAGGGTGGCTAATCTTTTCATTGGCTTCGAAAGTAGAAAACTATTCGGTTGAGACATTAATCATAATTATATTTTTAACATATTTTTAACAAATGTTAATTCATTTTACAATCGAAAACGGTTTCGATTTTCAAAGCAATCAAGTTTCTAAATTACTAGAAACCAAAAGACCAAAAAATTGCCTTATTTTTGTCGGGTATGAAAAAGTTACCTGAAATACTTTCTAATAAATTAGCACTTCGCTTGCAAAACAATGCGTTACGGCAGTTGCCAATGCGAACTGATTTAATTGATTTTGCCTCGAATGATTATTTGGGATTTTCCAATTCCCAATCTATTTTTGAAGCCACGCATGAGTATTTAATAGCGAATAACCAATTGCAAAATGGAGCTACTGGTTCTCGATTGCTTTCAGGAAATCATTCGGTTTATAACGAAACCGAGAAACTAATTGCTCAATTTCATCAAGCACCAGCAGCATTAATTTTCAATTCGGGTTACGATACGAATGTGGGATTTTTCAGTGCTGTTCCTCAAAAAGGCGATTTGATTGTATACGATGAATTGTGTCATGCTTCGATTCGTGACGGAATCCAATTGTCTAATGCGAAAGCCTACAAATTCCAACACAACGATTTTGAGGATTTGGAACGATTGCTTATTCGACATCCAGACACTACTATTTATATTGTTACCGAATCGGTTTTTTCTATGGATGGCGACACGCCAAATTTGGAAGAATTGGTCCGATTGGCTGAAAAGTATAAGGCCTATGTAGTGGTAGACGAGGCGCATGCCTTGGGAGTTTTAGGAGAAAAAGGAGAGGGATTAGTGCAAAGCTTACAACTTCAAGATATTGTTTTTGCCCGAATTATGACTTTTGGTAAAGGGCTAGGTTGTCATGGAGCTGCTATTTTAGGAAGTGAAGACTTGAAAAGTTATTTGGTCAATTTTGCCCGAAGTTTTATCTATACAACAGGACTTTCTCCTCATTCGGTGGCGACTATTGTAACAGCTTATCAGCATTTAGAAAAAGCGACTGAGAGTCAACTGCAATTAAAAAATAATATCGCTCATTTCAATCAAGAGAAGAATCTCTTGGGATTGAAACCATTATTTGTTCGCAGTAAATCGGCCATTCAATCCGCCATAATTCCGGGGAATGAAAGAGTCAAAAGCATTGCCAGCCAACTTCAAGAAAAAGGATTCGATGTGAAAGCCATTCTTTCGCCAACAGTTCCAGAGGGACAAGAACGCTTGCGATTTTGTTTGCATAGTTATAATTCTGAGAAAGAAATAACTGATGTCTTGCAATTGTTGAGTACTTTTGTTTATTAGAAGAATATGAATCTGAAATTAGTACACAAAGTTTCACAAAGAGAAACGCCAAGGTTCTCAAAAAAATAAAATCTTTGTGAGTCTTCTTTTAACTTTGTAAATCTTTGTGAAAATAAATCTATGAAATTATTTATAACAGGAATATCAACTGATGTTGGCAAAACCATTGCCTCAGCCATTATTGTAGAAGCACTCCAAGCCGATTATTGGAAACCTATCCAAGCAGGTGATTTGGAAAATTCTGACACTCATAAAGTACAGTCTTTGATTTCCAATACGCAATCACAATTTCATCCGAATAGTTATGCGTTGAAAACACCTGCAAGTCCGCATTTAGCAGCTGCAAAAGACGGTATAACAATTGATTTGAACCAAATTCAAGAACCTGCAACTACCAATCATTTGGTCATCGAAGGAGCAGGGGGAATTTTGGTTCCGCTAAACGATACGGAATCTGTGGTGGATATTATTCAACCCGATTATAAAGTGATTGTTGTTTCGCGTCATTATTTAGGAAGCATCAATCATACTCTGTTAACGGTCGAGGCTTTGCAAAACAGAAAAATACAAGTCGCAGGAATTATTTTTTCTGGTGATGAAAATACGAGTACCGAATCTATAATTTTAAGTAGAACAGGTCTAGCCTATATTGGAAGAATTGTACAAGAACCGTATTTTGATTCCAATGTGATATCGGAATATGCCGATGCATTTCGAGATTCACTTATGAAAATTCAATAGCAATACCAACTAAACAATGAGCTTAACTGAAAAAGACAGTCAGTACCTTTGGCATCCCTATACACAGCACAAAACTGCAGCTGCTCCTATTGCAATCACAAAAGGGAAAGGTGCTTTGTTGTGGGATGAAAATGGCAAAGAATATATTGATGCTATTGCATCCTGGTGGGTGAATCCCTTTGGACATTCCAACACTTATATTGCGGATGCTATTTATAAGCAATTGACAACTTTGGAACACGTTCTTTTTGGTGGGTTTACGCATGAACCTGCTGTAGTGTTGGCTGAAAAATTGATAGCTATTTTACCCAAAAACCAACAAAAATTGTTCTTCTCAGACAACGGTTCTACGGCAGTTGAAATTGCTATTAAAGTGGCGTTGCAGTATTTTTTTAATAAAGGAGAAAAGAGAACCACGATAATTGCTTTTGAAAACGCCTTTCATGGAGACACTTTTGCGGCTATGGCAGCCAGTGGAATTTCACTTTTTACCGATGCCTTCCAAGGAATGTTTATAGATGTAGTGCGAATTCCTGTACCTGTTGTTGGGCAAGAAAAAGCGAGTTTTGATGCTTTGGAAAAAGCCATAAAAGAGCATAATTGTGCGGGATTTATTTACGAGCCTTTGGTGCAAGGTGCTGCAGGAATGGTCATGTATGAACCTGAAACTCTAGACACTTTAATCCGAATGTGTAAAGAGAATAACGTCCTGACGATAGCCGATGAAGTAATGACGGGTTTTGGTAAAACGGGTAAAACCTTTGCAACCGATTATTTGGTAGAACAACCCGATATGATGTGTTTGTCCAAAGCCTTAACAGGAGGTACTATTCCGATGGCAATCACGACTTTTACTCAAGAAATTTTTGAGGCTTTTTATGACGAAGATATCAATAAAGCCTTGTTTCACGGACATACATTTACGGCAAATCCAACAGGTTGTGCAGCAGCCTTGGCGAGTTTAGAATTATTACAAACTCCCGAAATGCAAAGCAATATTTCTCGAGTAAATGCTAACCATTTGGCTTTTCAAAAACGAATCCAAACACATTCAAAAGTAGTTACTACTCGTGTGTTAGGCGTTATTTTTGCTTTAGAAATTAAGACCGAATCGGCTGCTAGTTATTACGGAAATTTGCGAAATAAACTCTATAATTTCTTTATTGAAAACGGTGTTATTTTACGTCCAGTGGGCAATATTGTGTACATCTTGCCGCCGTATATTATTACTGACGAACAATTAGAAAAAGTCTATCAAGTGGTCGAAAATGCTCTTGAAATAGTGTAATTTTGCCTAAAAATATTCCTTTGTCACAAACAATCTCCATAACCGCCATTGCTTCTGTTTCACCCTTAGGGAATGAATCGGATACGATTTGGAACAAGTATCAAAACTCAAATACTTATTTTCAAAGTCGTTTTTTGGATAATAAAGACACTTGGGTAGCGCCTTTGGATGTCGATTCGAAAGTAGCTGTTGAAACTTTGAGACAATCGGATAGTAAATACAAGTCTTTGGACAATTCGGTTTTGTATGCCATGCTCGCTTCGCGAAAAGCAATTGCAAAAGCGGGTTGGTCGAAAAATGATATTTTCGGAATTAATATTGGCTCGTCACGTGGAGCGACCGATTTATTTGAACAACATTTTCAGGAATACCTCACAACTGGGAAAGCCCAAACTTTGGCTTCGCCAACTACTACTTTAGGAAATATTTCGTCTTGGGTAGCGCATGATTTACAAAGTGAGGGACCAGAAATTTCGCATTCTATTACTTGTTCAACTGCGTTACATGCAATTCTAAATGGCGTGGCTTGGTTGCGTTCGGGGATGGCGGATAAATTTTTGGTTGGAGGTAGTGAAGCGCCTTTGACGGATTTTACGATTGCTCAAATGCGCGCTTTAAAAATCTATTCTCGAAGCGAAGAAGAATACCCCAATCGCGCTTTGGATTTAGATAAAACACAAAACACGATGATTTTGGGCGAAGGGGCTGGTGTTTGTTGTTTGGAAATTGGAAAAAAAGAAAATGCGTTGGCTTATATTGAGGGCATTGGCTATGCTACCGAAATTTTAGAACACAATATTTCCATTTCAGCCGAAGCAGATTGCTTCCAAAAATCAATGAAAATGGCTTTGGCGAATACCGATTTATCCGAAGTTGACGCCATTGTCATGCACGCGCCAGGTACTATTAAAGGCGATTTGACGGAATACAAAGCGATTGAAAAAGTATTCGGCAACAACCTTCCTTTATTGACGACCAACAAGTGGAAAATAGGACACACTTTTGGTGCTTCGGGGATTTTGAGTTTGGAGTTGGCTATTTTGATGTTGCAACATAATCAGTTTGTGTGCGTTCCTTTTGCGAAAGCGCAAACACCAACAAAATCCATCCGAAAAGTATTAGTGAATGCTGTTGGTTTTGGAGGTAATGCAGTGAGTATTTTGTTGAAAGCAAAATCTCTATAAGTCAATATAATTACTTCAAATTTGAATTTATTTAATAAATCGTAATTTTTTATATTTACATAATTACAGTTATTTCAAAAAGTATAAATAATCGGCTAATAACGATCAGTAAATAGAATGTGTAAAACTTATAATACTATTGGCTCACTAACAACTTTAAAATTAAACTTAGAGCTGAATAACATTTATGATTTTAAGTCGTTAAATGAGGTAATTAATTTTCAAAAGTCATATACAACTTTAAGGCAACAGTTAATTTCATATCATGAAAACTTAATTGAACAAGAAAAAAATAGTCTCAATGTTGATTTGCCAATTTTACTAAAAGAATTAGAATTACAAAGACAACAAGCCGTTGAAAGACTTACAGAACAATTAGATAAGTTAAAACAACAACTCCAATTATTAATAAATATTAATTCTTCTAATTTTCTTCATAAATTTTTAATCGGATTTAAGTATTGGAACTGTAAAAGAAAAATTAATCTTAAAGAATATAGTTTTGAAAAAGATATAGAAAGATCGATAAACAAAACGCTTAAAGAATATAATTTCAAAAATGCCCGTTATCAGTTTATAACCAATTCATTTAGTGATGCAGTAACTATGAGTAGTCAACTTTCTATTTCGGAAATAGATAGAAAAAAAGATATTATTGATAGGTTAAATAATTATATATATGGCGCAATAGGAGAACAAAAAGTTGTGAAGACAATAGAGTCTTGTTTGTCAGATGAATATTATTTAATTAATGACTTTGACGTTAAGTTTTCTAAAGCAATATATAATAGACAGGAAAACGATTATATAAAGTCAGTTCAAATTGATCATATTCTTGTAGGACCTTCAGGTATTTTTCTAATTGAAACTAAGAATTGGAGTGAAAAATCAATTAATAGTATAAACCTACGATCACCAGTTGAACAAATTAAAAGGACGAGCTTTGCACTTTTTTATTTGCTTAACAATGAATCGAGTACTAATAAATTAAGATTAAACAAGCATCATTGGGGTACAAAAAAAATTTCTATTAAAAATTTAATAGTTTTGATTAATACAAAACCCAAAGAAGAGTTTCAGTATGTTAAGGTTTTAACTCTCAATGAACTAATCAATTATTTAAATTTTTTCAAACCAATATACACATCTGATGAAACAAGTAAAATCGCAAAAAAGATTTTACAGTTGAATGGGATAAATAATTGATTTTTTACTTTTTATCAGCTTCTAACTCCTTCACTTTCTCGTACACTAAGTTACTTTCGTAGCCTTTTCGCAATAAGAAATCACAACATTTTTTTCTTTTTTTGAGTGCGTTGGATTCTTTAATGAAATGCCAATTTCTTTCGGCTAAAGCATTGAAATTAACTTCGTATTCTTCAGCGGTAATTTCTTTGATTGCCAAATTAATATTGTAAGTAGAGATATTTCTGAATTTCAATTCGTTGACAATGCGCACTTTGCCCCAAAATTTAATACGGTGTTTGCCTCTGGCAAAACTACAAGCAAACCGACTCTCGTTGAGGTAGTTTTCTTGGATTAAATGAGCCAATATCTCGTCGATTTCATTCGAGTCCATTTTCATGGTGCGTAGCTTTTGCAACACTTCGTCGTGGCAACGTTCCTGGTAGGCACAAAAATGTTCTATTTTATGAATCGCTTCTTTAACGGAATTGACGTCGCTCATGGGGTTGTTTTTTCTAGTCGAAAAGTAAGTCTTTAATTTGAATTAAAAAATCTTCATTGTATTAAAAATCACTAAATGTGGGTATTTCAAATGCAATTATTTAAAGCTAAGTTTGTGATTACTAGTTGAATTAGTAAATGAAAATCATAATTTAAAGTGCCCCCTTTATGTTACAATTTTTCCCAATCAAGCGCGAAAAAGCGATAGCTTTTGCACTTATCAGTCTTATTTCTTTATTTGGTTACAGCCAAGAGATACAAGTCGATCCTAAATTCAATTCCTACGACGACGGACAATTTGGTGATGGTTTTGATGGAACTGTCCGGACTCTTTCGCTTCAAAACGATGGCAAGCTCGTTGTTGGGGGTGAATTTCTAAACTATAATGGAATCACATCAACGTACCTCTGTCGATTGCAAACAGATGGTTCTAAAGACGTTGGATTTAATCTCGGAACCGGTTTTAATGGAAAAATACATGCTTCTGTAATTCAAGCTGATGGCAAAATTATTGTGGCAGGAGCTTTTACAACTTATAACGGAATTTCGGCAGGACGTTTGGTTCGCTTAAACATTGATGGTTCGAGAGATGTCTCTTTTGATACAACAAACGCCGTTAGTAGTGGGACTGTTTATGGGTTGGCATTACAGACAGATGGTAAATTGTTATTAGTGGGAAGCTTTACCAAATACAATGGAACTACTGCGAACAGAATTGTAAGATTGAATCCAAATGGAGAATTAGACGCCAGTTTTGTTACTGGGACTGCTGCAACTAGTACAATTGATGATGTGGTCATTGCACCCGATGGAAAAATTGTACTCTCTGGAACGTTTAGTTCATTCAATGGAAATTCTAATTATTCAAAATTAGTTCGATTAAATACAGA
This sequence comes from uncultured Flavobacterium sp., assembly GCA_964457505.1. Classification (GTDB taxonomy): domain Bacteria; phylum Bacteroidota; class Bacteroidia; order Flavobacteriales; family Flavobacteriaceae; genus Flavobacterium. Next base: position 8,109 of record CAYWFQ010000039.1, read on the forward strand.
TGGGAGTATAGATTCAGCTTTTTCTATTGGAACTGGATTTGATGATGCTATTGAAGCTATTGCTGTTCAGTCCGACGGAAAAATTATAGTGGGTGGTAGTTTTTTAAATTATAATGGGAGCTCACATCAACGAATTGTTCGCCTTAACATTAATGGTGCTGTTGACTCAAGTTTTCTCTCTGGGTCAGGATTCAATGAAGGAGTAGTTCAAGTTATTCAAGTTGTTGCTGATGGTATTTTGGTGGGCGGTAATTTTAGTAATTCATATAAAACGAGTGGTGTAAATCGATTAGTCTTATTGAATTTTAATGGCACTTTGGATTCTAACTTTAATATTGGTGAAGGGCCAGCAACTGCAACGATTTATTCCTTAGCAGAATCATCAGATAGTTTTTTTGTGGGTGGTTCATTTTCTGTTTTTGATGATTTGAAGCAAGGTAAATTAGCAAAAATAAGTACTTCAGGTGAATTGGATTCTGGCTATTTGACAGCTGGTGTAGGATTTGATAAAGCTGTTGACAAAATTATTCCGTTAGCAGATGGCAGCTATATTGCTTTTGGGAGTTTTACTCAATTTAATGGAAAGCCAATTAATAATATTGTTAAACTTACTACCATAGGTGAGTTAGAAACTAATTTCAATCCCAATCAAACCGGAGCGGATAACTCAGTAAAAGAAGTTTTGGTTCAACCCGATGGTAATTTTTTGGTGGCGGGAAATTTCATTAAATACAATGGGGTTTCTATTAAACGTTTAGTCCGGTTGAATTCTAATGGAGCTATAGATGTTTCGTTGAATGTTGGAACAGGTTTTAATTACACGGTCTATTCCATCGCATTACAGCCTGACGGTAAAATTATTGCAGCAGGAAGTTTTACTTCTTATAAAGGTATGACTGTCAAAAAAGTGATTCGGTTGCTCCCTAATGGTGATTTGGATAGTAGTTTTACTATTGGTACAAACCCAAATAGCACACCTAATTTAGTATTGCTTCAATCGGACGGGAAGATTTTAGTAGGGGGTGATTTTACCACATTTAATGGGATTACAGCAAATAAGTTGGTAAGGTTGAATGCGAACGGATCTGTAGATACGAGTTTTTCAATAGGGACTGGGTTTGATGGTAAAATCTACACTTTGACTTTGCAAAATGACAATAAAATTCTAGTTGGAGGTTCGTTTTCTAATTTTAATGGGCAACCCAATAAACGAATTATACGTCTAAATTTAGATGGTAGTCCAGACAGTTCGTTTGATTCAGGTTCGGGATTTAGTAACGGAATTGTGCGTTCTATTGTTTTGCAATCCAATGGAAACATACTTGTTGGAGGTTCATTTTCTAGTAAATACAATGGAATAAATGTAACACGAATGTTACGGTTATTACCAGACGGGACTTATGATGCTTCTTTTTCAATGCGATTAAATGGAGAAGTCAAAACGTTTTGCTTGGTTCCTCAAGGAGCGGTTATTGCGGGTAATTTCAATTCGGTCTCGGGAACTTCGAAGCATCGAATAGCTAAATTATTGTTTTGTCAAGAGGGAACGATTTGGAATGGATCGACTTGGAGTAATGGTAATCCAACAATTGACAAAGCAGTTGTATTTAATGCTAGTTATGAAATTATTTTGGATACAAAAGCTTGCTCTTGTGTGGTTAATTCAGGAAAAACGGTAACTATAAAAAATGCGTCTACTTTAGAATTGGGATCCAACTATTCAGGTGCTGGTACATTAGTTTTTGAAAGCAATTCTTCTTTGTATCAATCCGATGATACAGTTGTAAATTCTGGAATTATACAGTTTAAGCGTAAAACTACTCCAGTTCGTAAAGCGGATTATACGTATTGGTCTTCTCCTGTGGCCGGGCAGCAATTGAAATTACTTTCACCTGATTCTCCCTCTGAAAATTTTTATTCTTTTGATCCAATTTCCGGTAATTGGCATAAAGAATCGATTAGCACCAAAATGATTATAGGTAAGGGCTACATTTTTCAAGCACCTCAAAGTTTTTCAGAAACCAATCCTACAGTTTTTGAAGCTGTTTTTTCTGGAATCCCCAATAATGGGTTGGTTAGGCTGTCAATACCAAATTCTAAATCTCCCAATCTGATTGGGAATCCATATCCATCTGCATTGAGTGCTGATGCTTTTATTTTGGAAAATCAAAATGCGCTGCAAGGCAGCTTGTATTTTTGGACACACAACAGCCCGATTGCGAATGGTCAATACACTTCAGATGATTATGCAGTGTATACTATTTTGGGTGGAGTAGGCACCGCAGCTAAAAATGGAGGAATTAATAATACAATTCCAAATGGTAAAATTGCATCAGGACAAGCTTTTTTTGTTTTGGGAAACAATCTGGAGGGGGATGTTATTTTTAAAAATACGATGCGATTAAAAGGAGAAAATAATCTATTCTTTAAAAACGGTAATTCACAAAAAACAGTTGCTACTTCTAATTTTGAAAAACACCGAATTTGGCTCAATTTGTCGAGTCAAAAAGGGGGGTTCAAACAAATTTTAGTTGGTTATACAACTAGTGCAACCAATAAAAAAGACGCTCTATTTGACGGACTTTCTTTAGACAGCAATCAATGGCTGGATTTTTATAGTTTAAACGATGGAGATAAAAACAGCATTCAGGCTAGAGCATTACCATTTGATGATTCGGATTTAGTTCCTGTTGGCTACCGAGCCAAAGAAGAAGGGAACTATACGATTAGTTTGGATGATTTTGATGGATTATTTGCGAATCAAAACATTTTTTTGGAAGACAAAGAACAGACTAAAATCTTTGATTTAAAGAAAGGAGACTATTCATTCACTACTGCCAAAGGGACTTTTGACGATCGTTTTGTTTTGCGTTATGAGAACAAGAATACAATTCCAGAAGAAATCACTTCTGAGGTTCAAGTGGTATATCGGAATAACCAAATTCAAATTAGTTCGCTTAAAAACAAAATCAATAAAGTATCCATTTACTCGTTGGAAGGAAAGCAACTGTATCAATTCCAGCAGTTGGAAACTAAAACTCATATTATTGAAGCTGCATTATGGAAATCAAAAACACTTATTGTTCGAATTGTTTTAGAATCGGGAGAAATTGTCAGCCGTAAAGTCTTGTTCTAAAAGAAAAAGCTCCCAGCCTTTGCAGGCTGGAAGCTATACTATACTGGAATTGAATTTTTATTTTCCTTTTACAGAAGCTTCCAAATTTCTTTCAATTTTGTGTCCTGGACGTGACCATTTTGGTTTTTCGCCTAAAGCTGCATATTGAGAATCTTCGGCTTCTACCGTTGGCGGTTGAACCATTTTTGTAAATGGTTTTTGCGGTTGTAATCCTAATGTTTCAAACATTTTCATGTCTTCATTTACATCTGGATTGGGTGTGGTCAATAATTTATTCCCTGCAAAAATAGAATTGGCTCCTGCAAAGAAACACATCGCTTGACCTTCGCGACTCATATTAGTTCTTCCTGCTGATAAACGCACTTGTGTTTCTGGCATTACAATACGGGTAGTAGCTACCATTCGAATCATTTCCCAAATTTCAACTGGCACTTCATCTTCCAAAGGCGTTCCGTCTACTGCCACTAAAGCATTAATTGGCACTGATTCTGGTTGTGGATTCAAAGTAGAAAGAGCTACTAGCATTCCGGCTCTATCTTCGATACTTTCTCCCATTCCGATGATTCCACCACTACACACAGTAACGTTAGTTTTACGAACATTTTCAATGGTTTGCAAACGGTCTTCAAAACCGCGTGTCGAAATCACTTCTTTATAATATTCTTCTGAAGTATCTAAATTGTGGTTGTAGGCATACAAACCTGCTTCGGCTAAACGTTGTGCTTGGTTTTCAGTAATCATACCTAAAGTACAACATACTTCCATGTCTAATTTATTGATGGTACGCACCATTTCTAAAACTTGATCAAACTCTGGACCATCTTTTACATTACGCCAAGCCGCTCCCATACATACACGAGAAGACCCTGCTGATTTAGCGTTCAAAGCTTGTGCTTTTACTTGGCTAACTGTCATCAAATCATTTCCTTCTACGTTGGTGTTATAACGCGCTGCCTGAGGGCAATAGCCGCAATCTTCAGAGCATCCACCGGTTTTGATAGACAATAGGGTAGAAACCTGAACCACGTTTGGATCGTGATTTTCTCTATGAATTGAAGCTGCTTCATAAAGCAAATCCATCATAGGTTTGTTATAAATAGCAATGATTTCTTCTTTTGTCCAATCGTGTTTTGTAATGCTCATGGGTATAATTTTATAGGTCAAAAGTAATCAAATAGTTTCAAACAAGCAATTGCCCTGATTTAAAAGGATGTTTGCTTTATTTATAAATTTTGTAGGTAGTATTTTGAAAAATCGCGGTCTTTTTTCAATTGATTAGTAAGTAATTCAACAGAACCAAATTTTTCTTCTGAACGAATACGCTGTAAAATAGCCACTCGGATGTGACTATCGTAAATATCCGAATCAAAATCAAAAAAGTGAACTTCAATGGTTCTGTTTTTTCCATGAACAGTAGGGTTGAAACCAATATTCATCATTCCGTAAACCGTCTTTTCGTCAATTTCGGCCGCAACTACATAGACTCCGTTTTTCGGTACTAATTTGTATGCTTCTTCTAATTCAATATTTGCTGTTGGAAAACCAATAGTTCTTCCTAGTTGTTTTCCTTTGACCACAGTTCCGCTTAAAAAATAAGCGTAGCCTAGGTATTCGTTTGCCAAATTGATTTCGCCATCTTCAAGAGCCGTTCTAATTTTGGTAGAACTAATGGAGATTTCGTTGATTTCTTGAGCGGACAGTTGTTCTACTTCAAAGCCATATTTCAAACCAAAAGCAGTTAAGTCATTAATATTTGCGGTTCGGTTTTTTCCAAAGCGGTGGTCGTAGCCAATGATAATTTTTTGAATATGTAATTGATCCACCAAAACAGTTTTTACAAATTCTTCAGCGCTTAATTCGGCAAAGTTGGCGTCAAAAGGATGGATAATTAGATTTTGAATTCCGATTTTTTCTAGCAAATCAATTTTTTCATTGATGGTATTCAGTAGTTTTAAATCAGATTTTCCTTGTAACACTATTCTGGGATGTGGAAAAAACGTAAGTACGGCGCTTTCAAATTTTCCGTTTTCGGTGTTTTCATTCAATTTTTTTAAAATAGAACGGTGACCAATATGAACTCCGTCAAAAGTTCCCAAGGTAAGTATGGTTTTTTTGTCAGAATGAAATTCGTTAATAGAATGAAAAATTTCCAAGTCGGTTTCCGTTTATTTGGCTACAAATTTAAGCTAATCTATTTGAATTTTAGCGTAAAATGAATTCCTTTTGGGTAAAATTTTAAACTATCAATCAAATGTTTTTGAAATACTTCTTTTTCAAATAAAATTAGAATTTTCGAATTGAGAATTCAATCTAAATAACCTAATTTTGAATTTCCAAAGACACCAAATCTATGAAGAGATATATTCAAGTTGCACTTTTTATCTTTTCTTTTTCGTTGATACAAGCCCAAAATGTATCTCCATGGAAAAGAATTATCTCCACCAAAAATAGTCTAGCTACTCAATTTGATCTAGATGCAGAGCCTAAAAATGGACTTTTTTACGAATTAGATAAATCGGTACTTAAAAGCTCTTTAGATACCATTCATGCCTTAATTAATCCTTACAAAGTTGTTATTGAAATTCCAAATACAAAAGGGGAATTAGAAAAATATGAAATTCATGAATTTTCTAATTTTGAACCGGATTTACAAGCACAATTCCCTTCAATTAGAGCCTATATTGGTAGAAGTCTGTCAGATAAGTCTGCGACACTGTATTGTAGTTTTTCTCCAAATGGCATTCAAACCATGGTGCTACGATCGGAGAAACCCACAGAGTTTATCGAGAAGATTTCGGGAAGTCATGAAATTTATGTGCTTTTTGATTCCAATACCAAAAAGCCAAACGAATTGCCTTTATATTGTGCGACTCCTAATAAACTTTTAAATAACTCCACAAACAAAACAACAATTGCCGCAACTTCATTTAATGGGCAGTATAAGACGTTACGTTTGGTAATAGCTTGTACTGCAGAATATACGAACTATTTTGGAGGCGTGTCTAAAGCGTTAGAAGCAATAAACGCTACTCTAACCCGGGTTAACGGGATTTTTAACAGGGATTTATCGTTGCATTTAAATTTAATTGCAAACACTACATCCGTACTTTATACTAACCCAGTAACTGATCCGTTTTCGCCTGCAAATATTGGTGTTAATGGCGCTTGGAATTTAGAATTACAACGGGATTTAACAACTAAAATTGGCAATGCTAATTACGATATTGGACATTTATTTGGAGCAACTGGTGGTGGGGGAAATGCAGGTTGTATCGGTTGTGTATGTCAGAATCCTTCATCGCTTACAGATTTGGCTAAGGGAAGCGGTTATACCTCTCCTTCAGACGGTAAACCCCAAGGGGATACTTTTGACATTGATTTTGTAGCACATGAAATAGGACACCAATTAGGGGCTAATCATACTTTTTCTCATGAGGTAGAAGGGACAGGGGTTAATGTAGAGCCGGGAGGAGGTTCAACCATTATGGGGTATGCTGGTGTAACCGATTATAATGTTCAAAGTCATTCGGATGATTATTTTGCGTATGTTAGTATTAATCAGATTCACAATAATTTAGCAACTAAATCATGCGCAATCTCTTCAATTATTCCCAATGCCTTCCCAGTTGCAAATGCAGGAGAGGATTTTGTAATTCCTAAAGGGACCCCTTTTGTTTTGAAAGGATCAAGTACTAATCCGAATGGTGCCATTTTGAGTTATTGTTGGGAACAAAATGATACAGCAATAAATGCTACTGGGGCAAATAGTATTGCGTTTTCAACCAAAAGTGATGGGCCATTATTCAGGTCTTTACCGCCATCAAATTCTCCCAATCGGTTTATGCCAGAGCAAAATAAAGTAGCTGCAAACGTTTTAAATTCGACATGGGAATCCGTTGCGGATATTGCACGTACGCTACATTTTACATTAACGGTAAGAGACAATGCATTAAATGGCTTAGCTCAGACCAATACTGATTCTATGAAACTTACTGTAGATGCTGACAAAGGGCCATTCGAAGTTACTACTCAAAATTCTACTGACTTATCATGGAAACCACTTAGTTTACAAACTATTAATTGGATGGTTAATAACACAAATCAATTGCCTGGGTCAAACAATGTAAATATTAAGTTGTCTTTAGATGGGGGGGTGACTTTTCCTATTTTTTTGAAAATGAATACTCCAAATGATGGTTCGGAACTTATTGTGGTACCAAATGGCATTTCAGGAAAAAATTGCAGAATTCTCATTGAGCCAACGGACAATATTTATTATGCAATAAATAAAGAGCCCTTTGCTATTGGATTTACATCAGAAACGAGTTGTGTTACTTATGATTTTGTTGCGCCTTTTTCTATACCGGAATCAACGTTGTATACAAGTAAGTCAATTATTGTTCCTGACACTAATTCTATGGTTTCAGATGTTAATGTTTCACTTAGTCTAACGCATGCGTATTTGTCAGATATTCAAGTTGAAATAGTCAATCCACAGGGCAAAAAAGTAGAACTTTTTGAAAGAGAATGCGGTGATACGAATGGTAGTTTAGTTTTAAATTATGATGATTTGGGAGGCGTTATTAGTTGCGGAAAAAAGACAATACAAAATATTGCTCCCTTTGAATCGTTAAGTTTATTTAATGAATTTAATCCTTCTGGGACATGGACTTTGCGAGTTAGAGATGAATTTGTTGGCGATAACGGGACTGTGGATGCAGCTGCGGTTACTATCTGTTCTAAAAAATTCACCCCAATTGTGCCATCTCAAATTGACTTGTCTGAAGTTATGATTTATCCTAACCCTACACAAGGTGATTTTGTTGTGTTGTTTTCTAGTAAATTTAGTTCAGGGGTTACTATTATTGTCCACGATGTTATGGGTAAAAAAATATATGAAAAGGCATTTACAAGTTCACCACTCTTTAATGAATCCATTCATTTGGATTCACTTCAAGCAGGAGTTTATTTTGTAACAGTGATTGATAGTTTCACTACTACAATCAAAAAAATCATTAAATATTAATTGGAATCTATTTACCGTTAAAAAGGGTCATGGTGTTTTCTAATCCGGCTGTTCCAAATGATTTGATAATTTCAGCAGCTAATTCAAGACGTTCAGGAAGTTTCGCTTTTTCTTCTTCCTCCCAATCTCCAAGTACATAATCTACTTGCTGTCCTTTTTTGAATTGGTCACTTATTCCGAAACGGAATCGGGTATAGTTTTGTGTATTTAATAGTAAATTAATATTTTTCAGTCCATTATGTCCGCCATCACTTCCCTTTGGTTTAATGCGAATCGTTCCAAACGATAGGTTCAAATCATCGGTGATTACTAATATATTTTCCAAAGGAATGTTTTCTTTACCCATCCAATATTGAACCGCTTTACCGCTTAAATTCATATAAGTATTGGGTTTTAGCAAAAAGAAAGTACGTCCTTTAAATTTGTATTCCGCTAGAGTACCCAATTTTACTATTTCAAAAGAAAGGCCTTCTTTTTTGGCAAAAAAATCTAATATTTTAAATCCAATATTATGTCGTGTATTGACATATTCGACGCCAATATTGCCTAGACCTACAATTAAAAATTTATTACTCACGCTTTTCATATTATTTTTTTGGTGTTCGTGAACCTCCGGTCTCATAGTATCTGTATCACTTGCTAATTTACTAGAGCTAAACAGTTGGTATATCCATTGAATCATATTGCAAAAATATACTTATTTAAAAGATTCTCCCAAAAAAAAAGCACCAGTTGAATAACTGATGCTTTTTTATATAATTTGGAAAAATTATTTTTTCCCTTTTGGTGCTTTTGCAGCTTTTGCAGCTTCTTGAGCCGCTTTCATAGCCGCACGAGAGATTCTTACTTGACAAACCACAGTGTTGTCAGGGTGCATTAATTTGTATTTGTCAGAAACTAATTTCGTAACATACAATTTGTTACCCATTTCAAGTGGAGTGATGTCAGCTTCAACAAAATCTGGAAGATTTGAAGGTAAAGCTTTCACTTTTAATTTACGAGTGTTCAAACGTAGAACACCTCCTGCAAGAACACCTTTAGATGTACCAACAATTTTTACAGGAACTTCCATTGTGATTTCTTTGTTGTCAAACAATTGGAAGAAGTCAATGTGTAAAATTTTGTCAGATACTGGGTGAACTTGAATGTCTTGAAGAATTGCATTGTAAGATTTTCCATTACCCAATTCGATCACAACTGTGTGCGCGTTTGGTGTGTAAATCAAGTTTTTGAATGCTTTTTCTTCTGCTGAGAAATGTACTGCTTGATCTCCTCCGTATAACACGCAAGGAACCGCTCCAGCATTACGTAAGGCTTT
>CAYWFQ010000040.1:0-17504 GCA_964457505.1 uncultured Flavobacterium sp.
GCAGGATTCATAACCCTGAGGTCACGGGTTCAACTCCCGTCCTCGCTACCAAAAGTAAAACCCCTAATACGAATGTGTTAGGGGTTTTTTAATAGATTTTAGTTACTTATAAATCTCTATCATTTAACCACGCGTGAGAAAGATATTATTAATAAAAAAATAAGTAATTACTTAAAGAACTATAAAAATCATTTTATATAAATTAACTTATATTTGTAAGAATATATTTCATTAAATCAATAACAATGCGAAAAGTAATATTTATAATAATAGTAATAACACATTTTTTTATTAGTTGTACGAGTAAGGATACTGAAATTTCTCCAAGTCCAAACCCTACATCAAATAATTACAGTTTTAATTTGGACACAGAACCTGAATTTCAAGTTGGAGCTAACTTAGGCATAAATTATTTCAACGATATAACTGTTGGTGTCCTTAATTATAGCACCTCAAACATAAAATTGATTACATCTGCAGGTGTAGAAACTATAGTTATTGAAGGTTCTGATTTAAAAAATATGACTTCAACTTCATCAATTTTAAAACCATCAATAATAGATAATAATTCAAACTCTAATGCAATAGATTTCAACTATATTGGGCTAGGCCAAATAATTAAAGCTAAGGATAATAAAATTTATGGACTATATCATGGCGAATGGCATGACGGAACTATTTTACCAGGAAATGTTCCTGGTTTTTATGCTTCCATTGGATTATGTATTTCTACAAATGGAGGAAATAGCTTTTCAAAAAGCAGTAACGCTGTAATACCCAATTTGTATGATAAAAATTACAATAATGGATATGCTGATGGAGGGTATGGAGAACCTTCTTTAACATTCAATTCCGACTCAACTGCTGTATATTCCTATTTTGTAGATCACAATAGAAGTGGAAAAGGTGTTAATATTTGTATGGCAAAATTTAATGTTTCAAGCACAGGAACTCCTGATTTTGCAAATTGTTATTTTTTGGATGAATCTAATAATTTCACAACAAGCATAATTAGACCAAAACAAATAGTTTACGGAACAATCGGAAGTTCTGATGCGATTTTTCCTCACGTAACTTATAATAAAAAGGCGAAAAAATACTTTATGGTATATACACTAAATGCCTATTCTGATTTTTTTACCTCTAACAAACCAGTACTTTCCGGTATTTATTTAAGAACTTCAACAGACGGAATAAATTGGAATGTTGAACCTATAAAATTAATTACAGATTACGGAATACCGTTCAACACTACTGCAAGTTTTTCTTGGCATCCAACGCTGATCTATACTAAAAATGATCAATCAGAGGGCTATTTACTTTACTCTAAATCAACTAAGGGAATTGGACAAGAATCACACAAGATGTGGGCTAAAAAATTTACTGTTAATTAAACTATTTTTTAAGATCAATTGACTAGTCCTAAAAAATAGATACAGATTATTAGGACTAGTCAAATTTGTAGTTTATTTCAATCCTGCCAAACTTTGTTCAATAGTTGCAATTTTTGCCAAAGCATCGGCTTCTTTCTTGCGTTCCATTTCGATTACTTTTTCTGGCGCACCTGCTACAAATTTTTCATTCGATAATTTTCCTTGAACTGATTTCAAGAAACCTTTGGTATAATTCAGCTCTTCAGTCAATTTAGCAATTTCTTCTTCTACATTGATATTTCCAGTAATTGGAATAAAATATTCATTGGATTTCACACGGAATGACAAAGCACCATCCACTTTATCGGACACATAATCCAATGAAGTGATGTTACCCAACTTACTCACAACCGAATCAAAATAAATCGAAGCTTTATCGTTATTCACCACTTTCAACTCAATAGTATCTTTGAATGGAATATTCTTGTCTTTACGAATCGTTCTAATACCTGAAATCACTTCAATCGTATTGTCAAAATCAGTAATCAAACTCTCGTTAAATGGTTTCATTGTTGGCCAAGTCGAAACAATCAACGCTTCTTCTTTAGTTCTTTCTGCTAATAACTGCCAAATTTCTTCTGTTAAGAACGGCATAAATGGGTGCAATAATTTCATGTTGTTTTCCAACATTTCAATGGCTTTTGCCAAAGTAATACTGTCAATAGGTAGTTGGTAACCCGGTTTGATCATTTCTAAAAACCAAGAACAGAAATCGTCCCAAACCAATTTGTATATTCCCATCAAAGCATCTGAAATTCTGTATTTTTCAAAATTATCTTCGATTTCTAAAAGAGTTTGCTGCAATTTAGCTTCATACCATTCAATCGCTACTTTAGACGATTCGGGTTGCGGAATAGCATCCGAAACTTCCCAACCTTTAATCAATTTGAACGCATTCCAAATTTTATTGGTAAACGCTTTTCCTTGGTTGCATAATTCTTCGTCAAACATAATATCGTTTCCTGCCGAAGCACTCAACAACAAGCCTACACGAACACCATCAGCACCAAATTTATCAATCAAGTCCAAAGGATCAGGAGAATTTCCTAATGATTTAGACATTTTACGTCGTTGTTTATCACGAACCAAACCAGTTAAATACACATTCGTAAATGGTTTTTTATCCGTGTATTCGTAACCTGCAATAATCATTCGCGCCACCCAGAAAAACAAAATATCTGGACCTGTAACCAAATCATTCGTTGGATAATAGTACTTAAAATCGTCATTTTTAGGATCCATTATTCCTCCAAAAACAGCCATTGGCCACAACCAAGAAGAAAACCAAGTATCCAACGCATCAACATCTTGAGTCAGGTTATCTGTTGTCAGTTGTGGGTTGTTGGTTCTTTGTTTTGCTAATTCAAGCGCTGCTTCAATAGTTTCAGCAACTACAAAATCTTCTTTTCCGTCACCATAATAATAGGCTGGAATTTGTTGCCCCCACCATAATTGACGGGATATATTCCAATCGCGAATATTGTTCAACCAATGCGCGTAAGTATTATCAAAACGTTTTGGATGCAATTTAATTTCGCTATCCTCCAAAACCGCTTTGATAGCTGGTTTTACCAAATCCTCCATTTTCAAGAACCATTGATCCGACAAACGAGGTTCAATAACTGCTTTAGTTCTTTCTGAAGTTCCTACTTTATTCAAATGAATTTCAGTTTTAGCCAAAGCGCCAACCGTTTCTAATTCTTTGGCAATTGCCTCACGAACTACAAAACGATCTTGCCCTTGATAATGTAAACCAAAACTATTTAAAGTAGCATCTTCATTGAAGATATCGATAATTTCTAAATTATGTTTCTCACCCAGAGTTTTGTCATTCATATCGTGAGCAGGAGTCACTTTCAAACAACCCGTACCGAATTCCACATCTACGTATTCGTCTTCAATAATTGGTACTACTCTTCCGCAAATTGGCACAATCGCTTTTTTACCTTTCAAATGAGCAAAACGCTCGTCATTCGGATTAATACAGATGGCAGTATCTCCAAAAATGGTTTCTGGACGCGTTGTAGCCACAGTCAAGATATCGTGACTTCCTTCGATTTTATAATTAAGGAAATACAATTTCCCTTGTTGTTCTTCATAAATTACTTCTTCGTCAGACAAAGTCGTTTTCGCCTCTGGATCCCAATTCACCATTCGGTAACCACGATAAATCAATCCTTTATTGTACAAATCTACAAACGAACGAATTACAGATGCCGACATATCAGGATCCATAGTAAATTTAGTTCGTTCCCAATCACAAGAAGCACCCAATTTTTTCAATTGGTCCAAAATCACCCCACCATATTTGTCGGTCCATTCCCAAGCGTGCGCTAAAAATTCCTCACGAGTCAAATCATTTTTATTGATTCCTTCGGCTTTAAGTTTAGCAACTACTTTCGCTTCGGTAGCAATAGAAGCATGATCCGTTCCTGGTACCCAACACGCATTCAAACCTTTCAAACGCGCTCTACGAATCAACACATCTTGAATCGTATTGTTCAGCATGTGTCCCATGTGCAAAACCCCTGTCACATTGGGTGGCGGAATTACAATTGTATAAGGCGTTCTGTGGTCGGGTTCCGAATGAAAATAATTATTTTTCATCCAGTAGTCGTACCATTTTTGTTCAATCGTTTTGGCGTCGAATTGTGCAGGAATTGTCATTGTATAGTAAATTCGTTTAATCGTTATATTGGGTTATTTACAAATAGAATGCTTTGCAGTATCAAAATCAGAAATAACACTTTGTCTTATGGCCTCTATTTTGCGAGCCAAATTAGCAACAAAAGTAAATAATTAAGTACACTATAAAAAGCAAAATAAAAATTTGTAGAGTAAATAAAAGAAACTAACTTTACTAAACAATTAAATCATTTTTAAAAATGCAAAAAATTATCGCCCTCATCCTATTTACCTTGTTTAGCAACATTAGTTTTTCGCAATCTGCCAAAATTGAATTTTCTGCTAAAGAAAACACGATTGATTATGGAAAAGTTAGAAAAGCTTCTGATTCAGGCGTTCGTGTTTTTGAGTTTACCAATACTGGAGACGCACCTTTAATCATAACCAATGTCCTTTCCACTTGTGGCTGTTTGATCCCTTCAAAACCCGAAGCTCCAATACAGCCGGGTAAAAAAGGAAAAATCGAAGTCAAATACAATATGGCGACAGGGCCTATTCGCAAAACTATAACTGTAGAAACAAACGCCGCCAATTATGAAGGTGGAAGGATTGCTCTAAAAATAAAAGGAGAAGTAACTGAATAGTTGCATTTAACCCTGCCAAATAGAGAACGCCTTTTGAAATCAAAAGGCGTTTTTATTTTTACAATGCTTTTGGATTCGCATTCATAAAAATTCAATTTACCCATATAAATTCTTAAAAATATAACATTTTTAGCTGTTTTTATGAGCAAATACAACGACTTATTACAATAACTTAAGAAAATAAATTGCAAATTTGCAATTCAAGATTGAACAAATGCCAAAATTATCCACTCGAGGAAACTCCATGCCAGAATCGCCAATTAGAAAATTGGCTCCTTTTGCTGATTTAGCAAAAGAAAAAGGACATAAAGTCTACCATTTAAACATTGGTCAACCCGATATTAAAAGCCCTGAAATAGCCATTAATGCTATTAAAAATATTCAGCTTGATATTATTGAATACGGTCCCTCTGCTGGTTATGAAAGTTACCGAAAAAAATTGGCCCAATTCTATACCAACCAAAATGTCAATGTCAATACCGAAGATATTTTAATTACTACCGGTGGTTCTGAAGCTTTGTTGTTTGCTCTAGGAAGCATTATGGACCCTGAAGATGAGTTGATTATCCCTGAGCCATTTTATGCCAATTACAGCGCATTTGCTGCCGAATCTGCTGCAAAAGTAGTTCCGGTTAATTCGGGTTTTGAAACCGGATTTGAATTGCCTTCCATTGCTGATTTTGAAAAATTAATTACACCCAAATCGAAAGCCATTTTGATTTGTAATCCGAATAATCCAACGGGTTATTTGTACTCAGAAACTGAAATTCTACAATTAGGGGAATTAGCAAAAAAACACGATTTGTTTTTAATTGCCGATGAAGTGTACCGCGAATTCATCTACGGAGATGATATCCATTATTCCGTAATGAATTTAAAAGATGTAGAACAAAATGTAATTATGATAGACTCCGTTTCGAAACGTTACAGCTTGTGTGGCGCGCGAATTGGATGTATGGTAACCAAAAATAAAGATGTAATAGCTGCCGCAATGAAGTTTGCACAAGCGCGTCTTTGTCCGCCAACTATTGCACAAATTGCTTGCGAGGCGGCTATTGACACTCCTCAAAGTTATTTTGACGAAGTGATTTCAGAATACCGAGGAAGAAGAGATACTTTGATTGCCGAATTACAAAAAATTGAAGGAGTAAAAGTAAGTACGCCCAAAGCTGCTTTCTATTGCATTGCTGAATTGCCCGTGGACAATACCGATGATTTTGCACAATGGCTTTTAGAAAGTTATGATTTGAATGGCGAAACCGTAATGGTGGCTCCAGCTGGTGGTTTCTACTCTACTCCAGGCATGGGATTGAACCAAGTACGAATTGCCTATGTATTGAGAAAAGAGGATTTGATTCGTGCTGTAGCGGTATTGAAAGAAGCTATTCCTGCGTATAACAGGAGTAGAAAAGCGAATTAAAATAACCCTTCTAGGGTTGTTAATCTTAGAAAGATTTAAATAACGAACTCTAAACTTAATTGATTCAACTCATTTTTAAAATTAACACAAATGAAAAACATCATTTACATTGCAAGTCTGCTAATCATTATAGTTTCGGTATTTTTAATGATACAATATCCGGAGTCTGGAAGAATGAATCTAATTGCTGGAGGTTTATTTCCTATTGGAATAGTCTTGAATTTTGTAGGGTTTCGTATGCAGGGAGAACAACATAAAAATTAAAATCAGACCAGTTTTTAAAAGAATCAAAACCTCAAAGCAATACTCAAAAAGTGTTGCTTTTTGCTTTTAGTACAAACAATGATTAAATACAAAAAGGGTTTCCTTTTTTAGTATTTTATTAATTATCTTTACCGCTTAAATTTTATTCTATACATAACAGAAGTTTTAATGATAAACAACGAAGAATTTCAAGACGAAATAGGAAACAATCATATTAGTACCAATGCGAAAAACCCAGTAAGGGATGATGCTTTTGCTATTGCTGACGACGAAAAAATCGAAAGAATTAAAAAAGACGTAGAGAATATCCTTACCACTTTGGGTATGGATTTGACCGATGACAGCTTAAAAGGTACTCCTAACCGAGTAGCTAAAATGTTTGTCAAAGAAATTTTTGCAGGACTAAATCCAGCGAGAAAACCTAAAGCTTCTACGTTTGAAAACAACTACAAATACGGCGAAATGCTGGTAGAAAAAAACATTACGGTCTACTCAACTTGCGAACACCACTTATTACCTATCATTGGGAGAGCACACGTTGCCTATATTTCAAATGGTAGCGTGATTGGTTTGTCTAAAATGAACCGAATAGTAGAATATTACGCTAAAAGACCTCAAGTTCAAGAGCGTTTAACGATGCAAATTGTTCAGGAAATGCAAATGGCTTTGGGTACTGAAGACGTAGCTTGTGTGATTGATGCCAAACATTTATGTGTGAATTCAAGAGGAATTGGTGATATTGAAAGTAGCACCGTGACATCGGAATTTGGAGGTAAATTCAAAGAAGCACAAACAAGAAGAGAATTTTTAGATTACATCAAATTAGAAACGAAGTTCTAAAAAAAGCCATAGTACTGTAAACGCCTAGCCCTGATAGCAGCGGCATCCTTTTAAGGTAGCCTGAGGCACTCGAAGGCTACAGAAAAAGATACAGCGGATAGCAGGATAAAGCTCCTAAATAAAATAAAAATGCCATTATATAAAAGTCAACAACTGAAAATATACAATTCTCTTTCGGGAGAAAAAGAAGTCTTTACTCCTATTCATGAAGGGAATGTTGGGATGTATGTTTGCGGCCCAACGGTTTATAGCAATGTGCATTTAGGAAACCTGAGAACTTTTATGTCGTTTGACGTGATTTTTAGGTATTTCCAACATTTGGATTACAAAGTGCGTTATGTTCGTAACATTACGGATGTGGGGCATATTGTGGACGATGTGGATGAAGGAGAAGATAAAATTGCTAAAAAAGCGCGTTTGGAACAACTGGAACCTATGGAAGTGGTACAACGCTACACGGTGGATTTTCATGAAATCTTAAGTGCTTTTAATTTTTTACCGCCTAGTATTGAACCTACGGCTACGGGACATATTATTGAACAAATTGAAATCATCAAAAAAATTATTGACACTGGAATTGGTTATGAAGCCAATGGATCAGTGTATTTTGATGTTGTAAAATTTAACGAAACCAACCATTACGGGCGTTTGAGCGGACGAAATATTGAAGATATGCTCGCCAATACCCGTGATTTAGATGGTCAATCCGATAAAAGAAATTCGCAAGATTTTGCTTTGTGGAAAAAAGCCGAACCGCAACACATTATGCGTTGGCCTTCGCCTTGGAGCGATGGTTTTCCGGGTTGGCATTTGGAATGCACGGCGATGAGTACCAAGTATTTAGGTAATCATTTTGACATTCACGGTGGCGGAATGGATTTAAAATTTCCGCATCACGAATGTGAAATTGCACAAAATGAGGCTTGTACAGGTCAAACTCCTGTTAATTATTGGCTTCACGCCAATATGTTAACACTGAATGGTAAGAAAATGGCGAAATCGACAGGAAATAATATTTTACCAAGAGAGATTTTGACGGGTGAAAATACGATTTTGAGTAAGGCTTTTTCAGCTTCGGTGACGCGTTTCTTTATGTTGCAAGCACATTACAGAAGTATCTTGGATTTCTCAGACGATGCTATTGTAGCAGCTGAAAAAGGATACAAACGTTTGATGGAAGCGATGAGTAGTTTAGATTCTATTCAGCCAGCTCCTCAAAGCACATTGAATATTGCCGAATGGAAACAGTTGTGCTATGATGCCATGAACGACGATTTCAACACGCCCATTTTAATTGCACAGTTGTTTGAAGGCGTTCGTTTTGTGAATGTACTAAAAGAGGGCAAAGAAACCTTGACAGCCGAAGATTTAAAAACATTTACTACCGCTATGAATGCGTTTGTTTTTGCTGTTTTAGGTTTAGAAGACGAGAAAGTAGGAGACGGAAACAACGACAAATTAGAAGGTACGGTAAACTTGCTTATCGAAATGCGTAAACAAGCAAGAGAAAACAAAAACTTTGCTTTGTCTGACCAAATTAGAGATCAATTATTAGCTTTAGGCATTCAATTGAAAGACGGAAAAGAAGGAACTACTTTTAGTTTGTAATAGAATTATAGTTTTTGCGACTCATTCAAAAAATAAATTATGGTAACTAAGATTCTCATTTTTCCTTTTTTGATGTTAGTGCGCTTTTACCAAGTAGCTATTTCTCCGTTTACTCCAGCAGCTTGCCGATTTGAACCTACTTGTTCTTCGTATATGCTGGAAGCTTTGAAAACACATGGCTTGTTTCTAGGCTTGTTTCTAGGCACAAAACGGATTTTGAGCTGCCATCCTTGGGGCAAAAGTGGCTATGACCCGGTTCCGCCAAAAAAATGCCAACACAAAATATAAACCCAATTAAATCTTTATTTTTACACTAAATAAATATACAAAATGACACAGACTTTATCTATTGTTTGGAATCCATCAGAAGGAATTGACTTGGGTTTTTTCATGATTCGCTATTACAGTTTAATGTTTGTAATTGCCTTTGGATTGGGATGGTACCTAATGAAACATATTTTTGTTCGCGAAGGTGAAACTATTGAAAAACTAGATTCTTTGTTTATTTGGATGGTGCTGGCTACTTTGGCTGGCGCGCGTTTGGGTCACGTTTTCTTTTACGATTGGGAATATTTCAGAAACAATTTATTGGAAATCTTTTTGCCAGTTAAATTCGAGCCGAGTTTTCATTTTACTGGATTTACGGGTTTAGCAAGTCATGGTGCTACAATTTCAATCATAGTAGCGATGTATTTTTACAGTAAAAATATTTTACATAAACCACAGTTATGGATTTTAGATCGTATCGTAATTCCTGCTGCAAGTGGCGCTATATTTGTTCGAATAGGGAACTTCTTTAATTCGGAGATTATTGGGAAAGAAACAACATCTTCTTTTGGAATTAAATTCATCAGAGATTATTTCAGTCCAAGAGATGCTGTCAATGCTACTCAAATTCCAGATCCAAAAGATGCCTATCAAGCCATTGCTAATGACCCAAAATTCGCTACACTTTTGGAACAAGTACCTACGAAACACCCAACACAATTGTACGAAGCTTTCTGTTATATTTTTGTTTTTGCTATTTTGTTTTTCTTGTATTGGAAAACGGAAGCGAGAAAGAAATCAGGTTATTTATTCGGATTGTTTTTAATCTTACTATTCTCTGTCCGAATTGTAGTAGAATCGGTTAAAGAAAGTCAAGGTGGATTTGAAAGTGATTTAGGAGACATATTATCAACCGGTCAATGGTTAAGTATTCCGTTTATCTTGATTGGGTTCTACTTTGTGTTAACAGCCAAACAAATCAAAGAATAATAGTAAACAAAACTGGATTTTAATAAAAAAGGCTGTCCACTCAAATTGGATAGCCTTTTTACTTTTAGCTTCACCACTAAATGAGAGGTGTTTTTACATAATTCTTCGACTAAAAAGAGAAACTTCAAAAGCAAAACCATTAAGAAATTAAGTTCCATTAAGACTTAATTAGCTTAATTTCTTAATGGTTAAAATTTTAAATTCTAATAATATATAGCCCCTCTTTTTACACTATCTAATTAATTTATTGGCACCGATTGAATTCCCATATTATACAAAGTGAAAGCTTGCAAATCGGCAGCTTCTTCAATAGTTTTTGAAACTGGTTTTCCTGCTCCGTGACCCGCATTAGTCTCTATTCGGATTAACACTGGATTGGCTCCAGCTTGTTTAGCTTGCAACTCAGCTGCAAATTTGAAACTATGCGCTGGCACTACTCTATCGTCATGATCTCCTGTAGTAACTAATGTAGCAGGATATTTTACCCCCGCTTTCACATTATGTACCGGCGAATAGCCTTGGATATAATCAAACATCGCTTTCGAATCTTCCGCAGTTCCATAATCATATGCCCAACCCGCACCTGCGGTAAACGTATGATAACGCAACATATCCATTACGCCGACAGCGGGCAATGCTACCTTCATTAAATCTGGTCGCTGCGTTATTGTGGCTCCAACCAATAAACCTCCGTTAGAACCCCCTTTAATCGCTAAATAGTCAGATGATGTGTATTTTTCAGCAATTAAAAATTCGGCCGCTGCGATGAAATCATTAAATACATTTTGCTTTTGCATTTTAGTTCCTGCATCATGCCATTTTTTTCCATATTCGCCACCACCTCTTAAATTAGCCACAGCATATATTCCACCCATTTCTAACCAAACCGCATTAGCAATACTGAAAGAAGGCGTTAAACTCACATTAAATCCTCCATACCCATACAAAATAGTTGAATTTTTCCCGTTTAAAGGTGTTCCTTTTTTATAAGTAATAATCATCGGAACTTTAGTTCCATCTTTGGAAGTATAAAACACTTGCTTTGACGTATAATTGTCACTTACAAAATCTACTTTGGGTTGGACATAAATAGATGACTTTCCTTCGAAAGGTGAAAATTGGTAAGTCGTTGTAGGTGTCACATAATTAGTAAACGTAAAATACAATACCGAATCATCATTCTTACCTTCAAAACCCGTTGCAGTTCCCAATCCTGGCAATTGAATTTCGCGAACTAATTTCCCTTTATAATCAAATTGTTTCACTACCGAAACGGCATCTTTCATATAATTGGCAAAGATAAAACCTCCACCTGTAGAAGGCGAAAGTACCTGTTCTGTTTCGGCAATACAATCTTTCCAATTGGATACTGAAGGTGAATTAACATCAATAGTTACAATTCGTTTGTTAGGCGCACCCAAATTTGTTATTAAGTACAATTGGCTTCCAACATTATCCAAAACCCTAACATCATATTCAAAACCAGAATGTATGGATTTAATTTCTGCGCCTGATTTTGTTAAGTCTTGAACGTACAACTCATTTCCAGAAGTAGCATTTGCAGCTGTGATAAACAAATAACGATTATCATCTGAAACACTTCCGCCAACATAGCGACGTTTTTCTTTGTCACCAAAAATCAATTGATCATCGGACTGATTCGTGCCTAGTTGATGAAAATACAATTTATGTTGATCTGTTTTGGCTGACAATTCACTTCCCTTTGGTTTATCATAACTAGAATAATATACCCCTTCGTTTCCTTTCCAAGACAATCCACTGAATTTAACATCAATCAATTTATCGGTAATACTTTGCTTGGTTTCAGCATTAATGAAAATGACCTTTCGCCAATCACTTCCCGCCTCAGAAATTGAATACGCACAAAGCGAACCATCTTTAGAAAAACTAATATCAGCTAGCGAAGTGGTAGCATCTTTTGAAAATGTATTAGGATCCAAAAACAATTCTTCATTACCAGAAGTATCTTTTCGATACAAAACAGACTGATTTTGTAATCCGTTATTTTTATAATAATAGGTATATTTTCCCTCTTTGAAAGGCGCAGATACTTTTTCATAATTCCACAATTTTTCCATGCGCTCTTTGATTGCATTGCGGTAAGGAATTGTAGACAAATAACCAAAAGTAACTTGGTTTTGGGCTTTTACCCAATCTGAAGTTTCAATTGATCTATCGTCTTCTAACCAACGGTAAGGATCGGCTACTTTAGTTTCAAAATAGACATCGATTTTATCTCCTTTTCTCGTCAAAGGATATTTGTTTTGTTGTTGACCAAAAGAAACTATTGTTGATGACATAAGTAATGTAACGATTATTTTTTTCATGTGTTTACTAATTTAAATATCAAAAATAAACAAATAATGTATTCAAATATATTTTATAAAAAAAGGATCCAACTTTCGTTGAATCCTCTTGAATATATAATACAATCTAAAATTAAGCTTCTTTGTGCTCTTTTTCAATTTGATTTTTATCTGATCTTGAAATCGTATCTACCAATACTGGTGTAGCAATAAATAAAGAAGAATAAGTACCTACTACAATACCAACAAGCATAGCAAAGATAAATCCTCTAATTGATTCCCCTCCAAAAATAAACATGGTCAACAATACAATAATCATCATTAAAGAAGTATTTAATGTTCTAGATAAAGTAGTATTAATCGAAGCATTTACAATCTCTTCAAAAGTACCTTTACGTTTACCCATGATAAACTCTCTAATTCTATCAAATACAATTACAGTATCGTTCATTGAATAACCAATAACCGTTAAGATAGCCGCAATAAAGTGTTGGTCCATTTCCATGTGGAAAGGCATGAATTTATAACATAAAGAGTAAATTCCTAATACGAATATTACGTCATGCGCAACCGCTGCAATCGCTCCTAATGAATACTGCCATTTACGGAATGAAATCATTAAGTACAAGAAAATAACAGCCATCGCACCTAAAACTGCCCAATACGAGTTAGTTTTAATATCTTCAGAGATAGAAGCTCCAACTTTAGAAGCCAATAATACTCCAACTTTTTTACCATCATACGAATTGATGAATTGATCGTAAGTTGTAGCTGAATAATACTTTTTCAATGAGTTATATAATTTCTCATTTACTTCTTTATCAACATCAATACCTTCTTCAGTAATTTTATATTTAGTTGTAATTTTTAATTGATTATCAGAACCGAAAACTTTTGCTTCAACTGGAGTTCCAAATTCTTTAGACAATTCATCTGATACTACTGAAGCATCAATTGGTTTTTCAAACTTCACTTGGAATGTTCTACCTCCAACAAAATCAACTCCTTGATCTAATCCATTTACAAAAAAGATAGAAACAATACTTACAATAACCACAATAGAAGAGAAGATGTAAGTGAATTTTTTAATCTTGATAAAATCAAAATGGAAATTAGTAAACCAATTTTTAGTGATTGAAGTTGAAAAGGTTAAATTACTATTATTAGCAATGTCTCTATCGATAAAGATTCTAGCAATAAAGATAGATGTAAACAATGAAGTTACAATACCAATCAATAATGTCAAGGCAAACCCTTTAATTAAACCTGTTCCAAATGTAAACAAGATGGCACCAGTTAAAATGTGGGTAACGTTTGCATCAATAATAGAACGCATTGCTCCTTTCCAACCATAAGAAGCGATTACTGTTTCAGATAATGATTTACCTTCACGTAATTCTTCTTTTGCTCTTTCATAAATAATAATGTTTGCATCAACCGCGGTACCTAATGTTAAAACGATACCTGCAATTCCTGGTAATGTTAATACAAAACCAAAACTTGCCATAATTCCGAATAAGAACAATAAGTTCAATAATAAAGCCAAATTAGCGTACCAACCAGCTTTACCATAATAGAATACCATCCATAAACATACTAACAAGAAACCTACAATAGAAGAAATTGTACCCGCATCGATAGCAGCTTGTCCTAATGATGGTCCTACTACTTCTGATTGAATAATATCTGCTGAAGCAGGCAATTTACCAGCTTTCAACACATTCGCTAAATCCTTTGTTTCAGTTACATCAAAGTCACCAGAAATCTCAGATCTTCCACCCGCAATTGGTCCACTTGATACACCAGGAGCAGAATAAACTACATTGTCTAGAACAATGGCAATATTACTTTTTTGAGTATAGGCTTTTCCTGTTAATTCTTCCCAAGCTTTAGCGCCTTTACCGTTCATTTGCATAGAAACAGCTGGTTTTCCTAACTGATCAAATGTGTCACTTGCGTCAGTAACCACACCACCACTCATGGCAGCAACATTATCTCTATTTCCTTTTAAAGCATATAATTCAACAGCATCAATTTCATTTGATTTTGCATCTTTAATTTTGGTTGGTTTTCCCCAAACAAATTTAGCATAACGTTGATCTCCTGCCAATAAAACTCTAATATCCGCTCTTCTCAAATACCCACCTACAACAGCAGTATCTTTAGGTGCGAAAAGACCCAAAACTGGCCCACCACCTTGAGCAATAATTTTATCTAATAATGGGTTATTTCCTTTTTTAGCAGATGCTGAATCTTTCGTATCAGCTAATAAAGCACTCAATGAATCTTTAACTACTTTCGCAGGAGCTACTTTATTAATTTCTGTTTTTTTCAATGACTCATTAGCAGCCATTAAGAAATTACCAATTTCTTCAATTTTATACGTTTCCCAAAACTCTAATTGAGCAGTACTTTGTAATAATTTTTTAATTCTATCTACATCTTTAGCTCCTGGAAGTTCAACAAGAATTCTTCCTGACTCTCCTAATTTTTGAATATTAGGTTGGGTAACACCAAATTTGTCAATACGTTTTCTTAATACACCAAAAGCACTTTCTACAGACTCATCAACTTTTCTTTTGATTACCTTTTGAACTTGTGCATCGGTCATTTGAAAATCGACACCACCTTCTCCTTGCAAACTTCTGTTAGCAAAAATATCTGGAGATGCTAATTTCACAGTTCCTTTAGAGTTGGCCTCAAATGCTTCAAAGAAAGCATCTATATAGGTTTGATTTCCTTTTTGATTAGCTGTTGCATCTGCTAAAGACTTGTTGAAAACTGGATTTTTAGAGTTATTAGACAATCCTTTCAAGATATCTTTTACAGATACTTGAAGAATTACGTTGATTCCTCCTTCTAAGTCAAGACCTTTATTGATTTGTTTGTCTTTTACTTCGTTAAAAGTAAAATCAGAAAAACCAAGGTTAAAGACTTTCTCTTTACCAATAGAATCTAAATATTTTAACTCTTTTTCAGGATTTCCTCCTGCAAAAGCTTTAGCATCACTAGCTACTTTATTAGCTACGAAAGTGAAAGAAAGTTGGTAAATACTTACCAATGCAAATAGAATTGCGAAAAATTTAATGAGGCCTTTATTCTGCATTATTACTAAAAATTAATTATTCTTTATACTTATTTTTACTTAAACCACTGTAAAACAGCGAATAAAATTACTTTTCGAGACAAAAAATGACTCGATAAGTAACCCTACTTTTTTTAAACCGAGCAAATATATAATTTAAGGTTAAGATTAACCAATTTATTTGTCAATTAATCTCATAAAAAAGACTGCAAAAAAGCAGTCTTTTCAATTTATATTTAAAAATTATGCCAAAACTGATTTTAAATCAGCATTCATATTTCTAACTGCATCCGCACTTTTAGCAAATAATGCTTTTTCTGCGTCGTTCAATGTAATATCAACGATTTGCTCCACTCCGTTTTTACCAATAATACATGGAACACCTATACAGATATCACTTTGTCCGTATTCTCCTTCTAAGAAAACAGAACAAGCAATCATTTTCTTTTGGTCATTCAAAATACTATCTACTAAATAGGCTACTGAAGCACCTGGTGCGTACCAAGCTGAAGTTCCTAAAAGACCTGTCAAAGTTGCTCCTCCAACCATAGTTGATGCTGCTACTTTTTCTAATGCTTCTTGTGAAAGAAATTCAGAAACCGGAATACCATTATAAGAAGCTAAACGAGTTAACGGAATCATGGTAGTATCACCGTGACCGCCAATAACCATGGCCGAAACATCATTTGATGGTTTGTCCAAAGCTTGCGATAAATAGTATCTAAAACGTGAACTATCTAAAGCACCTCCCATTCCAATGATTCTGTTTTTAGGCAAACCAGTTGATTTCAATGCCAAATAAGTCATTGTATCCATTGGATTTGACACTACCACTACAATTGTATTTGGAGAATGAGCTAATACATTTTCAGCAACTGTTTTCACAATACCTGCATTAATACCAATTAACTCTTCACGCGTCATTCCTGGTTTTCTCGGAATTCCTGATGTAATTACTACTACATCGCTATTCGCAGTTCTAGAGTAATCATTGGTTACCCCAACAACTTTAGTATTAAAACCAGTATTGGTAGCACATTGCATAATATCCATAGCTTTACCTTCAGCAAAACCTTCTTTAATATCCAATAATACTACTTCACTTGCAATTCCTCTATACGAAATCACGTCAGCACAGGTTGCTCCTACATTTCCTGCTCCTACAATTGTAACTTTCATGTTATTTATATTTTTAAAAATTATTTTGTTTTCTAAAATTAGAATGAAGCTCTAAGTTAAGCATCAATATTAGCATAAACCGCATTTTTCTCGATAAATTCTCTTCTTGGTGGAACTTCATCTCCCATCAACATAGAGAAAACTCTATCGGCTTCAACCATATTATCAATAGTTACTTGACGTAAAGTTCTGAAACTTGGATCCATTGTAGTTTCCCACAATTGTTCCGCATTCATCTCTCCAAGACCTTTATAACGTTGGATAGCAGCACTTCCGCCCATTCTTTCGTTAGCAATATCACGTTGATCTTCTGTCCAAGCGTATTCTTTTTTATTTCCTTTTTTAACTAAATACAAAGGTGGCGCCGCAATATACACATGTCCTCTTTCGATCAATTCTCTCATAAAACGGAAGAAGAACGTTAATATTAAGGTAGCAATGTGACTTCCATCGACATCGGCATCACACATGATAATTACTTTATGGTAACGTAATTTTTCAATATTTAATGCTTTGCTATCCTCAGCTGTACCTATTGTTACTCCTAGTGCAGTGAATATATTTCGAATCTCTTCACTTTCAAAAACTTTGTGATGCATCGCTTTTTCCACGTTCAAAATCTTACCACGTAATGGTAAAATCGCTTGAAAGTTTCGATCACGACCTTGTTTTGCTGTTCCACCAGCCGAATCTCCCTCGACAAGATATACTTCACATTTTTCAGGATCTTGTTCAGAACAATCAGATAATTTCCCTGGTAATCCGCCACCACCCATTACGGTTTTACGTTGTACCATTTCACGTGCTTTTTTCGCAGCGTGA
>CAYWFQ010000041.1:0-17085 GCA_964457505.1 uncultured Flavobacterium sp.
TTTTCCAAAGTCGTTTTTAACGCCTCCATTTTAATCATATTGTGTCCGGAAACATTGATTCCGCGGAGTAAAGCGAGATGAGTTGTCATATTAATTTACGATTTAGGATATCCGATTTACGATATACGAAGTAGGATTTATTGAATTAAGACTTTAATCACTACTTTCTTCACTTCGGAAGCTAATTCCATTTGAACGCAAGGTTGGTGTAAATCATCTGGAAAGAAAATGGTAAACATCCCTTTTGAAACGCGCACTAAAGAAGTTGTACCTTCATAAAAAGTATAGTCTTTATCTTCGTTTACTTCTAGAATTTTTTGATTGTTTTTAGTAGTTACTCCCATGAATTCCTCACCACGAATCACATATTGAATGTCAATGTAATTTTTATGGCTTTCTAATTTACATTCCGCCAAAGGTTTGGTTTGGTATTCTTGTACCAAGGCAAAAATAATATCGCCATCAATATCGTGTTTTCCTGAAGGAATTGCCTCTAAATCAGTGTTGTGTAAAAAGGCAAAACCTTTGGCTATTCTTTCGTTGATTGTGCTGTATAATTGGTAATTTTCTAGGGAATCGAGAATCATTAATTTAAAATTGGTTACTCTTATTTTTGATTAATAAATGAATTTTTATCTTTAAAAAACTTCTTCTTTTCAGACTTTGTAAATTCTAAAATAATTAATTCATCATTGGAATCTACTGTACAGCTTGTTGATGAATTAATTTTTATTTTACCTTCATCTGACCAAAAGTAAGGTGATAAAAATTTATAAACAGTATCTGTTGAAGTATTTTTGGAATTTGTTGGTACTGCTCTTTTTACAATCGATTTATAATAAATGCAAAAATCAAATCTATATACATTATTTAACAAATCAATTGTACCTAATTCTGTCTGTGGGTATATTTGTTGTCCTATATTAACAAAGATTTCATTTCTCTTAAATCCTGTATACTCTGCAAAAGTACCATCCGGATGCTCTACAACTATTGAATTTCTTTTATTAGTGTATTGTAAATCATCTGATGTACTTGTATCAAAATCATTTATAATATCAATTACAATTCCTTTTCTGATACTACAAATTGTATCTGTACTTTCAGAATTTACTACATAAGAAAACCAGTCACTTTGTTTCTCTTTTCCAAAATATTTCACAGAAATATCCTGTGCTAAATCAACCCTAATTTTTTTTCCTTTTTTAAAAGGTAAATGATAAACAAAATCAGGATCTATTTTCGGGTTAGGAACTCCTAAAGAATAAATATAATTTAAACTAAACCCAATGCCAACCTTTGGATCGTTTGGAATTAAACGTAGTAATTTTCCTGAAAAATTTTTTACAACAGTATTGAATTCATAGGTATAACAATTTGTTATGTTTGTGAAATTTAATTTTATAACATAACTTCCTGGAAGGTTTTTTTCATAAAACAAATCAACACTATTATCATCGTTATTGATAGTTTCAATTTCGATTTTAGCATTTTGAGAATACGATTTATAATTTAAAACAAGAAATGAAAAACTTAGAAGGTAGCAACATAATGAAATTTTCATATTTTATTGGATTTGGGATTAACAATTACAAATATAATATTAATTAGGTACTATTCTACTACTTTCTAGTTTCCAAACAAAAAACTATCTTCGCAGTATGCAGCAAAATCTTCTACAAACTCCTATCGAATACCTTAAAGGCGTTGGTCCCAATCGGGGCGAACTCTTGCGTAAGGAATTGGGGATTTTTAAGTATGGAGATTTAGTCAATTTCTTTCCGAATCGCTATATTGACAGAACGCGTTATTATAAAATTAATGAGCTCCAAAACACCGTTTCTGAAGTCCAAATCGTAGGCAAAATCATCCATATTAAAACGGTGGAATTTGGCAAAAACAAAAAACGTTTAGTCGCGACATTTGTGGATGATACGGGCCAAATGGAATTGGTTTGGTTCCAAGGTCACAAATGGATTCGAGAAAGTTTGAAGTTGAATGAAGTGATTGTAATTTTTGGAAAGTGTACTTCATTTAATGGTACGTTCAACATGGCACATCCTGAAATGGAATTATTGAGCGAACACCAAAAAAGCTTACGATCAGCCATGCAAGCCATTTATCCATCTACAGAAACTTTAACGAATCGAGGTGTTTCGAATCGAGTTATTATCAAAATGATGCAACAGTTATTTTTGGAAACTCAAAACTTATTTTCAGAAACCCTGCCCGATTATTTGCTTGACGAATTAAAGCTGATTTCTAAGAAAGCCGCGCTATTTAATATTCATTTCCCTCAAAGTTCAGAAGCTTTGGCAAAAGCCCAATTCCGATTAAAGTTTGAAGAATTGTTTTTTATTCAGCTACAATTAATCACCAAAAACCTGATTCAGAAGCATAAAATTAAAGGACATCCGTTTACTTCTGTAGGGCAACATTTTAATGACTTTTACCAAAACCATTTGCCTTTTGAGTTGACCAATGCTCAGAAAAGAGTGATTAAGGAAATCCGCACCGACATGGGAAGTAACGCCCAAATGAATCGCTTATTGCAAGGCGATGTAGGTTCGGGAAAAACCATTGTAGCCTTTATGAGTATGCTTTTGGCTATTGATAACGGCTTTCAAGCTTGCTTAATGGCGCCAACTGAAATATTAGCCAATCAACATTTTATAGGCTTATCCGAATTGGCAAAGACCGCCAACATCAATATAAAATTATTAACTGGTTCTACTAAAACTGCTGAACGAAAAGTAATACATGAAGCACTGGAAGATGGAAGTTTACATATATTAATCGGAACCCATGCTTTATTAGAAGACAAAGTACAGTTTAAAAATTTAGGATTAGCCGTAATCGATGAGCAACATCGTTTTGGTGTAGAGCAACGATCTAAGTTATGGAAAAAGAACGAAATTCCGCCACATGTTTTAGTAATGACTGCCACTCCTATTCCACGTACTTTAGCCATGAGTTTGTATGGCGATTTGGATATTTCAGTCATTGACGAATTACCACCCGGACGAAAACCCATTCAAACCGTACACCGATTTGATAGCAACCGATTGAAAGTTTGGAAGTTTTTGAAAGATGAAATTGCTTTAGGAAGACAAATTTATATTGTTTATCCTTTGATTCAGGAGTCAGAAAAAATGGATTTCAAAGACTTGATGGACGGCTACGAAAGTATATCCAGAGATTTTCCCCTACCACAGTATTCCATTTCTATTTTACACGGAAAAATGAAACCCGCGGATAAAGAATCAGAAATGAAACGCTTTGCAGATGGTAAAACCAATATTATGGTTGCCACTACCGTGATTGAAGTGGGCGTTAATGTTCCCAATGCCAGCGTAATGATTATTGAAAGTGCAGAGCGTTTTGGATTGTCCCAACTACATCAATTGCGTGGTCGTGTGGGACGTGGCGCCGAACAAAGTTATTGCATCTTAATGACGAGTCACAAATTGAGTTCGGATAGTAAAACCAGAATGGAAACGATGGTGAGTACTAATGACGGTTTTGAAATTGCTGAAGTAGATTTGAAATTGCGAGGCCCTGGAGATTTAATGGGAACCCAACAAAGTGGAGTTTTAAATCTGCAAATTGCCGATATTGTTAAAGATAGAGACATTTTAATGTTAGCCAGAAATTATGCTATAAAATTACTCCGCGAAGACGCTGGTATGCAGAAACCAGAACATGCTACAATGCGAAGCGTATTTATCGAAATGACCAAAAAGAAAAATATTTGGAATTATATTAGCTAACAATTTCAATACCCCATAATTGATTTAAATAAATACAATAAGCTAGTCTAATATTAAAATCAATGTTCTAAATTTGTGAATTGCGTTTAATAGACACTATATAAATAATTATGAAAATAAAAACTCTCGTTTATTCCTTATTAATAATAGGATTAATTGGCTTAATTGGTTACCGAATTACTAAAAACAGCGATACTAAAGGTCCTAAAGACAAAGGAAAAGAAGAACAACCTATTACTGTAAGTGGGTCAGTCGTTCGTTTACAAACATTCGATAATAATTTATCTCTTTCGGGTTCGATTGAAGCAAATGAACAAGTGGAGATTCGTTCTGAAGTTTCGGGCATTGTCAAAAATATTTATTTCCAAGAAGGCAGCAATGTTGCCAAAGGACAGGTATTATTCAAAGTGAATGATATCGAATTAAAAGCTCAATTGGCACAAGCCAAAACCAAAGAAAGTTTAGCTTCTGAAAATGAAAGAAGAGCCAAATTATTATTGCAAAAAGAAGCCATCAGCCAAGAAGAATATGATGTAGCTAGAGCCGATCATCAATCTGCAAAAGCACAAAGCCAACTGATTCAAGCGCAAATTGAAAAAACTTCGGTACGTGCGCCTTTTTCTGGAAAAATTGGATTGCGTTCAATTTCCCCTGGAACCTACATCACGCCAAGTCTTTTAGTGGCTAAGTTAGTTAACATTGGACAACTCAAAATCACATTTTCAATTCCTGAAAAATATGCCTCTCAAGTAAAAAAGAACGCTACTATATCTTTTAAAGTTTCAGGATCAGACCAATCGTATTCAGCTAAGGTATACGCTATCGAGCCTGAAGTAGAAATTGCCACAAGAACATTAAAAGTTCGTGCTTTAGCAAACAATAGCCAAGGAAAATTATTCCCAGGGACTTTTGCAGATGTAGAATTGCCTTTGGATATTATCAAAGACGCCGTGGTAATACCAACCGAAGCAATTATTCCTATTCAAAATGGTAAAAAAGTATTCATTGCTAATAAAGGAATGGCTAAAGAAGTGAAGGTAGAAACCGCAACACGAACTGACGCTTCTATTTTAGTACTTTCTGGTTTAAAAGCGGGAGACACTGTTTTAACCTCTGGAGTAATGTCCTTAAAAGACGAATCACCAATAATTGTGAAAATTAAATAAGCATTTGCTAATTTATATTGCTAAAAAAATTAAACATGAGTTTATCTACATTAAGCATAAAAAGACCTGTATTTACTATTGTTGTCAACTTAACTATTGTTTTGTTTGGATTGATAGGATACAGTTTTTTGGGAGTTCGAGAATTTCCTTCAATAGATCCTGCTCAAGTTTCTATTCGTACTAATTATACTGGAGCGAATTCCGATATTATTGAGTCGCAAATTACCGAACCTTTAGAAAAAGCAATCAATTCCATTGACGGAATTCGTAACGTGACTTCTTCGAGTATTCAAGGAAGTAGTAATATTACGGTCGAATTCAATTTAGATAAAGATTTAGAAGAAGCCGCTAATGATGTTCGTGATAAAGTTTCTCAGGCTACACGAAGTTTACCACAAGATATTGATGCGCCTCCTGTTGTTTCCAAAGCGGATGCCAATAGTGATGCCATTATCTCTATGACTATTCAAAGTGATTCTCGTTCTGCCTTAGAATTGAGTGATTTTGCTGAAAATATAATTGGACAACGTTTAGAAACCATTCCTGGAGTCAGCGGTATTCAAATTTGGGGGCAAAAAAGGTATGCCATGCGTTTGTGGATTGATCCAGTAAAACTAGCTTCTTACGGTTGTACTGTTTCCGAAGTTCGAGCTGCGTTAAGCAAACAAAACGTAGAATTACCATCGGGTAAAATTACGGGAGCCAATACCGAATTAATGGTAAAAACGATTGGTAATTTGTCCAAAGCAGAAGAATTTAACAATATTATCATTCGTTCTGAAGGTGATAAAATTGTCCGTTTTAGCGATATTGGTAGAGCCGAAATTGGACCCGAAAATGTAGAAACCAATATGATGCAATCGGGCGTTCCATTAGTTGGGGTGGCTATTGTTCCCCGTCCTGGAGCTAATTATTTAGACATTGCCACAGCATTTTATAAAGAATTTGAGCGCTTTAAAAAAGATTTACCTAAAGATATCCGTTTAAACATTGTAATTGACAATACTGTTTTCGTGAAACAATCAGTAATTGAAGTAGCTGAAACCTTAGGGATTTCGATTCTATTGGTAGTTTTAATTATCTATTTATTCTTTAGAGATTGGGCTATTGCCTTCCGTCCGTTAATTGATATTCCAGTTTCATTAATTGCTACGTTTTTTATCATGTGGCTCTTTGGATTTTCTATCAATGTATTGACTTTACTAGCTATTGTTCTAGCAACAGGTCTAGTTGTAGATGACGGAATTGTAGTAACCGAAAATATTTTCAAAAAAGTAGAAGAAGGTATGTCGCCGATTGAAGCAGCCATCAAAGGTTCAAACGAAATTTTCTTTGCAGTTATTTCGATTTCAATCACCTTGGCTGCGGTGTTTTTACCTGTAATTTTCTTAGAAGGATTTGTCGGACGATTATTTCGAGAATTTGGTGTCGTTATTGGTGCTGCCGTATTGGTTTCGGCTTTTGTATCGTTAACGCTTACCCCAATGTTGAATGCCTATTTGATGAAAGGTGGAAAGCAAGAAAAGTCGAAATTTTACAATTTGACTGAACCGTATTTTCAAAAACTAAATACTGGATATGCTGAAGCTTTAGCAAGTTTCATGAAAAAGAAATGGATCAGTTTTCCAATTTTAATAGCGTGTTTTGGATTGATTTATTTGTTTTTCAATCTATTGAAAAAAGAAACTGCACCTTATGATGACCGTAGCGGAATGGTTTTACGAGTTGCAACAGCAGAGGGTTCATCTTATGATTATACCGATCGCTTCATGCAAGAAATTTCGAAACTGGTGGACGATTCTATACCAGAGAAAAAAGTAGCACTTGTCATTACTTCACCTGGATTTAATGCGTCTTCTGTAAATAGTGGATTTGTTCGAATTTCCTTGTTACAACCTAACGAAAGGAAAGCGTCTCAAAAAGAAGTTGCTGAAAAATTAACCAAATGGACTAGCGCCTATTCAGAGGCCAAAACATCAGTTATTGAACAACCAACTATTGCTGTGAACAGACGTGGTGGATTACCAATTCAGTACATTATTCAAGCTTCTAATTTTGAGAAATTGAGAGAAAAAATTCCATTGTTCATGGAAGAAGCTGCTAAAAACGAAACCTTCTCAACTACTGATGTGAATTTGAAATTCAATAAGCCTGAGATCAATGTAACAATTGATAGAGAAAAAGCAGAAAGTTTAGGAATTTCTGTAATCGATGTGGCTCAGACCTTGCAATTATCTTTAAGTGGTCAACGTTTTGGTTATTTTATTCGTAACGGAAAACAGTACCAAGTAATCGGTCAATTTGAAAAAAATGATCGTGCAAAACCTTTGGATTTAACTTCTATGTTTGTAAAAAACAACAAAGGCGAATTGATCCAAATGGATAACGTAGTTACAATTGAAGAACAGAGCAACCCAACACAATTATACCATAACAACCGATATATGTCGGCAACCGTTTCGGCAGGTTTGGCTCCAGGTAAAAGTATTGGTGATGGAATCGAAGCAATGGACGAAATCAAAGCCAAAGTTTTAGACGACAGTTTTACCACAGATTTAGGTGGAGAATCGAGAGATTTTGTGGAAAGTAGTTCAAATACTTCTTTTGCATTCGGATTGGCATTAGTGTTAATATTCTTGATTCTTGCTGCACAATTTGAAAGCTTCATTGATCCTATAATTATCATTTTGACTGTACCAATGGCTGTTGCAGGTGCTTTATTCTCATTATGGTTATTCAATCAAACGTGGAATATTTTTAGCCAAATTGGAACCGTAATGTTAATTGGTTTGGTTACTAAAAACGGAATCTTAATTGTCGAATTTGCTAATCAATTGCGTGAACAAGGTAAACCCAAATTGGAAGCTATTTTAGAAGCATCTGAGGCTCGTTTACGACCAATTTTAATGACAAGTTTAGCAATTGCTCTTGGAGCTTTACCAATTGCTTTATCTTTAGGAGCAGCATCTAATAGTAGAATTGGAATGGGGGTTGTAATTGTAGGAGGAACAGTTTTCTCTTTAATTTTAACATTATTCGTTATTCCAGCTTTGTATTTAATGTGGTCAAAAGCCCGCAAACATTATCCTGAATTTGATCATATTAACGAATATGAACAAGAAAGTAAATAAACATGAAACACTATAAATTCATTCTAATCTGTTTCACTTTTTTGAGTTTTAGCGATGCTAAAGCGCAAGAAATTATAACACTTGAAACAGCAGTAAAAATTGCTTTAGACAACAATTTCGAGATTAAAATAGCTTCGAACAATTCGCTGATTAACAAAGTAAATGTGGCAATTGGTAATGCAGGAATGTTGCCTACTCTAGCTGCTTCAATAACTGCCAATAATCGCGTTCAAAATAGTTCACAAACTTTACAGAGTGGAGTTGTAAATTCATTAGACAATGCAAAAAACAACAGTTTGAATTATGGCGTTAATTTGGATTGGACAGTATTTGATGGATTCAGAATGTTTGCCAGATATGACCAATTAAAGGAATTACAAAAATTAGGCGAAGCTCAATTGAAACAAACAATTCTGTCTAAAATTAATGCGGTGACAAGTACGTATTTTGATTTGGTACAACAACAGCAACAGCTAAAAGCTTTAGATTCAACCATTGTGATATCAAATCAACGTTTGGCATTGGCACAAAACCGATTTGGAATTGGAAAAGCTTCTAAATTAGAAGTTTTGAACGCTCAAGTTGATATGAATACAGATAAAGTATCACTGTTAAAACAGAAAGAATTATATGCCAATACCAAAATTCTATTCAATCAAATTTTAGCACGAGATACAAAAACGGACTTTCAAGTAACAGATGGTATCAAAGTAGATTCAGGATTATTACTTCCGGAATTAACCGCTTTGGCAGAAAAACAAAACCCTCAATTAGAAGCACAAATTATAGGATTGAAAATTGCTGAACTGCAATTGAAGCAAGTTAAAGCCAATAGATATCCAACAATTAGACTGAATACCGGTTACAATTTATCTGAAACACAAGCAAGTTTAGGTTTTGCCACAGCCACTTCAGCCAAAGGATTTAATTATGGTTTTAGTGCAGCTGTAAACGTGTTTGACGGATTTTCTCAACAACGAAATGAGAAAATTGCTCAATTACAAATTGCCAATTCAAATCTATCCATTCAAGAACAAAATTTAGCTTTACAATCACAATTGGCTACATCCTACCAAACCTATTTAACTAATATTGAATTAATTGAATTAGAAGAAAAAAACGAATCCATTGCAAAACAAAATTTAGCAATTACATTGGATAAATTTAAAATTGGAACAATTACAACATTAGAATTTAGAACTGCACAATTGAATTATGTAAATGCAAAGGTTCGTAATAGCAACGCCCAGTTCCAAGCTAAATTATCTGAAATCGCTTTAAAAGAGTTGGCAGGAATTATCAACCTAAATTAAAATACAAATGACATCCTATAACCCAAAAGATTGGATCAGCTTTATATTTCATTTTAGTAAGGCTGATACCTTTAGAAAATTAATTCCAATAATGATTATTATCGGACTTTATTCAGGTATCATTGCCTATCTTGAAATTGAATATTGGCACCTTCCAGAAGATAGTCATGTGAAAAATATTTCGATGATGCATGGCATGTTGGGATTTGTCATTTCATTATTACTTGCCTATCGGACAAATACTGCCTACGATCGTTGGTGGGAAGGAAGAAAAATGTGGGGAGGATTAGTTAATAGTTCCAGAAATTTAGCGATCAAATTGAATGCGATGTTAGTTGATGATGTAGATCGAGAATTTTTTAAAAAAATGATTCCTCATTATGCCAATATTCTAAGAAAACATTTAAATGATAGCGATACGGGCAAGCAATTGTTTGACGATTTAGATTTGGAAATAGATCATCACAAGCACCGTCCAAATCAAGTGGCCAATAAATTATTTATCAAAGTAAACAATTTGTATCTTTCAAAGAAAATATCGGGAGATCAACTTATTGTAATTAATGCCGAATTACAATCGTTTACTGATATATGTGGTGCATGCGAACGAATAAAAAATACGCCTATACCCTATTCATATAGTGCTTTCATCAAGAAATTCATCTTCATTTATGTATTAACATTGCCTTTTGGATATGTGTTTAGTTTGGGATATTATGTCGTTCCTGTTGTCGTTTTTATTTTTTATGTTTTGGCGAGTTTAGAACTTATTGCCGAAGAAATTGAAGATCCATTTGGAGAAGATGCCAACGATTTACCAACCAAAAAAATTGCAGAAAACATTAAAAAACATATCGAAGAGATATTATAAACTTAAAAACGAATACTATGCAAAAGACATTTACAATTTTCTTCATTTCAATCGTGTTGATTTTTAGCTCTTGCCAAAAAGGAATTACTGAAAATCAAAATGTCTATTTTGAAAAATCAAATGATAGTATTCAAAATGGCGGAATTAAAGTGATTCCAATCACAACTTCAAAAGGAACTTTCAATGTTTGGACCAAACGCATTGGGAATAATCCTAAAATTAAATTACTACTTCTAAATGGTGGCCCAGGAGCAACACACGAATATTTTGAATGTTTTGAAAACTTTCTACCAGCTGAAGGAATTGAAATAATTTATTACGACCAATTGGGTTGCGGAAATTCCGATAACCCTAATGATGTTGCACTTTGGGATTTGGGTCGCTATGTTGAAGAAGTGGAACAAGTTCGAAAAGCCTTGAATTTAGATTCAACCAATTTTTATATGTTGGGTCACTCTTGGGGTGGGATTTTAGCGATGGAATATGCTTTAAAATACCAAAACAATATGAAAGGACTAATAATTTCCAATATGATGTCTAGCTGTCCTGAATATGGTAAATATGCCGATGATGTTTTAGCCAAACAAATGGATCCAAAAGTATTGGCAGAAATTAACCAAATCGAAGCGGCTAAAGATTTTTCAAACCCAAGATATATGGAATTATTGCTTCCAAATTTTTACGAAAAACACATTCTACGATTTCCTGCTAAAGACTGGCCTGAACCAGTGAATCGATCTTTTGCCAAAATGAACCAATCGTTGTATGTAACTATGCAAGGACCTAGTGAATTTGGGATTTCAGGTAAATTAGAAAAATGGGATAGAAAAGCCGAATTAAAAAACATTACTATTCCTACATTAGTTATTGGAGCAAAATACGACACAATGGATCCAAAACACATGGAAGAAATGTCGAAATTGGTTCAAAATGGAACGTATTTGTTTTGTCCAAAAGGAAGTCACATGGATTTTTATGATGATCAAAAAGTATATTTTGGAGGATTGATTCCTTTTCTAAAAAAACAATACAATTGATATAGCAAAAGAAATATTTAGTATCTTTAACTATTAAAATAGTTTAAAGTTGCCTAAAACCTTTTTACATACTCCTGCCCTAACTCATGAAAAATCACTAAAGACTTTAGTGGAAAACAGGACAGTGTATTCTTTAAACAATTGTGAACTGAATCTTTTTGAAACCTATGAAGCTTCGCAATTAGTACCTTTGAAGTTTAATGATTTGGTAGTGACCAGTATGTTGAGAGGTAAAAAGGTGATGCATCTTTTTGACGAACCAGGTTTTGATTATTTACCTGGTGAAACCGTAGTCATTCCGTCTAATGTTGGAATGAAAATTGACTTTCCTGAAGCGACAACTAACAATCCAACCCAATGCTTAGCTTTAGCAATAGACCAAACTAAAATTACAGAAACCTTACATTTTCTAAACGAGCGTTATCCCAAAGAAGGTTCTGCTCAGTTTTGGCAATTGAATTATCAAAACTATTTTTTTTATAATAATGTGGAATTGGCTACCACCATCAATAAATTAGTAAAAGAATGTATGAGTACTTCGATTACAAAAGATGTTTTAGCTGATTTAACACTACAAGAATTACTCATTCGAATCATTCAAACTCAAACCGCAAAAGCTATAGAAGAAGGTTCGTTTAAAGATCCTAATAATCCAATAACTGAAGTAATCGAATTCATTAGGTCTAATTTGAGAGAAAATATAACTTTGAAACGATTGAGTGAAAAATCGTGTATGAGTACGACTTCTTTTTATCGTTTGTTTAAAAGAGAATTAGGAATGAGTCCGATTGATTTTGTTTTGCACGAAAAAATACGTGCTGCCAAAAAACTATTAAATAATCCAACAATCCAAATTAACGAAGTCTGTTATTTATCCGGTTTTGAGGATGCTAATTATTTTACCCGTTTGTTTAAAAAACAAGAAGGAATTACGCCAAAACAATACCAATTATTACATGTAAATTCGATTATTCAATAACGCTAACTGGCGTTAACAACTTTTCTTCTTCAGGAGTAAATAGTCGATACTCAATTCTAAAGGTTTTCATCATCGGGGTTTCTAATGAAAATCCACCTGCACCAAAGCCATCAATTACATCCAATGTAAAATGAGCGTGTTTCCAATATTCGAATAAATCTTTATCTACCCAGAATTCAGTATTTTCAATGGTGCCAATACACACATCTCCCATTCGTTGGTAAAAACCTCCTTTTTCAAAACATTGGGGTTGAGTACCTTCACAACAACCACCTGCTTGATAAAACATCAAATCTCCGTGCTGTTCTTGCAACAAATGAATTAATTCTATAGCTTTTTCTGTAGCATCAATACGTCTTATCATAGTGTAAAATTTAAAACAAAACCTGACAAAATAAAATCTGTCAGGTTTAAAGTTAGTCAATAAATGGGTGTCTACTAAAAGAAACCTAATTTATTTTTGTCATAGGAAATCAACATATTTTTAGTTTGACGGTAATGTCCTAACATCATTTTATGATTTTCACGACCAATTCCTGATTGTTTGTACCCTCCAAAAGGCGCTCCAGCTGGATATGCGTGGTATTGGTTTACCCAAACACGCCCTGCAAGAATTGCTCTTGGAACTTGATACAATTCATGTGCATCACGAGTCCAAACCCCTGCACCTAAACCATACATTGTATCATTTGCAATTTCGATCGCTTCTTCAGTAGTTTTAAAAGTAGTTACTGCTAATACTGGTCCAAAAATTTCTTCTTGGAAAATACGCATTTTGTTGTGTCCTTTAAAAATAGTTGGTTTGATGTAGTAACCACCTTCTAAGTCACCTCCTAAATTGTTTTCTTCACCACCAATTAGCACTTCTGCTCCTTCTTCTTTTCCTAATTTGATATAGGATAGGATTTTTTCTTTTTGAACAATTGAAGCTTGAGCACCCATCATTGCAGTTTTATCCAGTGGACTCACTAGTTTGATAGCTGCTGTTCTTTCAATTACTTTGGCCATAAATTTATCGTAGATTGACTCATGCACTAACAATCGTGATGGACAAGTACAAATTTCACCTTGGTTCAAAGCAAACATAACAGCACCTTCAACTGCTTTATCAAAAAATGCATCATCTGCTTCGGCAACCGATGGGAAGAAGATATTTGGTGATTTACCTCCCAATTCTAATGTCACAGGAATAATATTTTCAGTAGCATATTGCATTACCAAACGACCTGTTGCTGTAGAACCTGTAAAGGCTGCTTTAGATACTTTTTTGTTAGTTACCAATGCTCTTCCTAATTCGGCTCCAAATCCATTAACAATATTCATTACTCCTGGAGGAAGAATATCGCCAATCAATTCCATTAATACCATAATAGAAATAGGTGTGCTTTCTGCAGGTTTTAAAACCACAGTATTTCCCGCTGCTAAAGCTGGAGCCAATTTCCAAACCGCCATTAAAATAGGAAAATTCCAAGGAATAATTTGGGCAATAACCCCTAATGGCTCGCTCAAAGCGATAGAAACTGTTTGCGAATCCAATTCGGAAATCGAACTCTCTTCTGCACGAATTACACCAGCAAAATATCTAAAGTGATCAATCGCTAATGGAATATCAGCTGCCAAAGTCTCGCGAATTGCTTTACCATTATCAATGGTTTCAACAGTCGCAATATATTCAAGATTATCTTCCATAACTTGAGCAATTTTGTTTAACAAAATGCTTCGTTCAGTTGCAGAAGTTTTTCCCCAAGTTTGAAATGCTTTATGCGCTGTGTCAACAGCTAAATCTAAATCTTCTTTACTAGAGTGAGCGGCTTGTGTAAATACTTTTCCGTCAATTGGTGAAACTACATCAAAATACTTCCCTCCTGCTGGAGCTACGAATTTTCCTCCAACGTAATTGTCATACTTTGCCTTAAATTCAGGTCTTTGTGCTAGGTTACTCATAATTATATTTTTTAGGTTACTCAAATGTAGCTTGAATATATACTTATGAATAGCACAATTATTCCAATTAATAGCATTAAAATTTCAATTATGTAATTTTATACAATTATTATTTCATTATTCTTATGAATTTCAATCAATAATTGTACTATTTACAACTTTTAATTTTAAAATTAGCCAAGCTAAACAATTGAAAAATAAAAAAAATTGTTTCCTACTCCAATCAGCAATCCTTATATTTGCAAACCTGAAAATAATTCAAAATGAAAATATCATACAACTGGATAAAACAGTTCATTAAAATA
The DNA here is from genome assembly GCA_964457505.1 of uncultured Flavobacterium sp. Taxonomy (GTDB): domain Bacteria; phylum Bacteroidota; class Bacteroidia; order Flavobacteriales; family Flavobacteriaceae; genus Flavobacterium. The sequence continues at coordinate 14,517 of CAYWFQ010000041.1, forward strand.
GATTGGCAATCAGAAGAAACTGCTGCTTTACTTACTGATTTAGGTTTAGAAGTAGAAGTGGTAGAAAAATACCAATCAGTAAAAGGCGGATTAGACGGAATTGTCGTTGGACATGTTTTGACCTGCGTTCCCCATCCAGATGCTGACCGATTAAAAATAACTACTGTTGATTTAGGAGATGGAGTTCCTGTTCAAATTGTATGTGGTGCTAGCAATGTTGCAGCAGGACAAAAAGTACCAGTAGCTACTATTGGAACAGTCTTGTACGACAAAGACGGGGAATCTTTCACTATAAAAAAAGGAAAAATTCGTGGTCAAGAAAGTCACGGAATGATTTGTGCTGAGGACGAAATTGGTTTGGGTACCAGTCATGATGGAATTATGGTTTTAGACGAATCGTTACAACCAGGAACTACAGCTGCTACCGTTTTTAAAATTGAAAATGACGAAGTATTCGAAATTGGATTAACTCCCAATCGTGCCGATGCTATGAGTCACTTGGGTACAGCCCGTGATTTAAGAGCAGGAATGCTTCAAAGTGGTGTTAATGTCGAATTGATTACACCTTCTGTTAGTAAATTTAGAGTTGATAAGCGTACTTTAAAAATCGATATCGACGTTAAAGAAAGTAAATTGGTTCCGAGATATTGTGGGGTTACTATTTCAGGAATAAGTGTGAAACCATCTCCAGCTTGGTTGCAAAACCGTTTGAAAGCTATTGGATTAAATCCAAAAAACAATATTGTCGACGTTACCAATTATGTGTTACATGAATTAGGACAACCTCTCCACGCCTTCGATGCAGCAAAAATTAGCGGTAAAGTTATTGTGAAAACTGTGCCTTCAGGAACTAAATTTACTACTCTAGATGATGTAGAAAGAAGTTTACATGAAGAAGATATCATGATTTGTGACGAAAACGGACCATTATGTATTGCAGGAGTTTTTGGAGGAAAAGAATCTGGTGTTTCAGAAAGTACCAATTCCATTTTCTTAGAAAGTGCTTACTTCAATCCGGTGAGTATTCGAAAAACTGCCAAAAGACATCAGTTGAATACCGATGCTTCGTTCCGTTTTGAAAGAGGAATTGATCCTTCTATTACAGAATATGCGCTAAAACGTGCTGCATTATTAATTCAAGAAGTAGCTGGTGGCGAAATTACATCAGATATAATTGATGTGTATCCTAAAAAAGTAGAAGACTTTAGTGTATTCTTGAATTTCAAAAAAGTAGCCAAAATTATTGGTCAAGAAATCCCAAAAGATACAATCAAAAAAATCTTAGTCTCATTAGACATTAAAGTAAACAGTGTTACTGATTCTGGATTAGGATTGACAATTCCTGCCTACAGAGTAGATGTACAAAGGGAAATTGATGTTATTGAGGAAATACTCAGAGTATATGGATACAATAATATTAAATTCTCAAATAAGGTGAACGCTACGATGGCAAATTCACCAAGAACAGAAGATTACAAAATACAGAATGTAGTTGCCAATCAATTGAATTCTCAGGGATTTCATGAGATGATGGCCAATTCATTAACTACAGCTAATTACATTCAACTTTCAGAAATGCTGAAAGATGAACATAATGTAACCATGTTAAATCCATTAAGTAGTGATTTAGCTACTATGCGACAATCCTTATTGTTTTCAGGGTTAGAAGCAATTTCATATAATATAAATAGAAAAAATACCGATTTAAAATTATTTGAATTCGGAAAAACCTATCACAACTACCCTTCGGGATACGAGGAGAAAAAACATTTAACACTATTCCTTACCGGAAATAGAAATCAAGAAACTTGGACATCAGCTCAAAAACCTACCGATTTCTTTTTATTCAAAGGTTATGTGAATGCAGTTTTGGAACGATTGGGGATACAAAAAAGTCAAAACCAACCACTAACGTCAGATGTGTTTTCAGAAGGAATTGCTGTAAGTTTAGGAAAAGATACTCTTGTAGAAATAGGAGTTGTAAAAAAATCAATTCTAAAACACTTCGGAATCAAACAAGAAGTTTTCTTTGCTGATTTCAATTGGGTAGCTATTTTGAAATTAATTTCGAATAAAATTAAATTTACCGAAATTCCAAAATATCCTGAAGTTCGAAGAGATTTAGCGTTGTTAATTGACCGAGCGGTAACCTACGAAAGTATTTATACCATTGCCAAACAAACTGAAAAATCATTATTAAAAAACATTGATTTGTTTGACGTGTATGAAGGTCAAAACTTACCTGAAGGCAAGAAGTCCTATGCATTAAGTTTTAGCATCCAAGACAGCTCTAAAACCTTAACGGATGAGCAAATTGATAAAATCATGAATAAGTTACAGAAGAACTTTGAAACAGAATTAGGTGCTGTTTTGAGATAATTATAGACATACAAAAAAATAAAACCCCTAAATCTAAATTAGATTTAGGGGTTTATTTTAGTATACTATTTTACGTTGCACTCATAATTCCACCAATTATACCAAATACAAATATGAGTGCATAAAGTATTGTAATAACTAAGGTGAAAATACCAAAAAATTTATAGTGCGACTTCAAATATTCAAAAGA
>CAYWFQ010000042.1:0-16580 GCA_964457505.1 uncultured Flavobacterium sp.
TGTTGCTAAGTAACCATTCTTCTAATTCCGACTTTCGAAAATAAATTTGCTTACACCCTGGAGGTTTGTAATAAGGGATTTGTTTTTGACTGGTCTTTTTGTAGAGACAAGACCTGCTTAATTGCAGGTATACAATAGTTTCATCCACATTCAATATCTCTCTAGTGGATAGGTTAAAAGTCGTAGTTTGACTTTTGATCTTTTGGGGAATTTTTGATTCCATTTTAAAAAAATTTATGTCTTTAAATAGGGCTTTCCTATTTTTCTGACGCAAATTTCTTGAGATATAAAATGGTTCAATAAAATAAAAAGTGGTTACAAAAGGGTTCTCGGGGTTATAAATAAAAAAAAGTGGTTATACCACTTTTAATTTAATTGTTTTAGTTCAGTTTTGATGATTTCGGGGATAAAAGGTTTAGCATTATGTGTAACTTTTTCTCTATTGCCGAACTTCGTTTTTAAAGTATTGAAATCCCAGTTATCGAAATCTGAAAAAATATCTTTCATTAATTGAATAAATTCTTGACGAATTGAATTAGTTGTGTAAAGTTTTTTGTGAAGAACCCAAAAAGTAAATCGTAAAAGTTCTTTGGATATTTTTAATGGGTCAAGCTTTTTAATGTTTTGTGGAAAAGTATTATTTTCTACATAGAAATTAACATATTCAATCATTAAATTAAATTGTTCATCCGACATTATTTTTTGCCTTTTATCATTGTCATTCTTTAGGTATCCGAGAACGGAAGTAATAATCTGCATATCCGAACTGTACTCTTCATTTAGTTCTTCTAGGTCTAATAATGGTGTATTTAAAATTATTTTTTTATCACTATCGTATAAGTATTTTTGATTTATGTAATTTGTGATACTGATTAAGGGTTTTAACAATACGGGGAATAAAGTAATCTGTTTTTCTCCAGTGTTAATTATATATTGAATTTGTTTTTCTTGTAATAACAAGAAATTCATGTAATCTTGGTTTGATTTAGACATCTCTACTACAGATTCATCTATTAACTTTTTTGATTCATTATATTGCTTGAATAATTCAACTCCTAATACATTCTCAAAACGAGCCTCAAATTCATTAATATATTTTCCGTCTTGGTCGTAGTCTAAATACTTAACAATTCCTTTAATATTATCTACACTGGTTATATTATAATCAGAATGTTCAATAAAATCATCTAGGTATTTTTGAAGTAAATAGTTCAACCCATTATTTACTATTAATGATTCAAAGTAGGCTAAAGGATTATTTTTTGTGCTTTCCATTTACCAAAATTAATGAAAATTAACACATTGAAGGAAATAGAGAAAACCTTTTTGTTTGACCTATGTTTGACCTGCAAAAACAAAAAAGCCTTTACATTTCTGTAAAGGCTTATCGCTGCTAGCTCCCCCTCTTGGGCTCGAACCAAGGACCCTCTGATTAACAGTCAGATGCTCTAACCAACTGAGCTAAGGAGGAATAACCTAAAGGTTACCGTATTTTAAATGAAGTTTATTTTTAATTACTCAGAGTAAAAACTTCAATAAATTCTATTTTAATTACAAATAAACATTGTTTTCTTGAACCAATCCCGATAGCTATCGGGACTCTGATTAACAGACAAATGCGCTAATCAGCTACGTTAAGAAGCAAAGTGTATTTCACTTTTAAAGCGGTGCAAATATAGGGCTAAATTTGTTTTTCGCAAATAATTAGCTGTAAATTTTAAAAAAAATTTACTTGCCTACAATTGCTTTGTAAATATCATTTCCGTTAGCAAATAATAACAAACTGATAAGTAAAACAAAACCAACCATTTGTGCATTTTCTAAAAATTTGTCGCTTGGTTTCTTCCCGCTAATGATTTCGTACAATAAGAACATCACATGACCACCATCTAAAGCTGGAATAGGCAATAAATTCATTACCCCAAGCATAATAGATAACAAGGCCGTAATGTTCCAAAACACTTCCCAACTCCATGTACTAGGAAATATATTAAAAATAGCAGCAAAACCGCCGACTTGTTTGTAGGCCTTGGTTTCTGGATTGAAAATCATTTGCAATTGCTTGCCGTAACCCACTAATTGATCCGCCCCTTTTTCTATTCCAACTGGGAATGATTCTAAGAAACCATACTCTTGTTTACTTATTTTGTAATAGCCTAATTTTTCTAAAGATTTAAGATCTAATGCTCCCAATTGAACGCCTAATTTTCCATCTGCATCTACCTGAACAGGTACTTGAATTTCTTGGTCGTTTCTCAAAACACCCGCTACAATTAGCTTATTTTTGTTCTTTTCCAAAATAGCTTTTGCTTGATCCATATATTGGGCTGGTTCTTCGTTCAAACGTAAGACGATATCTTTAGGCTGTAAAGCGGTATTTTTAGAACCTTCTGAAATAGCACCCACTACAAATGGCATTCTAATAGACGCTAAAGGACCTTTTTCCAACTTGGACAATTGATCTACAAAGTCAACAGGAAGTGTAATCGTTTGTTGCGCTCCATTGCGTTCAATTAATACCTGTTTTGCCATAACGATTTTAGCGTTCATTTGGTTGTCAAATTTCACCCATTTCTCACCGTCAATCGCGATAATTTTATCGCCAGTTTGAAAACCTGCTTTTTGCATTACCGGGTTCTCAATTAACAATCCGTCTTTCAAATCTTCGGTAGCAACAAACATTTCGCCATATGCAAAAGCCATTCCGATATAAATGATAAAGGCTAAAATAAAATTAACTGTTACACCACCTAACATAATAATCAAACGTTGCCAAGCCGGTTTGGAACGAAATTCCCAAGGTTGTGGTGGCAAAGCCATTTGTTCCTTGTCCATGCTTTCGTCAATCATACCCGAAATTTTTACATAACCGCCCAAAGGCAACCAGCCAATTCCGTACTCGGTTTCACCGATTTTCTTTTTCAAAAGCGAAAATTTGACATCAAAAAACAAGTAGAATTTTTCTACTCTCGTTTTGAATAATTTGGCAGGAATGAAATGCCCTAATTCGTGTAAAATAATAAGTAATGATAAACTCAATAAAAATTGAGAAAGCTTGATAACAATATCCATGTTGCAGTTGTATTTCGTATTTCGAAGCACAAAAATAGGGTTTTCTTTTGTATTACAAATAGTTTAAAAAACCATCGGCTGCTAAAAGTTTGTTAATTCGATTTACGATTTACGATATGCGAAGTGCGATATAAGAGGTAAATGACGTTTATTGAAAGCTACACGTTCCCCTCTAGAGAGGGGCTAGGGGTGTGTTAATATTTATCGTTTAAAAAAATAAACGCAAATTAAAGAAATTCTTAATCTCAAAAATCTTCGCGTCCTTGAGCCTTCGCGGCAGAAAAAAACTTTACTTTGCATTAGCATCAAAAAACAACAGCATTATGCAACAAATCAAAACCGCTTTACTCTCTTACGGCATGTCAGGAAAGGTGTTTCATGCTCCTTTTTTAGCACTTCATCCAGGATTTGAACTACTAGGCTCTTGGGAAAGAAGTAAAAAAGTAATCCAAGACGACTATCCAAGTGTAACGAGTTTTCCAAGTTTGGAAGCCGTTTTGGAATCAGATGCGGAACTCATTGTGGTAAATACTCCTGTGGGAACGCATTTTGACTATGCCAAACAAGTTTTGCTTGCTGGTAAACATGCTTTGGTTGAAAAAGCTTTTACCACAACCGTTGCCGAAGCGAAAGAATTAACCGATTTGGCTAAAGCCAAAGGACTAAAATTAGCCGTTTTTCAAAACAGACGTTGGGACAGTGATTTTAAAACGGTTCAAAAGATACTTGCTGATAATACGTTGGGCGAAATCGTCGAAGCCGAATTCCACTTTGACCGCTTCAATCCTGTTTTAAGCCCTAAAATTCATAAAGAAACAGCCAATTCAGGTGCTGGAATCTTGAAAGATTTAGGCCCGCATTTAATTGATCAAGCTTTGTGTTTGTTTGGCATGCCAAACGGTGTTTTTGCAGACATTCGCATCACGCGTGAACAGTCTATTGTAGACGATTACATTGACATTTTGTTGTATTATTCGGATAAAAGAGTCCGATTGAAAGCAGGGTTTTTTGTTCGCGAGGCTAATCCTTCCTTTGTTTTGCATGGCAAAAAAGGATCGTTTTTAAAAGCCCGTGGCGATGTTCAAGAAGACGAATTAAAACTCGGGAAAAAACCCAATCTAACCACTTGGGGAACCGAACCCAAAGACAAAGAAGGATTGTTGCACACAGAGATAAACGGAACCATTATTCGAGAAAAAGTACCAACACTTCAGGGTAATTATTACGATTATTTTGATGGAGTGTACCATTCAATACTTGAAAATAAACCTGAACCAGTTACCGCGCAAGACGGCACCAATGTCATGCAAATTATCGAAGCTGCTATTGAAAGTAATGCCCTACAAAAAGTGATAACGATAGTTTAGATATACGATTTACGATATACGATGTACGATATACGATATACGAGGTGCAAATTTGGAAATAGAACGCAATTGGAGAAATTCGTAAATTCTTAATTGCCTTAATCTCTTAATGGTTTAAAAATTTTGTGCCTTTGCGGCCCTGCCTGCGGCAGGCAGGTTAGCGGCAAAAAATTATAAACAATAACGTTGTAATTCATTACCATAAGAGATTTATCACTTTCGAACAATCCGTTTTTGTATTTTTGCAACACTAAAACCTAAAGACTTCATTTTGATTGATTTAAACTTTTTAGGCCGATTCAAAGGCAAGGGAAAATACAAAAAAAGCTACCGCGAAGCCAAAGCATCGTACTTGAATCGAATCCGATTAGGGGTAGGTTCCTTCTATTTTGGAATGGGATTGTGTTTTGCCTCTTGGGCAAGCCGTATCCCTGATATTAAAACTACCTTACACCTCAGCGAAGCTACTTTAGGCTCTATTTTGTTTGCAGTTCCTGTAGGACAGTTGGTCATGATGCCCGTTTCTGGAAAATTAGTAACCCGTTTTGGAAGCCACCGCACGCTGCTTTTTGCTATAATTATGTACGCTATTAGTTTAACCAACTTAGGTTTGGCAACCAATCCTTGGACGCTGGCTTTAGGATTGTTCTTTTTTGGCGTTTTTGGAAATCTATCAAACATTTCTGTGAACACACAAGGAGTTTATACCGAAGGATTGTTTAAAAGAACCATCATGTCTTCTTTCCACGGCATGTGGAGTTTGGCAGGTTTCACTGGCGCTTTTGTGGGATTGGGAATGTTAGCACTGAAACTAACTCCATTACAGCACTTCGCGATTGTAGGTGTTTTTGTTTTATCTCTGATTTCATTCAATATCAAATACCTCATCAAAGCTGTCGAAAAACCACAGCCCAAAAAAGAAAAGGGCTTCCGAAAACCAGACAAAATGTTGTTGTGGTTAGGTATCATTGGCTTTTGTTGCATGGCAAGCGAAGGCGTAATGTTTGACTGGAGCGGTGTGTATTTCAAAGATGTGGTCAAAGCACCTGGAGCCTTAGTAATTTTAGGCTACACTTCGTTTATGATTATGATGGCAAGTGGCCGTTTTTTAGGCGATCGTTTCATTCAAAAATTTGGTCGAAAAAGAGTCATGCAAATCAGTGGTGTGGTGATTTCGAGCGGTCTTTTTACGGCGGTCTTTTTCCCTTATATCATTCCGTGTACCATTGCTTTCATGTTTGTAGGATTGGGCGTTTCAACCATTATTCCCACACTCTACAGCATTGCTGGAAAACATCCTGAAATCCCAACAGGCGAAGCTTTAACAGCGGTTTCGAGTGTTAGTTTCTTGGGCTTTTTAATGGGGCCGCCTATTATTGGTTATGTAGCCGAAGCTTTTGGATTGCAATTTTCTTTTGCTTTCATTGGAATTTTTGGAATATTCATTTCGTTTATGGTGTCAAAAATTAAAACGGCAGAGTAGGTTTTAGAAGGACGATTTACGATTTACGATTTGGAACACAGATTAGAGAAATTTGGGTAATTAGAAAAATCTTAATTCGCTTAATTCCTTTATGGTTTAAAAAATCCGTTGAATCAGTGTAATCTGTGGCAAAAAAAATTAGCCCCTTGTGACTTAGCGTAAAAAAACTTGCCTAAAAAAATAATCGATACATTTTTTTACTACTTTTAGCTTTAGAATTGGAACGCAACACCACACTGCCAATTCTTTTCCAAAAACAACCCTTTTAGTATTTCCTTTTCAAAACAACACACCCCTTGTTGTTTTGAGAATACTCTTTTTCATTTTAATCCCAAATTCTATGAAAGCCCACTACCCAATTCTGTTCTTTCTACTCCCAATAAGTTGGCTCTTTGCTCAAAAAGAAACCCTCATTACTGGAAAAATCATCGATTCAAAATCGCAAAAACCATTAGTTTCAGTTGTTGTTAGTATTCAAAATACCAACGAAATGCAGCTGACTTCTAAAGATGGGAAATTCCAATTCAAAACCGGACTTCACGGCAACCAATTGCTATTATTTCATAGTCAAGATTACAAAGACAAACTCATCTCGGTTCTAATACTGAAAGAAAAAACTATTGACTTAGGCACAATTCCGCTAGAAGAAGACGATGAAGCGACCGAACAAGCGGGTGTAATCTCCATTTTAGAAACCGATTTGGAAGAAGACAACAGTGGTTCCGAAAGCACTTCAGGATTATTACAGGCTTCCAAAGATGCGTTCCAGCAAGCGGCGGCGTTCAATTGGGGACAAGCAAGATATCGGGTTCGGGGTCTTGATAGTCAATATGCCAACATTTTGATTAATGGAATAACAATGAACAAAGTGTACGATGGCAGACCACAATGGGGCGATTGGGGCGGTATCAACGATGTCCTTCGAAACCAAGAAATAGCTATTGGCAGCAGTCCCTCTGATTTTTCTTTTGGCGGAATTTTAGGGGTGCAAAACATCAACACTCAAGCGTCAACGTACCGAAAAGGAACTCGAATATCTTTCTCGGGAACCAATACCAATTACCGCGGTCGAACGATGGTTACTTATGCTTCAGGTATGAATGAAAAAGGTTGGGCATTCGTAATTTCTGCAGGAAAACGCTTTGCCAACGAAGGCTATTTTGAAGGCACAACCTACGATGCTAATTCCGTTTTTACGAGCGTTGAAAAGAAGCTTACTGCTCGAAATTCACTCAACTTTACTGCTTTTTACACCCCAAACTCGCGTGGGAAAAACTCTCCAAATACTGATGAAATAACTCAATTAACCTCCACAAAATACAATTCATATTGGGGTTTTCAAAACGGACAACAACGCAATTCCAGAGTAAAAACTATAGAAGAACCCACACTAATGCTGAACGATTATTTCAAAATCAATGCACGAACTCAGCTGAATTTTGGTGCATTGTATCAATTTGGAAAAATTAGCAATAGCGCTATTGATTACCAACACGCCAACAGCCCCGATCCCTCTTATTACAGAAAAATGCCAAGTTACTTTAGTTCGCTATACGCCAAAGATGAGGGGGATTTTTCGGGTGCTTTTATACCTGATTTGGCAAATGCCGAATTAAGTAAATCGCTGTTTTTGGCACAACCACAAATCGATTGGGGAGCGATGTATCAAGCCAATCAAAACCCAATCGCAGACACCAATGGGAAAATCATAGGCTTTGAACCGGCACAAAGCAAATACATTCTCTATGAAGATCGAACGGATGATACAACTTTAGCTTTCAATGCGCTTTTGAATACTGAACTAACCGAAAACATTCGGCTCAATACAGGAGCTTTTTTCAACAAATTACACACCCACAATTATCAAAATGTATTGGATTTACTCGGTGGATTGTATTTCCAAGATATTGATGTGTTTTACAAAGGCGATCAAGCACAATCTAATTTGAATAACCCGAACCGGCAAGTAAAAGTAGGCGATGCGTATGGATACAATTTTAATTTAATGGCGACACGATTGCAAGGGTTTACCCAATTCCAATTCCGCTATAAAAAAGTCGATTTTTACTTGGCGCAGGAATATTCAAGGGTCACTTACCAACGCGAAGGATTATACAAAAACGGGATTTATCCATTGAATTCTTTTGGCGAAAGCCCAATCCTGCATTTTGAAAATTTTGGTTTTAAAGGTGGAATTACTTGGAAATTATCCGGTAAACAATTGCTGCTTTTCAATGGTTTTCACGCTTCCAAAGCGCCTAATTTGAAAGCCGTTTTTCCAAATTCCCGACTCAACAATTCCATTGTGGACGGAATTGAAAACGAGAACAACAGTAGTTTAGACGCGAGTTATGTCTATCGTTCGCCCAAACTAAAAATGCGATTCACAAGCTATTTCAGCCAAATTAATAACACAACTGAAACTTCGTTTTTCTATGCGGAAGGAATTTTTGACAATGGCGCAGGCAACAACAGCACCAATGCTTTTGTGAGCCAAACTTTAACTCATTTAGACAAAAAGAATTGGGGAACCGAATTGAGTTTTGAATACCAAATTGACCCGACCTTGAAAACTACTTTAGCGGCAGGTTTTGGCGAATATCTCTATGCGAGCAACCCCAATGTAACCATTACCAATGATGCCAAAGCCTCTGTTGAAAACGTTAATCCAACATTTAATTTTGGTACTGCTTTTCTAAAAAATTACAAACAAGCAGGAACGCCTCAACAAGCTTATTCTTTTGGATTGGAATACCGAAATCCAAAATATTGGTGGTTGAGTGCCAATCTAAACTATTTGGCTATCCGTTATATAGACATCTCCCCTATTGCCCGAACTTCGGTTTTTTTTACCAATCCTGCCAGCGGGTTTCCTTTTCCAGAAGCCACCGAAGAACGGGGTCGAGAACTCCTTAAACAGGAAGAATTAGCACCTGTTATGTTGTTGAATTTGGTTGGTGGAAAATCGTGGCGAATTTTCAAAAAGAATCTGAATTTGTTTTGTAGCATCAACAATTTATTGGACACTTCTTTTAAAACCGGTGGTTACGAACAAGCTCGGAATGCGAACTTTAGGCAACGCGATCAAGACGTTTCCAGCGGCACACCCAACTTTGGTAACAAATATTTCTACGGCTACAGAAGAACCTATTTTGTAAGCCTTTCTATTAACTTATAAATTCCAAATTACTATGAAATTCCATATCCCAATTCGTGTTTTTTATTTTGTAATCGCTTTATTAACAGTAAATTGTGCCAAAGATGAGGTTGCAATCCCTTCGCTAGAATGCACACAAGCGAACTTGACCGTGAACCGAACTGTAGCAGAAGTGCGCACCTCAGCAGATGCGATTGTCGCGCAGTACAAATTTGACGATATTATCGAGGCCTATGTAGTTTCATCTGACGAAAACGGTAATTTTTTCAAAAGTATTTCGTTTCAAACTTTGGCGACAGCCACACAACCCGCCATTGGTTTCAGTGTTCCCGTTGATGTGAGCAACACCTACATCGATTATCGATTGGGCAACAAAGTTTACTTAAAACTCAAAGATCAATACACCGATATTTTTTACGGCGGGCTTCGCATTGGAGCTATTTATGTCAATTCGTTTAACGAAGGTGGGGTTGGGCGGCTTTCGCCCAATATCTATAAAAAAGTACTCATTGCGTCGTGCACTAAACTCAGCGAAACGGCCTTAACCAAGTCGGTTGCTCTTAGTGAATTGCTAAATGATAACTATCTCAACACTTTGGTCGAAGTGTCAAATGTCCAGTTTTCGGCAGAAGCGATTGGAAGGCATTATTACGAAAGCAGTAACGATGTAGGCGGAGGTACCAATTGGAATGTAGAAGACAAATTTGGAAACAAACTGTTTTTTAGAACCAGTAGTTTTGCTGATTTTTCAACCAAAGACGTTCCTTTAGGTAGTGGAACAGTAAAAGGAATTTTGACCAAATACGGAACCGATTACCAACTAATTCCTCGCTCTGAAAAAGACGTAAACATGACTGGTAAACGCAACACGTCTTTCTTTTCTGAAAATTTTGAAACGGCTGTTGCCAATACCAATATCAGCCTAGCCGGCTGGATCAACATTGTTCAAAAAGGGAGTTTGTATTGGAAAGGGTCAGTCTATTCTGGCAATGGTTGTGCCGAATATGCCATTAGTGGAACGAAAGTAGTTTCAAATGTGGGTTGGTTAATTAGTCCAGAAATTGATTTGGACGAATATTCAAGCGAAATTTTGACGTTTCGCGCAGCGCAGCACCATTTAGATGTCGATTCGCCTTTGAATGCCTTAGACGTCTTTATTTCGAATAATTTTGATGGTTTGAACGTAACATCGGCTACGTGGATTCCACTCAAGGCGAATTTACCCACTCAAGCCACTCCTTGGTATCAATTTGTAGGTTCGGGCGGGATTGATTTGTCTTCCTACAAAGGAAAAGTGAATATTGCTTTTCGATACACAGGTTCTGGGAAAACGGCAACCTTGGACGGCGCTTTTCAAATTGACGATGTTCAGATTTATGGTGAGAAGTAAAAGCATTAATTAAATTTCATATTTTTGAAATACAGAGTTCAATTTTAAAATAATAAACATGGCAAAAATAAACCCTCATATCAACTTCAATGGCAATGCCGAAGAAGCCTTTACCTTTTACAAATCCGTTTTTGGTGGAGAATTCGCAATGGTCATGCGTTTCTCAGCAATGGCGAGCCCAGAGTTTCCAGTTGCGGAACATGAAGCCAACAAAATTATGCATATTGCCTTACCCATTGGTTCCTCTGTTTTAATGGGTAATGATGTTCCTGAAATATTGGGAAAAACCAATGAAAACGAGAATAGAAGCAAAATTGCAATTAGTGCTGAAAGCAAAGAAGAAGCGGACCGACTTTTCAACGGACTTTCAAAAGACGGATCTGTTGAAATGCCAATAAGTGATAGCCCCTGGGGTTCTTATTTTGGAATGTTTAGAGACAAATACGGTATTGAATGGATGGTCGATTATGATCCAAAATACAATAACTAAATCCAATTATTTCGGAAATACTTCTCGTTTATTCTTCTGCAAAATAGCGGTCCTGTTTTGAAAAGAGATACGGGTCAGATTTATCGGAATAAGTAAAAGCAAATGATTAAATTTGCAACTTATTCAATATCATGCTAGAAAAAGAAGTATTAAATTTTGAAAAAACCGCCATAGTTGGTATCGTTACTCAGAATCAATCTGAGGAAAAATTAACGGAATATTTGGACGAATTGGAGTTTTTGACCTTTACCGCTGGAGGACAGGTGGTGAAACGCTTTTGGCAAAAAATGGACAAGCCGAATCCCAAAACTTTTTTAGGTACCGGAAAAATAGACGAAATCAATTTGTATGTCAAGGAAAACGAGATTTCAACCGTGATTTTTGACGACGAATTAACGCCTTCGCAACAAAAAAATATCTCTAGAATTATTGATTGTAAAATTCTAGACCGAACGAATTTAATCTTGGATATTTTTGCTCAAAGAGCTGAAACGTCCTACGCCAGAACTCAAGTAGAATTGGCACAATGTATTTATTTACTGCCCCGTTTGTCGGGTCTTTGGACGCACTTGGAACGTCAAAAAGGAGGTATCGGAATGCGTGGGCCTGGAGAAACGGAAATTGAAACGGACAGACGTATTGTTCGTGACCGAATTTCCCTTTTAAAAGATAAAATCAAAACGATTGACAAACAAATGGGTGTTCAGCGAAGCAACCGTGGTGCGATGGTACGTGTAGCTTTGGTTGGTTATACTAACGTGGGGAAATCCACTTTGATGAACGCTGTTGGTAAAAGTGAAGTATTTGTAGAAAATAAATTATTTGCCACTTTGGACACCACCGTTCGTAAAGTCGTAATTAAAAATTTGCCGTTCTTACTTTCAGACACGGTTGGGTTTATTCGAAAATTACCTACGCAATTAGTGGATTCGTTCAAAAGTACGCTTGATGAGGTCCGTGAGGCTGATTTATTGTTGCATATAGTCGATATTTCTCATCCTGATTTTGAAGATCATATTGTGGCCGTAAACCAAATTTTAATGGACATCAAAGCCAATGATAAACCGGTAATTATGGTGTTCAACAAAATAGATTCGTACCAACATTTGACCATTGACGAAGACGATTTAATGACCGAAAGAACTACGCGTCATTATACCCTCGACGAATGGAAATCGACTTGGATGAATCGTGTGGGCGAACAGAATGCTTTGTTTATTTCGGCTACACAAAAAGAAAACTTCGAAGAATTTAGAGAACGAGTGTATGAAGCGGTCAGACAAATACACATTACGCGTTTTCCTTACAATAAATTCTTGTATCCCGATTATAAAGACGCCATAGAAAAAGAAGAATAAAAAAACAAAGCCCTTTTGAAAAATCAAAAGGGCTTTTTGGTATTATAAAAAACTGCTGTTTATTTTTTTGCTTTATAGAGCGGTACTGCAGAACAAGCTTCGCCAAACATCACGCTTTTAGCAACTTTAATTAATTTTTGAATCGCCAAGGTATATACTTGATTGGGAACTGCTTTTTTGGAACAGCCTTTCAAAATAACTGGGTTTTCAAAATAATCCGTGTAATCCAACTTGTTTAAAATATCTTGGTACCATTCAATAATGGCTGATTCTTTGGTGCCGTGAATGATTTTTAATGCAAATGGCGCTAAATGAACCGCCACAAGCGCAAATGTCCATGCAGGTAAAATAGCGTCGGTGGAACAATATATGGCCACGTATTTATCTTGAAAATTAGACCAATCGTACTCTTTTAATTGGGATCTAAAGTCGGATTCTCGCAGGATAAACCCTTCGGTTAACCATTGCGAAACATCTAAATCAACCACATGCTCATCTGGATAGTAATCTTCTAAATCGAATACCATCAAGGAACTTTGTGCTACTTTGTTTACTATTTCTTCCATGATGAATTTATTGTTTAGTATTTAACTGAACACTAAAAACTGATTACTGAACACTTATATACTAAAGCATTCCCAACTCTAATTTGGCTTCTTCACTCATCAAATCTTTACTCCAAGGTGGGTCAAACGTAATCTCTACATCAGCCGATTTAACGTTTTCAATTGACTTTACTTTTTCTTCAACTTCTCTTGGTAAACTCTCTGCCACAGGACAGTTTGGAGAGGTTAACGTCATTAAGATTTTTACTTCGTAATCGGTATTGACCATTACATCATAAATCAAACCTAATTCATAAATGTCAACAGGGATTTCTGGATCGTAAATCGTTTTTAATTTTTTTACAATCGCTTCTCCTAATTCGTTAGTGTCTATTTCTTGTGTCATAATCTTTAGTTTTTTGAGTTGAATGCCAAGGCATACATTTTTATATTTTTTATCATGGAAACGAGTCCGTTAGCGCGAGTGGGCGACAAATGTTCTTTTAGTCCAATAGCATCTATAAAATCCATATCGGCTTCTAAAATATCCGCTGGTTTTTGATTGGAAAAAACCCGAATCAAAATAGCAATGATACCTTTGGTCAAAATCGCATCGCTATCGGCCGTAAAAACGACTGTGTCGTCTTTCTGCTCACCTTGCAACCACACTTTGGATTGGCAACCTTTGATAATGTTCTCTTCTGTTTTAAATTCTTCTTGGATCAAGGGTAGATTTTTACCCAATTCGATGATGTATTCATAACGCTGCATCCAGTCGTCAAACATCGAAAATTCATCAATTATATCGTCTTGGATTTCTTTTATTGTCATAATTATATTTGCTTTTTTACTTTACAAAAGAAAGCATTTTATTTACTATTTTTTCAATTTCAGCAGGCGGATAACCGTGATCAAAACTTTGAGATTCATATCTTTTCCCTTGTTTCGTTATTTTTAAATTGGCAATTGCTGCTCCATCAAATAATCGTTTATCTGTTGGTGCTTTCAATTGCGATAGGGATTCTAAATCCAACTCCTGAATTGCAATATTTAAACTTTTTCTATCCGCAATTGAAAGTCGAAATGCAATTGGTTTATCATCCCTCATTTTGGTCACAAAACCCATTTGGTTTTCTATTGTTATCAATTGATAAAAACCTCTAGAATAGGCTTTGTATTCTATTTTAGTTTCGTTTTGATCGGTTTTTTTTTGTCCAGCACATCCAGCAAAGACTAAAATACTCAACAACAAAACGAGGCTCTTTTTCATTTTAAGACAACATCATTTTAGCTTTCTTTACCGCTTCAACCATAACATCAATCTCTTCTTTGGTATTGTAAAACGCAAACGAAGCACGAATCGTTCCTGGAATCTCAAAGAAATTCATAATCGGTTGGGCGCAGTGGTGTCCTGTGCGAACAGCTATCCCTAATTTATCCACAATCGTTCCAATATCATACGGATGAATGCCGTCGATATTGAATGAAATTACCGAAGTTTTCGCCTCAGCTGTTCCGTATATTTTCAATCCTTCAATAGCTGAAAGTTGTTCCGTTGCATAATTTAGTAATTCTGTTTCTTGTTTTTGAATGTTCTCAAAACCAACTGAATTCATATAATCAACCGCCGTTCCTAGTACAATTCCTCCTGCAATATTGGGCGTTCCTGCTTCAAATTTATGCGGCAATTCGGCATAAGTAGTTTTCTCAAAAGTAACTTCTTTAATCATTTCGCCACCTCCTTGATAGGGCGGCAATTTATTCAACCACGATTCTTTTCCGTATAAAATTCCCGTTCCTGTTGGTCCACACAATTTATGTCCTGAAAAGGCATAAAAATCACAATCTAATTCTTGCACATTGGGTTTCAAATGCGGCACGGCTTGCGCGCCATCAATGAAAACAGCAGCGCCAAATTGATGCGCTTTATCAATCATATATTTGATTGGGTTAATCGTTCCCAGGGCATTCGAAATATGATTCACCGTCACGATTTTCGTTTTATCCGAAAGCAATTGGTCAAATTCTGCCATAACCAATTCGCCCTTTTCATTCATCGGAATGACTTTCAAAACAGCTCCGGTTCTTTCGCACAGCATTTGCCAAGGCACAATATTACTGTGGTGCTCCAAAGCCGAAACCAAAACCTCATCACCTGCTTTCAAAATCGAGGCAAATCCATTGGCCACCAAATTCACACCATGCGTAGTCCCTGAAGTAAAAAGTACTTCGTGAGCAAATTGGGCATTAATATGGTTTTGGATTTTAGCTCGAGACGCTTCGTAGGCATCCGTAGCTAACTGACTTAACGTATGCACACCACGATGAATATTCGCGTTGATTTCTTGATAATACGTTGCAATCGCATCAATCACCACTTGTGGTTTTTGCGAAGTCGCTCCGTTGTCAAAATACACCAAAGGTTTCCCATTCACTTGTCGAGAAAGTATCGGAAAATCAGCTCTTATTTTTTGAATGTCAAACATTTATTTAGAATTTTTCTAAATACAAAAGTACTAAAATTGCAATGGATTTTTCAAAATTATTTTGCTTGTTTTTAGGAGCCGTTTTTTTGGGTTTCTAAGGCGTTTTGTCCCGCTGTACGCAATATCTTTTTGGGTAAAAGCCCAAAAAGGATGCCGCTCCCATCGGGGCTAGAATACATCCCTGTTTTTTCAGTTGAAATTATTTCCCAATTTTTCTTTACATTGCATCAATTTCAAACTATTCCAAATGAAAAAATTACTCCAATTGATTGGTATTGCAGCAGTTATTGGGCTGTTGTATTTTGGGTTTACCACCTATCCCAA
The DNA here is from genome assembly GCA_964457505.1 of uncultured Flavobacterium sp. Lineage (GTDB taxonomy): Bacteria > Bacteroidota > Bacteroidia > Flavobacteriales > Flavobacteriaceae > Flavobacterium. Next base: position 15,673 of record CAYWFQ010000042.1, read on the forward strand.
ATTAGATTTAATCTCGGGTTTCTCAGCCAAAAGCATTGCGTCGGGTCATTTTATCGACCATCGTTCACAAGAACTAATTGAAAAAGGCGACAACGACATCAACCTCATCGATTTAGCACAAAATACAATTGATGAAGCGGGTCAATTTGCCACCGCTTCTGTCAAAGGTTTAAAAGAACGCAAAGCCATTTACCGCGAGGGATTGGGCGCTACTTTAATCAACGATGAATTTGATACTTCAAAACCGTATTTGGTGCCGAAAAGAGACAGATCAAAAGCCGGCTTAGTGTATCCTCTTGGAGATGCAGAGCAAAAAGACACCGTGTTTTCTAACATTGATTACGATCAATTGAACCGAACCGTGGACAACGCTTTTGACAAAAAAGGGCAGAAAAACAAACGCACCCGTTCGGTAATTGTAATTTATAAAGACAAAATTATTGCGGAGAAATACGATACAGGATTTACAAAGAACAGTAAAATATTAGGTTGGTCCATGACCAAAAGTATTACCGCAACCTTATTTGGAATTCTTGAAAAACAAAAGGGGTTTAATATTTTCCAACCCGCTCCTATTCCGGAATGGGCCAATGACGAGCGCAAAAAAATCACGACTAACGATTTATTGCACATGAACTCTGGTTTAGAATGGGAAGAAAATTATGGTACTATATCCGATGTGACTAAAATGCTTTTTCAAGCCGAAGACATGACGCGTTCGCAACTAGAAAAACCCTTGGCTTTTCAGCCCAATACGCATTGGAACTATTCGTCAGGAACTACCAATTTACTTTCGGGAATTTTGAGAAAACAATTCAAAACCCACCAAGAATACTTGAATTTTTGGTACTCGGCTTTGATTGATAAAATTGGGATGCACTCAATGTTGGTGGAAACCGATATGGCAG
>CAYWFQ010000043.1:0-14417 GCA_964457505.1 uncultured Flavobacterium sp.
CGAATTAAGCTGCTTGTACAACAACACACGAATCTTATCCGCCTCAACACTTGAATTTGTACTTGAACTTGAATTTGCTCTTTCAAACCATGTATTACTGTTCCCTATTGCTTTATGTGACTCCGAAATAGTAAATGTAGTATTGCTCGCCGAACGTACAAAAAATCCTTGTCCACTTTGAATGTATTTATCACTTGTATTAGGTGCAGTTGGAGCCCAATTTGAACCATCATAAGTTACATATCCTCCCACTGTTCCTATTGTTGGATCTACCATAAATACTTTAGTGTTTGCATTAGCTTGTACCAAAGCCTCTGTATCTATAGCACTCGCATAAGGATTACCAATTAAATGATATTTATCTGCCGTTAAACTATGAGAAACAGCTCCCGTAATCAATTGCCCTTGGGGTCGTAATGTAGTCACCATTTCTCCTGTAGCTATATTAGTACTATTAGAAGGCCCTGTAGCAAATACCAAAAAGCCATTATTACCAGTTGAAGTAAATAAATTTTCAGTTGTCAAATTAGGTATCGATTGCCACTGCGTATTTGCGCTATCGTATTTCCAAATATTAGGACTACCACCGCCTGTAGTATAACCCGTCATCGTCTGACTTTGATACGTAGACGGACTAAACAATAACAAACCTTCATCGTTTACCCCTTGCCAGTTAGCTGGAATAGTAGTGTTTGTAACTCCTTTTAATGGTGCAGTCAGTAAACGCCAAGCGCGTCTTGATGGGATATAACGCTCAGCAGTAACTGATCCAGATCCAGTAATTGTACCAGTAAACTGACCAAAAACTCCCGTACCTGTTGCATCACTTTTAAAAATAATCTGGCCATTATTGTTTAAATTTCCTTTTACATTTAAAATAATATTTGGTCCAACTGTTAAAATTTGATTAGCGAGTATAGTTAAGTTATTTGCTGATAAATTTTGTGTTAAGATTAAATTATCATGAATTTCAACATCATCAAATTCTGTAGGGCCTGAAATATTGGACCAATTTTGGTTGTTCCAAATAACTACAGGCTTTGGTTCCCAAACTATGTTATCTACTCGCAAAACTGCTGATCCTGTCATTTTAATTGCAAGTAATGCATTTTGAGGAATATTATTTATTGGTATGTAACTGCATAATTGATAAGTTGAATTTAAAGTAAATGATTGTAAATTATTAAAAGTAGTTGCATCCAAAGGATCTGTTAAATACCCAAAACCTATAGTTCCTGTTGTATTTATTGCAGTTCTAGCAAAAAAACTTATTTGATGAGTATTTAAATGAGTGTTATTTACAGCGGGTAGAATAAAAGTCGTGGATGTCTGTAATCCTAGGCATCTAGTCCCTTGATATGGATTTAATGTATTTATATTTGCACCTAAGCTGTCAGAAGATAAAAATGAAGTACAGGAAGGTAAATTACTCGACTCTTCAAACGTAATATTAAACGAATCAATTGCATCACATAATGTAGTTTTATTAGAAGCTAAAGCTGCAGAGTATGAATTTAATCCATTGGAATTCGTTGCATCTACAACTGTAACTATCAAAACATGATAATTGGTATTGCCATCTAAACCATTAACAGTTACACTATTTAAATCGCCTTTGTATACACAATAAGCTAAAGCATCATTTTGATAAATTGTACCTAATCCGAATGATGTATTAGCAGAATAATTAACAGGATTAGAAGTGGGTGTACCAAATGTAACAGCCGAAACTGCTTTAATAAAAACTAAAGTGCTATGGTTAGAATTGCTATAAGAAACAGGCTGAGACCATGAAATGGTAGTAGCATTTGAAGTAGTGGCACTAAATACAGGTGCAATATTAACCGCTGGTAAAGTTGCATGATACAAATTAGGTACATTATCTGTTTTATAATCTATAGTAGTAGAAGTAGTACTAGAGGTAGTGGTATTAGTGTATGAATAGATCTTATAATAATACATTGTTCCAGCTGTCTGATTTGCAAATGATGAATAAGGGTTAGTTGTAGTTTTAACTATTGCAATCCCATCACTAAATGAGGTATCATTAGTACTATCTATTCCATCCACTGGATCTGAAATAGCTTCTAATGAAGTTGCACTACCTTTAATCAAATACCCATCAGGAAGTTGACTACCTGCAGCAGCAGTCCATGATAAAGGAATATTACTTGTTGTTACTGTTCCTGCAACAAAGTTAGTGGGTTGATTACTAGGCTCTGTCTTAAATGTAGTACCACTAGTAGTTACACCAGATGAATACGTATAAGTTGAATTTGAATTTACTTCTAACATACCAACTAATATTCTTACTTGATAAGTGGTATTTCCTGTTAAACCTGAAATGGTTACACTAGTACCGTCACCATTATAAACACAATAAGCCACTGCATCACTTGAATGAGGTGAGCCTGAACCAAAAGTAGTATTTGCGTTAAAAGAAGTCGGATTTGTATTTAGTGTGGCAGTACTAATTGCAGTACTTCCCGATTTGACAAAAACTAAAATCTTATGTTTGGCCGCATCAAAACCAGAAGGTTGAACCCAAGTGATGGTAGCTTGACCTGCATTTAAAGGAGTGGATGTGAAAACCGGAGTACCACTATTATTAGGTTGGGTAGCTTGATATAAATTTGGAACATTATTAGTCTTGAAATCAATTCCAGTTGAAGCATTCGTATAAGAATAAATTTTATAAAAATACATAGTACCTGCAGTGTGTCCTGTGAAAGTAGCTGATGATGAACTGGTTTTATAACTAGCAACACCACTTGATAATGCTAATGAACCTGTTCCAGGATCTGTGCCATCCACAGGGTCAGAAATTGCACTAAGTGAAGTTGCACTACCCTTAATTAAATACCCATCAGGAAGTTGACTACCTGCAGCAGCAGTCCATGATAAAGGAATATTACTTGTTGTTACTGTTCCTGCAACAAAGTTAGTGGGTTGATTACTAGGCTCTGTCTTAAATGTAGTACCACTAGTAGTTACACCAGATGAATACGTATAAGTTGAATTTGAATTTACTTCTAACATACCAACTAATATTCTTACTTGATAAGTGGTATTTCCTGTTAAACCTGAAATGGTTACACTAGTACCGTCACCATTATAAACACAATAAGCCACTGCATCACTTGAATGAGGTGAGCCTGAACCAAAAGTAGTATTTGCGTTAAAAGAAGTCGGATTTGTATTTAGTGTGGCAGTACTAATTGCAGTACTTCCCGATTTGACAAAAACTAAAATCTTATGTTTGGCCGCATCAAAACCAGAAGGTTGAACCCAAGTGATGGTAGCTTGACCTGCATTTAAAGGAGTGGATGTGAAAACCGGAGTACCACTATTATTAGGTTGGGTAGCTTGATATAAATTTGGAACATTATTAGTCTTGAAATCAATTCCAGTTGAAGCATTCGTATAAGAATAAATTTTATAAAAATACATAGTACCTGCAGTGTGTCCTGTGAAAGTAGCTGATGATGAACTGGTTTTATAACTAGCAACACCACTTGATAATGCTAATGAACCTGTTCCAGGATCTGTGCCATCCACAGGGTCAGAAATTGCACTAAGTGAAGTTGCACTACCCTTAATTAAATACCCATCAGGAAGTTGACTTCCAGCTACGGCTGCAGTCCAACTCAACGAAATACTATTTGTAGAAGCGGATGAAGCAGCAAAATTAGTGGGCTGATTGCTTGGTTCTATTTTTAAAGTAGTTCTGCTAGCAGCATTACTATTTGAAGAAGGACATGACTCGTTATGAGCACGAATACGGACATAATATAATGTGTTAGGACTTAACCCTGTAATAACATAAGAAGTACCATTTACCACCAAATCTTGGTAGCCAGTTACATAAGAAGAAAACGAATTATTAGTACTTACATCTAATCGATAGGTAGTTGCACCTGTAAAAGGAGTCAAAGAAACTTGAATACTATTAGTAGTTTCATTAGATAAAGTAGGAACTGAAGGGGTACCACTCAAACAAGTTGTAACGCTGCCTACCAAAGGAGAACTAAAATTATATTTTGGACCACCCGAACAACTTGTAGAATTATAACTAATAACATGATAATAGTAGGTAGTATTACTTATCAACGAAGAACTTGTAAATGATGTTGAAGAACCATTAGCTATCACATTTGTATTGGCTCCTAATGCAGTACTTCCTATGGCATATGTAGTTCCATCAACAGGCGTAGGCGGAGTAGCACTTGTACTTCTAACCACTAAATAACCACTTGGTACTGCAGTAGCTGCTGTAAAAGAAGCGGTAATAGTAGTAGAAGTAACAGAATTGAAGGATAAATTAGTAGCTTGATCAGTCGGAGTTAAACAAGTAGGCAATGTTAATCCACCTAATATGACATTTGTCCTTGATGAAGAAGTACCCGTAGCTGCCGGAGGACTTGCAGGATCAGGATTGATACTATCATTTCTGTAATAAATTGAAGTAGAATTAGCAGTTGTAGTATAACGCCAACTAGAAGATGTTGAGGCAAAATTTGGAGAATTTTCATCTACTGCAATAACCAAATTATCCGTACCATTATAGATAAATGGACTATCTAAGACAACAGTCATCCAATTGTTGGAGGTAAAGGAAACCGTACCTGCAAAAACATTAGTTAAGGATGTTGCTGGTATCCAATTGGTAGAATTTGAAAATGATGCTTGTGAGGTATGCCCCAAATATACAACCCATGAAGTTGAATTCGTGGCATAAGCTGCTTCACAATAAAACTGTATTGAGGTAATAGTCCCACTTACTCCAATTTCTGAAGCTAAATAAATTTGCTGGGAGTAATTATATCCCCAATAAGTATTAATTGGAACATTAGTTTGAGTTAAAGTTCCAGAACCTATTTGAATTTGCGCTTCTAATTGATAACTAATTAATGACAATAATAAAAATAAATAATATTTCATAACAAAATGTTTTTTCAAACTTAAAAAAGTCAAAACATTTTTTTGTTTTTAAACCTACTACATTATTACTACAATTATTATTTTACTATTTTTGTTAAAGAATATTAAATTAAATATGTTTCTTAGTCATCTAAATTGTTTCATTGGAGGAATTGCCCTGCTATTGTTTATTTTGAGATTTAAACAACATTCGTTTAGCGAAAATCTTTTGTTTGTTTTTAGCGGCCTTTCTTTCTTTTCCTCAACTTTATGGCTTTATGTTAATTATTACAACAATAGCATCAATCAATTTGTAGATTTTTCAGGCATATTTATTGAAAATTTTCTACTGATAATTAGTGTATTTTACATCTATTCTTTGGGTAAAAAAAAGCAAACATTCAACCCTTTTTTTATTATATCTAGTCTAATTTTAATTTCTCTTATTCTTTTTGTTGTCCACTACAAAATAGCAGATGAAAAGACTTTGATTTTACATCCTTCAAATAAAAATGTGTATGATAATATCATTTTTCAAATAGGAATTGATATCTTGCTTTTTACACTCTTTATTTATCTCTTTCTTTCTAAGAAAATGAGTGAAGGCAACGAATTGTTTGATGGAAATTTCAAAAAACATATAGTGTTGGCGTTTAGCTTTTATTTTATTCAAGATATTTTCATCTTGAGCTTCTTTATGATGGCCATTAATGGAATTGTTTTTCCTGAAGTCTTAATGAATGTCACTTTATTTTTAAATACTTTAATCGGTGTATTCTTAGTTATGGCAGCTATTTACACCAATTGGCTTAAAGAATACAATAAAATAAGAAACACCGAAGAAAATGTAAAAGAAAATCAAAAGACCACTCCTTCTTATACATTATCAATAGAAGATTTAAAAGTGTTAAAAAAAATAGATTGGAATGAAGTTTACCATCATTTTAAAACTTCACATAACGAATTAGTAAATACGATTGAAAACAATAACAATCTTAGTCCAACAGAAAAAATGTATTGTTTTTTGGATTACTTTAATTTTCCTAACAAAGAATTATCCGAGTTACTTTTCGTTTCTATCCGAACCGTGGAAACCAACTTTTATAGAATGAGAAGAAAACTAAAAGCATAAAAAACACCCTCTCGGGTGTTTTTTTTATCTTGGTGTTACTGTCGATTGTCTTCTGTAAATGTAATAAACCAATACGACTCCTACTACAAACATCGGAAGTAGCCATTGATCTATAGGAGCGGCGGGTTCTCCTGGATTACCTTCTATCGGAAACCCTGGATCTTCATCCTGAGCTACCAGTGTAAAACTCCATAAATTCAATACCATCAAGTAAAAACCCAACTCTATTTTACGTACTGTTTTCATCTTATTTACCATTTTTACTTAATAATTAATTTAGTAGTGAAGCGCTTACCCGATTGGTTTACTTCTAACAAATAAACCCCTCCTTGCAGAGAAGAAACCGAAACCCTAGACGAAACACTATCTAATGTTCCTTGTTGCACCTCTTGCCCCACTAGGTTCGTTAAGGTATAACGTGCCGTTTCTCCTGCTAAAGGTAACAATATCGTAAACACTCCCTCTTCTGTTGGATTAGGATATACACCCACAGATAAAGCGTCTGGCGCATCGACACCCAAAGCACTTGGATAGACAATTCTAAAGCGTGCATCTGGAGCAGCAGCCGTAGCTGCCATACCTGTAAAATTCACAACGACATCCGAACCATCCGTTGGAATTAAGGTGAATGTACCCGCCTGCGTATCTTCTAAATAAGGTTGCAACCCACTATTGCTATAGTGTTCCGTCTTCACACGAAGTTGATATGGCTGAACCGTAGTTCCTGTTAATCGCATCTGCTGAACGGTACCCGTGGTAGGCAATCCTCTGTATTCAATAGCCAAGTTACTAGTACCATTTCTAAAGGCAATATTCTCATTAAAATTGGTCATCTTACCCGTATCAACACCATCAACACCATCATTACCACCAACACTATTTACCGCCAATATACCATCTGCCAACTGCCATTGCGAATTAAGCTGCTTGTACAACAACACACGAATCTTATCCGCCTCAACACTTGAACTTGATCTCTCAAACCATGTATTGCTATTACCTGTTGTCTTATGAACTTCTTTTATAGTAAACTGAGATGCTGATGCCGAACGAACGAAGAATCCTTGTCCGCTTTGGATGTTGTTATTATCAGGCTGACCAGATGCTTGATTTGGTGGAGTTGGCGCCCAGTTCGTGCCATCATAGGTGTAGTACCCTCCTACAGAACCTAATGTTGGATCTAATAACCAAAAAGCAAAATCAGGATTATCCAATCTTAGGCTAGAAACACTTAACGGACTAGCATAAGGATTAGCAAGCAATTGATATTGATTTTGAACCAAACCCGTGTAAAGAACATCTTCTGTGATTAATGACCCTTTGGGACGCAATGTTGTAGCTGCTTGTCCTGTTGCGATATTACCACTATCATGAGAACCCGTTGCGAAAACAATATAAGACTTATTCTTGTCTGTATCAAACAAAGAAGCTGTATTGGTATTAGACTCAGCAACCCAACCATTATTGTAACTCCAAATATTAGCTTGTGGACCTAAATGAAGACCATTATTGCTATTGCTAGGAGAAGCAGTTCCTTGTGGTCCCCACAATAATATACCTTCACCATTTATTCCTTGCCAATTAGCAAAAACACTTGTATTTGAAGTTCCTTTCAAAGGAGCCGTTAACAAACGCCAAGCGCGTTTAGCAGGAATATAACGCTCAGCCGTTACTTTTCCGTTTATAGTCCAATTGGAAGCATTACCAATTCTAGCTGTTCCTGAGGCATCTGACTTTAATACAAAGGTCAAGTTGTCAGAAGCACCATCAAAATCAACCACTCCCGGAGTACCTGAAAACGTTACAGCTCCCGTATTACTTAAAGAACCATTAGACGTAAATGTTTTCGTACCAACTTCTGAAAAAACAATATTGTTATAATTCAAACCTACTATATTTTGAGCGGCTGAACCATTAAAAGTAATAAGACTAGGAACTGTAATTGTAGCGGAACCCGACTGAATAAAATCGCCTTTAATACTTGGAGCGGTAGCAAAAGATTTTACACCAGTTCCTCCCAACTCTAAACTGTAGTAAGCCAAATTACTTCCATTGGTAGCAACTACCGTTTGATCCGTAGAACCGTTAAAAATCACGGTATTTAAATTTGTTGTAGCATCTAGAACCCCTCCATTGGTAAGCGTACCCGCAATAGCGACTTGTGCATCTTCTTGCAGCGTTGCTTTTTTAGCATTTGCAATGGTAACATTATAAAAAGACGTAGAACCTGCAATGGTAGATTCCGTTGCTGTATTGTCAAAATCAAACACTACAGTACTATTTTCGGCAGTAAAAGTACCATTGTTTAACCACGAACCATAGTTAATTCCTCCGCCACCAACATTAGGTCCTCCATATAATGTAATAGTAGGAGCAGTACCCGAAGCTACCGTTAAAACGCCGCCTGAAGCAATTTCTAAGGTACGCATTCTAACTTGTCCTGTAGTAACTGTAGTACCATCTAAAATACCATAACCACTATTGGTATTAATTACAGGGTCATAAAGAGTTGCAGACGCGTTTGGAATAAAAACATTTGCCGCATCATTAGGTATTTTACCACTTTTCCAGTTGGAAGTTACATTCCAATTGGTTTGACCTGGTACATCTACGGCACCTAACCATTCGTAATCATTTAAAGATTCTTTAGCAGACAACATCCAATATTTCGTAAAAGCAGTAGCTCCTTCTGTAGCTAAGTAATTAACCGAATGATTGCTCAATTCCACCCAATTTTCTGTTGCATTAGCACTTGTTTTTCCATGCTCATGAGGCGTAATGGCACCATAAGGCAAATGATGATCCCAAGAAACCAAATTGGCTTCCGTATTTCCATTCAAATCCCCATCTTCATAAGCCATTCTTAATGTAAAGCGAGAAGCCACATCACCGCCGGTTCTTAAAATTTGATACAAACGCTGTACCGCATTTCGATTAGCCGTAGTTCCATTGATGGCAACACCACCCGTATTATCAATATGAGTTCCATAAGTACCTCTCGTAGCCACAACAGTAATTTGAGACGGTATCGCACTTCCACTTACCGAATTCAATCGAAGCTCCGTATGAGCATTACCAAATGAATACGTTCTATTGTCAACCAAACTAGTACGACGTATTTTACCTGTAACATCTCCAATACCAACCGTGGTAGCACTTGGCCCCATGGTTAAAACATACGAATTCAAATTGTTAAACGAAGCCGTACTATTCGTATAATCTCCTGTTCCATAAGGATTTTGAGCATAGCCTGTATAGTCAATTACCATTTCCAAAGCTCCATTAGTGGCATTCGGATTGGCTGATAAATCAAGAATACCATTTACAGTAAGATCTCCTTTAGCCACAACACCTGCTGCATTATTGATTTTTAAATTAGAAAACGTTCTGGCACCTAAAAATTGTTGTGCCGCTCCATTCAATTCTACGGTAGAGCCTGAGGCTAAAGTAGCCGTTCCTGTAATACCAACCGCTGCTGCATAGGCATCGGTAGCGTTTAAATTTTTAATTTTCAAAGTTCCACCATTAGCTAGGGTAAGATTTCCTGCACCTTGTAAAGCAAATGTACTAGTATTGAAAACACCATTAACAGTAATAGTAGCACCTGAGTTAATAGTTTCATTTTGTGTTAAAGCAACTTCATGAGTAGCCAAAATGGTAATATTGTTGTTGCCAGATGGCAATGAAGTAGCATCAATCCAACCCGCATTTCCTACAGATGGAACTCCTGTATAGTATTCCCAAGTACTTAAGGAACTAAAATCCCCATTAGCCTTACTTCTGAAATCTGCTGTGGAGATGTCGGCGTAAGTGGTTACAGATATTGTATTACTATTTGAAGAAGATACTCCATAAGAATCTTTAGCACGTACGCGGTAGTAATAAGTAGTCAACGGACTTAGACTGGTAACCTCCTGTGAAGTACCTGAAACCGATAAGTTTTGATATCCGGACACATAAGTAGGAGCTACAGAGTTTACTACAACATCATCCAAACGCCATGGTGAAGTGGTAGTTGAAGATTTATTAAAACGTATAAATACAGTTGGATTCAATGAATAGGCTGACAAATCAACCGTATATTGATTATAAGATCCTGAAGGGACATTGGAGTGTGTATATGTGGCTACCGTTGCAAAGCCTGTTGTGGCACTCGACGTAGAAACTTCAATCGTTAATGTTTTAGCAGTTGAATTAGTACTTCTTCCCAAGTAAAAAGTTAAACTCTTTGGAAAAGCAACTTCTTTAGTGGTTAATGTACCATTAGTGGAACTCCCTATTGCTGCTGCATTACCGGAATTAAAATCTCCTGCTGTAGTACTCAATGTCCATCCAGTAGCAGACCATCCTAAAGGAGGGAAAACACTTCCTTCAAAACCTTCAGAAATCGATACTTCGTTAGCCCCAGGAGGATTAATGGTGAATACATCCAATTGGTAATTAAGCGCATTCGCTACCGCATTCCAATTAGCAGTAAAACTATCAGAACCAACGTTTGTAGCAGCATTAGCAACTGGTGCAGTTAAAATAGGCGAAGTTACACCTATAGTAAAAGTTGTGGTACTAGGGATAGTGCTACCAAATGAATACACGCGAACATAGTAGGTTGTAGATGCGGCTAAAGTTGCCGAAATAACCTCTGTTCCTCCAGAGGCTGTAACATCGGCACAAGATACATTTGTTCCATTACATGAGCCTGAACGCAAATCAACAACAGCATCAAATGAAGTAGAACCTACAACAGTAATAGTATAATTACCAGCATATGCCGTGGTAAAGGAATACCAAACGTCGTCATCTGCTGTTCCAGCACAAAATGCTGCTAACGATTGAGTAGCACTTGTCACATTTCCTGTTACTGCTGAAGCATTCATTACTAAAGCGATAGCACCCGAACAATTATCATTTGTGGGTGGCGGTGAGGGAATATTGAATGTTCCAGAAGTAACACTTGTTAAACCAGAACTTGTAAAAGTAATCGTCGCGCCAGTTACAGGCGAAGCACTTGTAGCGGTTAATCCCACAAAAGTAGTTGTGCCACTTATTGCACTAACATCAGTAGTTCCTCCTAAAGTCCAAGTTCCTTGAGTTGCTGAAGCAGTTATACTAGCAGTACTTGATGTGAGGTTCCCATATTGATCTACAATATTTACTTTAGGTTGTGTAGCTAAAACACCACCGTTGACAGATGGTGCCGTAGGTTGAATATTCATTGCAAGTTTATTAGGAGCTCCTACTCCTATACTTTGTGTTAGGGATGCATTTGAATAACCAGTAGCAACTACAATTATAGATTTAGAACCAACAGTTTGCAATAAAGCTGAAGCTGAAGGAGTAAACGTAATTTGTCCTGCGGTTGTGGTGCTATAAGCACTTGCAGAAAGTGCAGAACCGCCTACTGTAATACTTGTTACAGCAGAACGCCATGTTGCATTATCGGTAAAAGTAATAACAAAAGGAGTATCCACAGTGGCACCTACAGCAGCTGTTAAGGTTGGTGATATACCAGGAACTGTAAACGATGCAGATGCGACGCTACCTGTGCCTGTAGCTGGAGTAAAAGTAAGAGTAGCTGTACTATAAGGAATACTAGGACTAGTAATATTAGTAGCTGTAAGGGTAGAAAAAGTAGCAACGCCACTAGCGTTAGTAGTAGCGGTTTGTGAGGCACCACCCAATGTCCAGGAAGAAGATTGTCCACTTGTTACAGCAGCATTTACAACAACACCAGAAACTGCATTGTTATATTGATCTTTAACAGTAACAGCAGGCATAGTAGCAAATACTCCACCGCTTGATGTCGGTGCTGCTAAAGGAGTAGAAACCGTCAAAGTAGAGGGCAATCCTGATCCAATTGCTTGTGAAACGGTTGCATTGGAATATCCAGTAGCCGTAACTACAATACTTTTAGTACCCGATGTTTGAAGCAAACCCGCAGGGTTTGATGCAGAGGGCGTAAACGTAATTTTACCAGCAGACACAGTATAACCTGCTGTTAAAGCTGTTCCTCCAATCGTAATTCCAGTGATAGCTCCTCTCCAAGTAGCATCATCCGTAAAAGTAACATCAAAGGGAGCATCTACTGTTGCTCCTAAAGCTGCTGTTAAAGTTGGAGGGGTTGAACCTGAAGAATTTAAAGTTATACTAAAATCATCAATTGCTAATCCATGATCATTGCCTGAATCATTCAAATCAACCCATCTGATCCACAATGTTGTGCCATTAGTCCATGAAAGTGATGAAATTGTTCCTCCTAAATTATTTACTCTACCAGCAACGTTTCCATTAACTGCTGCAGCTGTAGAACCAAAAACAGGTGAAGTAAAATTAAAACTAGTTGGGGCATTTGTCCATGAAGATACTGTAGCAAAAGAGTTTCCAAATCCATATTGCATTGTTAAGCTTTGCGTTGCAGTATTACTACCATTACGCCATTGTTCACCATTATAATTTAAAGTAAAACTAGATACTGTCGAACCAGTATCATTTATAATACCTAAAGAGATGTAACCCGCAACTGCCCCACTTGCTGGGCTTCCCCAATATGATCCACTGGAAGCAACACTACCCAATGCTCTTTCAGTTCCTCCACTAGTAGCACCATAACTACTAAAGGTAAAAGATCCTGTACTACCTGTTTCTGCACTGTAAGTTGTAATTGCAGAACCTGAACTTTGAAACAAAAACCAACCTGGTATTGTAGTATTATTAGTCCAAGTTATACCTGTAGCTGTAGTTGATGCTAATCCATCAAAGTTTTGAGTGTATGGCATCCCAGTTGACGTTATACTCACCTGCCCCCAGCCTAAGTTAACCATCAAAAAAGCCAACACAGCAAAATAAAACGAAGCTCTTTTTTGTAATTGTATTTTCATGATAAAAATAATTTATATTGTTTTATGAAATCACAAGAATTGCCCTTGCCTTTCAGTTTTTGTTTGTTTTTTTCAAAAAAAGCATTCAAATGTAATTATTTTTACAATGCTTTTATAAAAAATTAGAAAAATTAATTACAGCTTAACCTTAATTTAGCAGTAGCCTTTTTTATTCCTCACTAAAAGCACCCTGTTTCCCCTTTTTTTATCCTTACCGTATGGTAATCAACTTACTAGTAAGCCCTAAATTGTACTGTTAAATTAAGGAATTAAATTACAAAAAATTCGGTTTCAAAATTTTAAACTATATGGAAGAATACAGAAGTTTTACATACTTTTTATAAAACCACCTCGCATAACACAACATAAAATAAGCAATGAGACAATGTGGAAATTTGATAATTTGCGCGAACTTTTAATCCCATCACCTATCACCATTCACTTTTCACTTTTCAACAAAATCCGCATTCCCAAAACTACGGCTTCGAGAACCTCAGCCTCCGTCATCCGAGTTCCTAAAACAAGTTCAAGAACAAACACAACTTCAAAAACAAATCCAAGAATTTTAAAGATTTCCCAAATTATGAAAATCCGTGTTCCAAAAACAATCATTACAAATCATCTTTAAACTAAGAACAAATAAAAAGTGACACTAGGAATTGTCCCCTCAAGGTCCCGATAGCTATCGGGATTAGGGATGTTTGCGATGCGCTATAAAAACGTAACCAATAAAAAACGACTCTAGGAATTGTCCCCTCGAGGGGACTTTAGGGGTGTTAACGATTGTTTCTTTTGTCAATTAATTCTTGCACAACTTGTTCTAACGTTATACCAACCGAAAACATATTTTGTTTTATATCTGAATCTGTAAATCGTAAAAAAATAATACCTTCTTTTTCTAATTCACCTTGGCGCTTGACATCATATTCATATTTATATAAATGACTATCGCCATCAATTTCAATGGCTAACATCAATTCATGACAATAAAAATCTACGATGTACTCTAACAAGGGTACTTGTCTATGAAATTGAACACCAAGCGCTTTATTTTTAATATTTTTCCAAAGCAAGACCTCGCTAAGTGTGCTGTTTTTTCGGAGTTCTTTAGCGTATTCTTTTAGTTTGGGATTATAGGGAATGATTTTGTTTTTCATTTTTAAAAGTAGCTATACAAATATATTATATTTTTTGAATAAACTCCCCTACACCCCTAATCCCGATAGCTATCGGGACCTCAAGGGGACAATTTTGCTAAAGACTTTTTATTTTTTTTGTTTTCAGTGGAATATTTTTACACCCCTATATTCCCTTCAAAGGTACAATTACTTCTAAGCAATTTACTGGAATTACAATTTCAAAAATTTCTCCAATTATCCCAATCCGTGTTCTAAAACCAAAAACCTCAAACTAACTCATAACCCCATCACCTATCACCTATCACCAAATTATCCTATTACCCTCCATAATACTATTATTTTGTATAGTAA
>CAYWFQ010000043.1:14517-16287 GCA_964457505.1 uncultured Flavobacterium sp.
ACCTATCACCAAATTATCCTATTACCCTCCATAATACTATTATTTTGTATAGTAAGGTAAAACATAACGAATAAACCAATTAGGTAACTTATTGGTCTTTAACTCCATAGTACCTTTATAAACCTCCGCAAGCAACAATTGTTCTTTCCCTGAATTATCAAAAAGATAGGCACGATAACATAGCGGAAGTGCTAGATGTAAGTTTTCGAGTGCTTTGAAATAACGTTCTATAATTTTATTTTCTGCAACATTATGACCTCCTTTTTCTATACGATTACTTACTCGAGAAATATTTACTTCAGGACTATCAATACAAACAAAATATAAATATGCATGATAACCTAACGAAACAACGTGTTTAATTTCGTCAAGTTTTGAAGTATGACTCATTACGGTTTCAAAACTAAATGATTTGTTTTGTATTAAAAGCATATGACGAATAAAGGATGCAATAAAAGCCCCTTCATAACTGTGCGTTTCTTTTGAAGCGTCAACTATGAAATTGTCTTTTACAAAAACATCTATTTGATGTCCTGCTTCATTAGCTTTATGAAATAAAGATTGAGAAGATGCTAATATCTTAAAAGCGTCCAGGTCTTGTTGGGATACATCCAAGCCTAATTCACTTAGATCGATCAAACCTGAATCTGCTAATTTTTTTTCTAAAATATCAGCATTAATAAAAAATCCTGTATTATAATTTTTAGAGAACTCGTGAAAAAGGGTACTTTTTCCAGATCCATTGGGGCCTGCAAAAATGCGTATCTTTTTTTTACTTGGCATGTAATACTAAACCTTTCTCAATTTTAAAAGATGTTTCAACTAAAGGTTCAATTTGACTTTTAACACGGGTATTACCATTTGAATCCTCTTCATAGATGATTCCGTCTTTAATATAAGAAACAGACAAGCCCAATGCTTTTGAACCACTAAATGCTCTTTTTGCTGAAATTCGTCCTGCTTTAACCAAAGCTTTGGTTTGCAACACATCTTTCCTAAAAACTATTTTCGACATAAAAATACAGTTTAAAATAACTACTTTTCACAATACAAATATAATGAATTATTAGCAATATGTAATAAAATTTATTTCCGAATTGGGGCAATGAGGCAATGAGGCAATGAGCCAATGAGGCAATGGGGCGATGTGGCAATGAGGCAATGTTGTGGTATAAACTTTAACTCGCAACTCCTATATCCTATCTCCCAACTCCTATATCCCATCACCCATCACCTTTCACCCATTACCCATAAACGCATCAACATCAAAAGGAATAGGAATAAGCGTGTAAAAAATAATTTGTAAATCAATTAAAAACGTACGATTAGAAGCGTACCATTTGTTAATACGTACCTTATCGGGCCAGATAACCTCATCGTTGTATTGTTTTGGATGGGGTTGTTGCGCTAAAAGTTGTTCTTCGTTGCGGTATTTTAAGGAGGCTAAACCGGTGATCCCCGGTTTTAAAGTAAGAATGATGCGATCGTCTCCTTGAAGTAAATCAGCATACCCTGGCACATCGGGTCGAGGGCCTACTAAGGTCATTTCGCCTTTCAACACATTGAGCAATTGCGGCAATTCATCCAACTTAGATTTGCGCAAAAAGGCACCCCAAGCATTGGGTATGGTAGCACCTTCAGGTATCGTTCGGAGTTTATATATCGTAAAGGGTACTCCGTTTTTTCCGATGCGAATTTGTTTGAATAGCATTTGAATGGATTAGATAACAAATGTAATCAAAATTTGATTATGCCTTAATTGCTGTTTTT
>CAYWFQ010000044.1:0-15800 GCA_964457505.1 uncultured Flavobacterium sp.
GATGTGCTCCAAAAGCTAGTATATCTAATTTCATCTTAGTTTTATTTTGATATTGTTTTTGATATTGTTATTGATATTGCAATTGTTTTTTTTATTTCTATTGTATTCGTTTCATCGTCATGGACTTATTCACGCTCTCCTTCCATTCTTTTTCTGGATTGCTGTCTTTCGTAATGCCGCAACCCATATACAAATGCGCTTGATTATTTTCAATTTGCATGCACCGCAAATTTACAAACAAATCCGATGCAAAATCACGATTCAACTCGCCTAAAAATCCGGTATAAAAACTACGATTATAACCTTCGTTAGCCATAATAAATGCTTTCGCAATTTCTTTGGGGACACCACAAACCGCCGGAGTGGGATGCAACAACTGAATCGCTTTTTTTAAATTCAAATTGGCGCCAAACACACCTGAAATATCCGTTTTAATATGCCAAAGACTACCTGCTTTAACACTATAGGCCTCTGAAACTCGAATTTCGGCACTCACCTTATTTAGTTTTGAAACAATATAATCAGTTACAAATTGTTGTTCCTCTTGTTCTTTTTGTTGCCAAATAACAGTTGCTGCTCCAGTATCTTTTTGCGTTCCCGCCAAAGCCATCGTTTCAAAATTTGTGGTGTTCGCCTTTAATAATTGTTCAGGAGTTGCTCCTAACCAAGTCCCAATTTTAGGATGGTACAAACAATACACAAAGGCTGAACGATACTGTTGTACCAATTTTTGAAAAGTGGTAACCAATTCAAAATGAGTAACAGCGACACTTTCCATTCGGGACAAAACTACTTTTTGAAATTCATCATTCTGTATGGCTTGAATTCCTTTGCCCACTAATTCCTGAAAATTAGTTTTTGCTGATTCATCCTCTTTTAGATCAAAATCGTTTTGCAAAATACTTTCATGACTACTTATCCAATCTTCGCTCCATTCTTCCGATTCATTATCAGGAATAATGTAGTTTTGACTTCCGTCAAAAGAAGCAAAAACGAAGCCTTTTTCGGTAAAATCACGAACTTCAAATAACGTATCATTGTCCTGAAACAAACCCTTAACGGTATTCGAATTAGGCTTACAATACACTACAAAAGGTAAATTTTGCTGATGATGGAGAGCAATTTTATCGATTAATGAAATCATAGGAATGTTTTCTTATTATTCGATTTTTCGTTTTGGCAACACCATATTAGTCAATTTGCAAAGTGAAATTAAACTGCCTTTTTCGTCCACAATTCGGATTTCCCAAAGGTGAATACTTCTCCCCTTGTGAATAATTTTAGCGGTAGCAGTAACGATTCCGTCTCGTTTGGATTTCAAATGATTAGCAGCGATTTCTATTCCGCGAACTTCAAACAAATCCGAATTTACAAATAACATTGAAGCTGCACTTCCCACACTTTCTGCTAAAGCTACAGTTGCTCCACCATGTAATAACCCCATTGGTTGATGTACCGAAGAATTCACAGGCATAGTAGCCACTAAAAAATCTTCTCCAGCATCAACATATTCAATGTGCAAAGTTCCCATTAAAGTGGTTGCTGCATATCCATTGCAATAGTCTAGTATCTTTTGTTTATCGAATGTCATAGTTTACATTTAAAGATGTAAAAATAGGATATAAATAACAAGTCATAAAATAAAAATGAAAGAAAGATAACAGAGATTATTTTGATATTAAACCACCTACTACAATAAATTTCTAATTATTCATTATTTTTACCAAAAAACTATACCCATGCAACTGAATCGATTGTTATTTCTTATCGGAATCCTAGTTACGGTTTGTGCCTGCCGTTCCGATTTTGAAACTGTTGCAAGTAAAGGAGATTTAATTTTTTCGAATGATACGATATATTTAGACACCGTTTTTAGTACTATTAGTTCGAGTACTTACCAACTCAAGGTATACAATAATAGTAATGAAGATATTCACATTCCTTCTATCAAATTGAGCAAAGGTTTGAATTCCAAATTCCGAATGACCGTTGACGGCATGTCGGGTAAACAAGGGAAGCTTTTTGAAGATGTCACGCTATTAGCTAAAGACAGTCTGTACATTTTCATCGAAACAACCGTTAATTCTGCAGACGCCAATACCAACGATTTTTTATACACCGACCAAATTGAATTTGATAGCGGTGCAAATCTTCAAAAAGTAGAATTAGTTACTTTAGTGAAAGACGCTGTTTTTCTCTTTCCGCAACGTTTGGCTAACGGTACCAAAGAAACACTTGCTGTTGGAGGTAAAAAACTAGAAGGTTTTTATTTAGAAGATTCTCAATTGCATTTTACCAATCAAAAAGCCTACGTAATTTATGGATATGCCGGCGTTCCTTCGGGAAAAATCGCTGTTTTTGATGCGGGTGCAAGAGTGTATTTTCATGCCAATTCTGGATTGATTGTAGGTAACAATGCTTCGGTACAAATTAATGGTAGTCAATCTGCAACAAGCCAACTCGAAAACGAAGTTATTTTTCAAGGTGATCGATTACAATCTGATTACGCTAATGTTACAGGACAATGGGAAACTATTTGGCTCAACGAAGGCGCTACCAACAATATTATCAATCACTTAACGATTAAAAACGCATCCATCGGATTGTTAATTCAAAACAACAATGGAAGTAATACAAGCATCAAAAATTCACAGATTTACAATTCTACCCACTATGGAATATTAGCCCAAAACGCAAAAATAACTGCTGAAAATTTGGTAATCAACAATGCAGGAGAAGCAAGTTTAGCTTGCGTTTATGGTGGTAATTACACCTTTACTCATTGTACTTTCAACAACAATTGGAATAGTTCAAACCAAATGGCAGTTGCATTAAGCAATTACCGATTGGGAGCAGTTCCCGAAACGAATGCGCTTAGTAAAGCCACTTTCAACAATTGCATCATTTATGGCTCCTACTCTAACGAATTGGAACTGAATAAAAAAACAACAGCTGCTTTTGAATACCAATTCAATAATTGCTTGATTAAATTTGATTCGAAATCAGCGGTAGCAAATCCGTTGTATCAATTTACAACAGATGCCACTCGGTACAATGGAATTATCTTAAACCAAGATCCTAAATTCCAAAGTAGTATTAAAAACAAACTCAATATTGACGGAACTTCTCCGGCTGTTGCCAAAGGAAATTTAAACTATTTAATTCCGCTCGATATTTTAGGAAAAACGAGAACTGTACCACCGGATTTGGGTGCTTACCAAAACAAGCCTTTTGTTAACTAATTTTTCATAAGTCTTTGCTTTTGATTCTTGCTCGAACTATTTATTTAAACTAAATTTGCATCACAATACAACAAACCCAATACAATGATTCATTTCTTTGAAAACCAAAGCAAAACTGTTTTTGCCGTTCAAACAAGCAATACTGTAACTTCAGGAGAAATTTCGGCTGAAGACATTTCAAAACTAAACTGGCTTTTTGCCGACGCGCATAAAATTGAAAAATCCGTACTAGCGGATTTTTTTGTTGGTCCACGTGCCACAATGATTACGCCTTGGAGTACCAATGCGGTTGAGATTACTCAAAACATGGGGATTTCTGGAATCATTCGTATTGAAGAATTTCATTACGCTACGGAAGATTTTACCGATTTCGACCCAATGCTTTCGCAAAAATACACCGAATTACACCAAGATATTTTCACCATCAATGTCAATCCAGAACCAATTTTAGAAATTGAAGATATTGATGCGTATAACAAAACAGAAGGTTTAGCTTTAAGCCCAGAAGAAGTGGAATACTTAGATAATTTATCGACTAAATTGGGTCGGAAATTAACTGATTCTGAAATTTTTGCCTTTTCTCAAGCCAATTCAGAACACTGTCGTCATAAAATTTTCAACGGAACTTTCGTAATTGATGGAGAAGAAAAAGAAACTTCTTTATTCAAATTAATCAAGAAAACGTCTCAAGAAAATCCAAACGATATTGTTTCGGCTTACAAAGACAATGTGGCATTTGTAAAAGGTCCAAAAGTGACACAATTTGCACCAAAAAGTGCTGACAAACCTGATTTTTACCAAGAAAAAGAATTTGATTCGGTGCTTTCATTAAAAGCCGAAACACATAATTTTCCAACAACTGTGGAGCCTTTCAACGGAGCTGCAACTGGGTCTGGAGGAGAAATTCGCGACCGTTTGGCAGGAGGTCAAGGTTCGTTGCCTTTAGCAGGAACTGCGGTGTATATGACTTCCTATTCTCGATTGGAAAATAATAGAAATTGGGAAAATGGTGTTCAAGAAAGAAAATGGTTGTACCAAACTCCAATGGATATTTTAATTAAAGCTTCCAACGGTGCTTCTGATTTTGGAAATAAATTTGGGCAACCCCTAATTACCGGTTCGGTTTTAACTTTTGAACACGAAGAAAATAATCGCAAAATTGGTTATGATAAAGTAATCATGCAAGCGGGCGGAATTGGCTACGGAAAAGCCGAGCAAGCTCAAAAACATGAACCGCAATTGGGGGACCAAATTGTAATTTTAGGCGGTGAAAACTACCGCATCGGATTGGGAGGCGCTGCCGTTTCCTCAGCCGATACGGGTGCTTTTGGTTCGGGTATCGAATTGAATGCGATCCAACGATCCAATCCTGAAATGCAAAAACGTGCTGCCAATGCCATTCGTGGTTTGGTAGAAAGCGACTCCAACCCTATCGTATCGATTCACGATCACGGTGCGGGTGGACACTTGAACTGTCTTTCAGAATTAGTAGAAGAAACAGGAGGATTGATTGATTTAGACAAATTGCCTGTGGGAGATCCAACACTTTCTGCTAAAGAAATCATTGGAAACGAATCGCAAGAAAGAATGGGATTGGTAATTGGTCAAAAAGACATCGATACCTTACAACGCATTGCCGATAGAGAACGTTCGCCAATGTACCAAGTGGGTGACGTAACTGCTGACCATCGTTTTACTTTCGAATCAAAATCGACTGGGTTGAAACCAATGGATTATGCTTTGGAAGATTTCTTTGGAAGTTCGCCAAAAACCATAATGACTGATAAAACGGTAACTTATAACTATAAAGACGTTCAATACGATGCTACACAATTTACTTCGTATTTAAAAGAAGTATTGCAGTTAGAAGCGGTAGCTAGTAAAGACTGGTTGACAAATAAAGTCGATCGTTGTGTAGGAGGAAAAGTTGCCAAACAACAATGTGTTGGCCTTTTACAATTGCCTTTGAACAATTGTGGTGTAATGGCATTGGATTACAACGGTAAAGAAGGAATTGCAACCTCTATTGGTCACGCACCAATTGCTGCTTTGATCGATCCAGTAGCGGGAAGCAGAAATGCTATCGCCGAATCTTTATCGAATATTATCTGGGCACCAATTAAAGACGGATTGAAAGGAATTTCGCTTTCAGCCAACTGGATGTGGGCCTGTAAAAATGAAGGGGAAGATGCGCGTTTGTATGCTGCTGTAGAAGGATGTTCGGATTTTGCTATCGAATTAGGAATCAATATTCCAACCGGAAAGGATTCGCTTTCGATGAAGCAAAAATACCCTAATGATGAAGTAATTGCACCGGGAACAGTGATTATTTCGGCAGGTGGAAATTGTACAGATATTAGAAAAGTAGTAGAACCAGTATTGAGATTCCCTAGCGAGGGAATGATGGCTGGATCTATTTATTATATCAATTTGTCGCAAGACCAATTTCAATTAGGCGGTTCTTCTTTTGCACAGATTTTGAATACCATTGGTTCTGAAACTTCAACTATTAAAGATGCGGCTTTCTTCAAAAAAGCATTCAATACCATTCAGGAATTAATTGGTGACAACCAAATTGTAGCTGGACACGATATTGGAAGTGGTGGTTTAATCACTACACTATTAGAAATGTGTTTTGCCGATGTCAATTTAGGTGCGGAATTGGATTTTAGTGCTTTTGCAGAAAAAGACCTTATTAAAATTCTTTTTGCAGAAAATATCGGATTGGTACTTCAGGCGAAATCAGATGTTGAAGTAGAAGCAAAATTAAACGCCAATCAAATTGAGTTCTTTAAAATTGGTAAAGCGACAAATACAGCTAGTTTAGAAATAGCGGATTGGAAATTAGGCATTGCAGAATACCGCGATATTTGGTTCAAAACTTCGTATTTATTAGACCAAAAACAAGCTAAAAACGGAACTGCTAAAGAGCGTTTTGACAATTATAAATACCAAGCCTTACAATTTAATTTTCCAACTCATTTTACAGGGAAAAAACCAGTTATTGACGCTAGCAAACCTCGTCCTAAAGCAGCGATTATTCGTGAAAAAGGAAGTAACTCGGAACGCGAAATGGCGAATGCGATGTACCTAGCTGGATTTGATGTAAAAGACGTTCACATGACCGATTTGATTTCGGGTCGTGAAACTTTGGAAGACATTCAATTTATTGGAGCCGTTGGTGGTTTTTCTAATTCAGATGTTTTAGGATCAGCTAAAGGTTGGGCGGGTGCCTTTTTATACAATGAAAAAGCAAAAACAGCTTTGACCAATTTCTACAAAAGAAAAGATACTTTATCGGTAGGAATTTGCAACGGATGTCAATTGTTCATGGAATTGGAATTAATCAATCCAGAACACGAAGTACACGGAAAAATGCACCATAACAACAGTCACAAACACGAAAGTATTTTTACTTCAGTTAAAGTGCAAGAAAACAAGTCGGTGATGTTGTCTAGTTTGGCAGGAAGCACTTTAGGTGTTTGGGTATCGCATGGTGAAGGAAAATTTAACTTACCAATGGGAGAAGCAAATTACAATATTGTTGCTAAATACGGTTACGAAGGTTATCCTGCGAATCCAAATGGTTCTGATTACAATACCGCCATGCTTTGTGACGCAACAGGTCGTCACTTAGTGATGATGCCTCATATTGAACGTTCGATTTTTCAATGGAATTGGGCTAATTATCCAAAAGATAGAAACGACGAAGTTACCCCTTGGGAAGAAGCCTTTGTCAATGCTCGAAAATGGATTGAAAATAGATAATCAAATAGCGACCAAATGGTCGCTTTTTTATTATAAATACAAACAACAGATTAGTGTTGTGCTAATTTTTTATCCATTACTCTTGCCATGTAGTCTTGGATAGTAGCTTTACATTTTATTTCAATTAGATCCATTTCAGCGTTTCTCTTTGAAATTAAATTGTGTTTCAAATCTTTATCTTTTTTGGCATAAAAACCAACTACTTTATTGCCGTCAAAAGTACAGATGTAATTACCGCTCAAGAATTGGTACAAATTAGAAGAATAGCGAATTACAAATGGTTGAACCACTTTATCACCAACAAGACTTCTGCCCCAACTTCTAAATGGTTTATTGTAGCCAATTAAGTCTAAAATAGTGGGATATAAATCGATTTGTTGTGCATAGTCTTTGTTCTCCCCTACTAAATCAGAATTAGGTTTGTAAATCATCATAGCTACCGCATTCTTATTCATTTCTTTCTTATACTCATCATAAAAAATGGTGTTTCCATGATCGCCTACAAACACAAAAATGGTATTATTGAACCACGCTTCTTTCTTTGCAGAAGCAAAAAATTGTTTCAAAGCATAATCGGTGTAGCCAATACATTGGTGAATATTGACATCGCCTTTTGGAAATTTTCCTTTGTACTTTGCTGGAATCTGATACGGCTCATGAGAAGTTACTGAAAAAAGCGTAGCCATAAAGGGCTGTTTTTCTTTGCTAATTGTGGTATTAAAATATTGAAAGAAAGGTTCATCCCAAATTCCCCAAACGCCATCAAATTCATCATCATTATTATATTCGGTCTTTCCGTAATAATGATCAAAACCCAAAATATTAGCATAGCCTAAAAAACCCATCGAACCATTTGGCGCACCATGAAAAAAAGAAGTAGCATATCCTTCGCTCTTTAAAGTAGAAACTAAGGACTCTGTCTTTTGTTTGGGATAAGGTGAAGAGGTAAACGCATCTTTAAATGATGGAATTCCAGCTAATACGGAAGACATCGCATGTATGGATTTATAGCCATTAGCATATGCATTCGTATAAATTATACTGTGTTGCGCCAAAGAATCTACAAAAGGGGTATATCCCTCATAATTAGGAATGTTAGAATCTTTATTAAACGAACCAAAATATTCTTTTGCGTTACTTTCTAGAATAAAAATAACAATATTAGGTTTGGATTTCGGGTTATTCTTATAGTGTTTTATAGGTTGAACCAAAGAATCAATTGTAGTTGCATCAACAAAATTCATTTTTTTAAAATTGTTGCTAAACATCGTTCGAATCAAAGCAAAAGGCGTATTTAAGACAACATCGGCTTGAGAAACGTTTTTAACATCTCTACTAGCATCAATCAAATTAATAGGTCGGGTACTCTTCTTAAAATCACCTCTAATTCCACCGATAATAAGAGTCGCAATAACTAAAAACCCAACTGTTGATGTTCCAAAATAGACTACGCCAGAATGGTGTCTGGTGACTGGTATCGAAATCTTCTTATAGAGAAATATCCATAAAAAAGATATCAGAAAAAACAATACAAAAACATGCCAATAATGAAATACGAAATTCATCAGCAATAAAGACTTATTACTTTCATGTTTTAAAGAGTCGAGAGCAGCAATCGTTGATCTTCCAAAATTAAAACGATAATAAATAAAGTCAATAAAATTAGTAGCATATCCAAGAAGGTTCGGGATAAAATACAAATAGAATAAAAAAGTTTGATACTTCTTATTGGGATTAATTCGAAATGGAAGTATCGAAAAAACGATAAACAACAAATTTAAATATAAAATAGAAGCAGTATCAAAAGCCAAACCATGGTAACACATCGATACAATATCGGTTACACCATCTATTTGAATTAAATTTCGATTGTAAATAAAGAATAATATTCGAGCTATGAAGTAAAACAAATATGCTAATATAATTCTAAAAAACAGTGTTTTATATTCTTGAAACCTTGGAAATCGATTCATTGTAGTATTAAATAATTATACTTTTCAAAAATAGACATTTCATACATACTATTTAATATTATCAATAATTATTGCGAATCCGCATAATTTAATTAATTTGCATCAAATTTTCAATTCATGGTTTCAATTACAAGACTTTTTGACTTTCCTTATTATCAGCAAGAAAACTTTAATATTGCCGATGCTTTAGTTACTAAACAAGACGGGGAATGGATAAAAACATCAACAGATGAATACATTGCAAAAGCTAATGCAATTTCAAGAGCGTTACTCCGTATAGGTATCCAAAAAAATGATAAAATCGCAATTATTTCTTCTAATAATAGAACAGAATGGAATATAATGGATATTGGTGCCTTACAAACAGGAGCACAAACAGTACCTATTTACCCAACCATCTCTGAAGATGACTATCAATATATATTAAATCATTCTGAATCAATCTATTGCTTCGTTTCAGACATCGAAGTTTTAAGAAAAGTTAATGCAATCAAATCTAATGTTCCTACATTAAAAGAGGTGTATTCATTCAACAAAATAGAAGGATGTAAACATTGGTCTGAATTATTGGAACTAGGAAAAGACGAAAGCAACCAAAATGAAGTTGAAGATAGAAAAAACAACGTATCATCAGAAGATTTAGCTACAATTATATATACTTCTGGTACTACTGGACGCCCAAAAGGTGTCATGTTATCGCATCACAATATCGTTTCTAATGTAATTAATAGTGCTCCGCGTATTCCCTTTGAACAAGGAAAAAGTCGTGCTCTAAGTTTTCTTCCCATTTGTCATATTTTCGAACGAGTGATTTTGTATTTATACCAGTATTATGGTGTATCTGTATACTTTGGTGAATCTATAGACAAAATCAGCGACAATATTAAAGAGGTAAAACCAAATGTAATGTCGGCTGTACCAAGATTATTGGAAAAAGTATACGACAGTATTATTGCAAAAGGAACACTCTTAACTGGCATCAAAAAGAAACTTTTCTTTTGGGCAATTGAATTAGGATTGCGATATGAGCCGTATGGCGCGAATGGTTGGTGGTATGAATTCCAACTAAAAATTGCACGTAAACTTATATTTAGTAAATGGAAAGAAGGTTTGGGAGGTAATCTAGACTTAATGGTTTCTGGAAGTGCTGCTTTACAAACCCGACTGGCGCGTATTTTTGCAGCTGCTGAAATCCCAGTAATGGAAGGATATGGTTTGACAGAAACTTCTCCCGTTATTACTGTAAATGATACGCGAAACTTTGGTTTCAGAGTAGGAACTGTGGGGAAAGTTATAGATGGAGTTACCGTTAAAATTGCCGAAGATGGTGAAATTCTTTGTAAAGGACCAAATGTGATGATGGGGTACTACAAAGATGAAAAACTTACTTCAGAAGTGATGACTGATGATTATTTCCACACTGGAGATATTGGAGAAATTGATGCTGATGGTTTTTTAAAAATCACAGATCGTAAAAAAGAAATGTTCAAAACCTCTGGCGGAAAATACATTGCGCCTCAGTTAATTGAAAATACGATGAAGCAATCCCGTTTCATTGAACAAATTATGGTAATTGGAGATGGCCAAAAAATGCCTGCAGCTTTTATACAACCTAGTTTTGATTTCGTTAAGGAATGGGCTAAAATTCACAAAATTACTATTGGTACTACAAATGAAGAAATCGTTTCTAATCTTAGAGTAATTGAGCGTATTCAAGAGGAAGTCGATAACTTAAACGAGAAGTTTGGAAATTGGGAAAAAATAAAACGTTTTGAACTAACCCCAGATTTATGGAGTATTGAAGGAGGACATTTAACTCCAACACTCAAATTAAAACGTAAAGTAGTTATGGAAAAATACCTAGACTTATTCAATAAAATATACAATTAGAATCCGTTTTCTAAATTCAAAACTCCCTTTGTAAAGCATTAGGGAGTTTTTTTTTTGAAAAAAAAATAAATTTTATTATGCGTGCATAGTATTTATTTCCTACATTTGAATCGTTACAATAAATTAAATGAAAGATAAAACTATAGATTATATTCTTAGGGCAACCTGGCAGGCCGTTTCCAGAATGTATAATGAAGAAGCTTCAAAATATGGTGCAACTATGGCAACCGGTTTTGTTTTACTTAGCATTGACAAAGAGAAAGGAACACCTTCCACTACGTTGGGGGCCAAAATGGGGATGGAAGCATCAAGTCTTACTCGTACATTAAAATCCATGGAAGACAAAGGATTAATTATCCGTAAAAAGAATCCATTAGATGGTCGAGGAGTTTTAATTTATTTAACGGATTTAGGCAAAGAAAAAAGAGATCTTTCAAAAAGTACGGTTCTCAAATTTAATGAGACAATCAAACAGCACGTTTCTCCTGAAAAACTTAACCATTTTATGGAAGTATCAGATACGATAAACGAATTAATACAAGAGAAAAGCATATTTAATCAAACGGATATAGTAAAAGATGAAACGAATCATTAAAAAAGTAGCGGTTGTAGGTTCTGGAATAATGGGTTCTGGAATTGCGTGCCATTTGGCTAACATAGGATTAGAGGTGTTACTTCTTGACATAGCGCCAAATGCATTAAACGAAGTTGAAGAAAAAAAGGGTTTAACTCTAGAAAGCAAAGCGGTTAGAAATAGAATAGTTAATGATCATTTAGCGAATGCTTTAAAATCAAAGCCCTCTCCTATTTACAACATCAAATTTGCCAACCGTATTACCACCGGCAATACAACTGATGATATGTCCAAAATTGCGTCTTGCGATTGGATTATTGAAGTAGTTGTAGAACGTTTGGATATCAAAAAATTAGTGTTTGAACAAATCGACAAATACAGAAAACCGGGTACACTGGTTACTTCAAATACTTCTGGAATTCCGATTCAATTTATGAGCGAAGGTCGATCTGATGATTTTCAAGCGCATTTTTGCGGGACGCACTTTTTTAATCCAGCGCGTTACCTAAAATTATTCGAAATCATTCCTGGACCAAAAACCAATCCGGAAGTCTTGGATTTCTTAACTGAATATGGTTCTAAATTCTTGGGTAAAACTTCAGTTGTTGCTAAAGATACACCTGCGTTCATTGGGAACCGAATTGGAATTTTCGGGATTCAAAGTTTATTCCATTTGGTGAAAGAAATGGGATTGACTATTGAAGAAGTAGATAAATTGACTGGGCCAGTTATTGGTCGCCCAAAATCGGCTACATTTAGAACAGTGGATGTCGTAGGATTAGATACTTTGGTACACGTTGCCAACGGGTTATATGAAAACTGCCCAAATGACGAAGCACACGACTTGTTCCAACTTCCTGATTTTATTTCCAAAATGATGGAAAACAAATGGTTGGGAAGCAAAACGGGACAAGGTTTTTACAAAAAAGAAGGAAAAGAAATTCTGTCTTTAGATTTGAATACATTGGAATATAGAGCGTCTAAAAGAGCGTCTTTCGCTACTTTAGAATTAACCAAAACAATTGATAAACCGATTGATCGTTTCAAAGTTTTGGTAAAAGGAAAAGACAAAGCAGGCGAATTTTATAGAAAAAATTTCGCTGCCATGTTTGCCTATTGCTCGAACAGAATTCCGGAGATTTCAGATGATTTCTACAAAATTGACGATGCTATGAAAGCTGGTTTTGGATGGGAAAATGGACCATTCGAAATTTGGGATGCTATTGGCGTTGAAAAAGGAATCGAATTAATGAAAGCTGAAGGGTATGAACCAGCAGCTTGGGTAAACGAAATGGTTGCGGCTGGAAGTACCAGTTTTTACACTGTAAAAGAAGGAGCTACTTTCGCATACAACATTCCTTCAAAATCGCAAGCTAAAGTACCTGGACAAGATGCTTTTATCATTTTAAATAACATTCGCGAAAGCAAAAAAGTTTGGAGTAATAGTGGAGCCATTATCCAACATTTAGGCGACGGAATTTTAAATTTAGAATTCCAATCCAAAATGAATACCATTGGTGGTGATGTTTTACAGGCAATTAACAAAGCTATTGATTTAGCCGAAAAAGAATACAACGGTTTGGTTATTGGAAATCAAGGTGCAAATTTCTCTGTGGGTGCCAATATTGGAATGATTTTCATGATGGCAGTGGAGCAAGAATACGACGAATTGAACATGGCTATCAAAATGTTCCAAGACACGATGATGCGAGTGCGTTATTCGGCAGCTCCAGTAATTGTTGCTCCTCACGGAATGACATTAGGAGGTGGTTGTGAAATGACCATGCACGCTGACCGAGTAGTAGCAGCTGCTGAAACCTATATTGGATTAGTTGAGTTTGGCGTTGGAGTAATTCCTGGTGGTGGTGGTTCTAAAGAAATGGCGCTACGTGCTTCGGATTTATTCCATAAAAATGATGTCGAATTGAATGTATTACAAGAATATTTCTTAACCGTTGGAATGGCAAAAGTAGCCACATCTGCTTATGAGGCATTTGATATGGGGGTTTTACAAAAAGGAAAAGATATTGTGGTAGTTAATAAGGACCGACAAATTGCTGTTGCTAAACAAGTGGCGCTTCAAATGGCGGAACAAGGCTACACGCAACCTATTCAAAGAAAAGACGTTAAAGTACTTGGAAAACAAGCATTAGGAATGTTCTTAGTTGGAACAGACCAAATGCAAGCAGGTAAATACATCTCAGAACATGACCGAAAAATTGCTAACAAATTAGCTTATGTAATGGCGGGTGGTGATTTATCTGAACCTACCTTAGTAAGTGAGCAATACTTGTTAGATATTGAGCGTGAAGCTTTCTTGAGTTTGTGTACGGAAAGAAAGACTTTGGAAAGAATTCAGTTTATGTTAACCAAAGGAAAACCGTTGAGAAATTAGATATTAATCTGCGTTCCAAAAAAATAAAATTATGAAAACAGCATATATAGTAAAAGCATACAGAACAGCCGTTGGTAAAGCACCAAAAGGAGTTTTTCGATTCAAAAGACCTGATGAATTGGCTGCAGAAACCATTCAATTCATGATGAATGAGTTGCCTGATTTTGACAAAACACGTATCGACGACGTGATGGTAGGCAATGCCATGCCAGAAGCAGAACAAGGATTGAACGTGGGTCGTTTAATTTCGTTAATGGGATTAAAAGTTACTGATGTACCAGGTGTAACCGTAAACAGATATTGTGCATCTGGATTAGAAACTATCGGTATGGCAACTGCTAAAATTCAAAGCGGTATGGCCGATTGTATTATAGCGGGAGGTGCTGAAAGTATGTCCTTTATTCCGATGGGAGGTTACAAACCTACTCCAGATTATGGTGTGGCTGCTGCAGGAAATGAAGATTACTATTGGGGAATGGGATTAACCGCTGAAGCCGTTGCCAAACAATACTCAATTTCACGTGAAGACCAAGATGAGTTTGCTTTCAACTCACACCAAAAAGCTTTAAAAGCGCAAGCGGAAGGGAAATTTGACAAACAAATAGTTCCAATTACTGTTGAACAAACATTCATAAACGAAAACGGTAAAAAAGAAACAAAAAACTATACAGTAACAAAAGATGAAGGCCCAAGAGCTGATACTAATATAGCTGCTTTAGGAAATTTAAAACCAGTTTTTGCAGCTGATGGAAGTGTAACTGCTGGTAACTCGTCTCAAATGAGTGACGGAGCTGCTTTTGTTTTAATCATGAGTGAAGAAATGGTTAAAGAATTAGGAGTGACACCAATTGCACGTTTAGTCAATTACGCTTCGGCAGGAGTTGAACCAAGAATCATGGGAATTGGACCTGTAAAAGCCATTCCGAAAGCATTGAAACAAGCTGGATTGACTTTAAACGATATCGATTTGATTGAATTAAATGAAGCCTTTGCTTCCCAATCTTTAGCTGTAGTGCGTGAATTAGGTTTAAACCCTGACATTGTAAACGTTAATGGTGGCGCTATTGCTTTAGGACACCCACTGGGTTGCACAGGAGCTAAATTATCAGTACAATTATTTGACGAAATGAAACGCCGAGGTAGCAAATACGGAATCGTAAGTATGTGTGTGGGAACAGGTCAAGGTTCTGCAGGTATCTACGAGATATTATAATTCAACAACATTGATAAATTAAACAATAGTAAAAAAAATAATTTATGGAAGATATAACCAGAGGTGGACAGTTTTTAGTTAAAGAAACTAAATGTGAAAATATATTCACACCCGAAGATTTTTCAGAAGAACAATTGATGATGCGTGATTCGGTAAAAGAATTCGTAGACAAAGAAATTTGGCCTTTTAAAGACCGTTTTGAAAAGAAAGATTATGCATTAACCGAAGAAACCATGCGTAAAGCAGGTGAAATGGGATTTTTGAGCATTGCCGTTCCTGAGTCATACGGCGGAATGGGAATGGGATTCGTTGATACTTGTTTGGTTTGCGATTACATTTCGGGAGCAACAGGTTCATTTTCAACTGCCTTCGGCGCACATACAGGAATTGGAACCATGCCAATTACTTTATATGGAACCGAAGAACAAAAACAAAAATACGTTCCCAAATTAGCTTCTGGAGAATGGTTTGGAGCGTATTGCTTAACGGAACCAGGCGCAGGAAGTGATGCCAATTCAGGAAAAACAAAAGCTGTTTTATCTGAAGATGGAACACACTACAAAATTACAGGACAAAAAATGTGGATTTCTAACGCTGGATTTTGTTCACTTTTTATTGTTTTTGCTCGAATTGAAGACGATAAAAACATTACAGGATTTATCTTAGAAAATTCACAAGACAACGGAATATCTTTTGGAGAAGAAGAACACAAATTAGGAATTCGTGCTTCATCTACTCGTCAAGT
>CAYWFQ010000045.1:0-15636 GCA_964457505.1 uncultured Flavobacterium sp.
GCATTATCTAATACATCTAAACTTCCTGATTTTTCAATACGCTCATCCGGTATCAAACTTTGAGAAAGCATCGAGTTTTCCAATGGTTTTGTATTGTAAATCTCTGTAACTCGTTTAGAACTAAAACTTTTAAATAATTTTGAACTATCTGATTTTTTATCAAATAAAGACGATTTAATATCAAAATCCTCCTCAATGATACTATTGGAATACACAATAGTTTTATTGGTTTTTAAGTTCTTTTGTACGTATGTGAATTGCAGTAAATCATCTTTTTTAGGAATTTTACCCGTACTGTCTTTTAGCTTATTGTACCGATCATAAAAACTATACGCCTCTTGTTTTTGCAATTTTTCAGCAACATTTCCCAAAACCTGTTTAACGTGAAATTTAAATTGCTCTTCATTGTTTTCTAATGAGGTATTAAACCAATACACTTGCACGAGTATAATCCCAATTAGGGATAAACTCATTAACAAAACCAACAATCTAAAGAATAGCTTACTCATCGAAACAAATTTAGTATTTTAACAATATAGTAAATAATACATTAACCAAATATTAACATCTAATCATTGTATTGCTAATTCTTTAAAATTTTAAGAATTTTATCGATTTCTAGTTGTGCTAGTTGTGCGGAAGTGTTGTCAATAACATAATTACTTTTTGCAGCTCGTTGATCGTCGGTCCATTGTGCATTAATTCGCTCCACAACCTGATCTCGCGAACTGTTATCACGTTGCATTACTCGCGAAATTCTATCTTCTAACGGAGCGGTTATTGTAATGATATAATCACAATTTTGATAACTACCACTTTCAAATAAAATAGCGGCTTCGTAGACAACAAATGGTTCCGACAGGTATTGGTCAAGCCAAATTTCAAAGTGCTTTTTTACTGCAGGATGAATGATGGCATTAAGTTGGCTTAACTTTTCAGAATTAGAAAACACTATAGCTGCAAGTTGTTGGCGGTTCAAAACACCATTTTCGAAAATAGCTTTTCCAAAAAAAGTTTGTATCTCTGCCACAACTTCGGGAGATTGCATCAGCTTTTTGGCTTCATCATCAGCAATAAATACTGGAATCCCAAGAGACTTCAAATAAGTTGCTAAGGTTGTTTTACCACTACCAATTCCTCCTGTTAAACCAATAATTTTTGTCATGAATTACTTTTTAAAAAACAGATACGGAAAAGCTACTTGGGGTTGACGTTTTAAAACAATGACTTTGATATACGATTCTAAAAATCCTAAACCGTAACCATAAAATTGTTTCCAAACGGCAATTAATGACAAGTAACCAATTCGTACACTTCTATTTTGAATACTTGAAGTTACAAACAAAATAAAGAAGTACAACATATAGAGTTGTAGAAAATAATCAAAAGTCAACAGCAATAAGGCTACCGATAAAAAGAAACCTAATATAAATGCGGTTGGAAAGAAAAAAGTCAATTTATTATGTTCCGGATACCAACTATTTAAAATTGGACGGGCTTTACCAAATTTACTCACTTGAATAGAGAATTTATCCCAGTCAATTCTGCGTTTATGATACACAAATGCCTTAGAAAACAATCGGGTTTCAAATCCTAAATTCCACAAACGAATTGATAAATCTGGATCTTCTCCTGGATGAATATTACCGAAACCGTTAGACGCTTCAAAGGCTTTTCGGGACAATCCCATATTAAAACTTCTTGGTTGGAACTTCCCTATTTTCTCTGAACCACCACGAATTCCACCTGTAGTTAAGAAAGACGTCATGGCAAAGTTAATGGCTTTTTGAATATCAGAAAAACTATCCAAAGCTTTGTCCGGACCTCCAAAACAATCCACATAATCTTGTTTCAAGGCTTTGTCTACTTCATCTAAATATTGAGCAGGGATAATACAATCCGAGTCAAAAATGATGAAATAATCACCGCTCGCCTTAGACATCCCATAATTTCTAGAGTCGCCAGGCCCAGAATTTTCTTTATAATAATAGGCAATGTTCAACTGCGCCATGTACTTCTGAATTACTTCTCCACACGGAATTGTTGAACCATCTTCTACAATGACAATTTCAAAATCATTAGTATACGTGGTCTTAGACAAACTTTCTAATAATTCATCTACTTCATCAGGTCGGTTATAAACAGGTATAATAAGAGAAAAATGCATATTCAAATTAAATATAGTGTTGTTTTTGGATTGTGGAACAAATATAGTTTTTATAGCGTATTGGTTGCAAAAAATAGTTACCTTCTTGGTTTATCAAAAAAAATGCACCCAATTGGGTGCATTTATATAGTAATATAATCAGAAATTACGAAATACTTGGTACTTGTACCATTTCGTTAGTATCAGCTAAATAATCTACGCCTTCAAATCCAAAACCAAATAGGTTCAAGAAATCTTGTTTGTATCCAGCTAAATCTCCAATTTCTGGTAACGATTCGGTAGTAGATTC
This sequence comes from uncultured Flavobacterium sp., assembly GCA_964457505.1. Taxonomy (GTDB): domain Bacteria; phylum Bacteroidota; class Bacteroidia; order Flavobacteriales; family Flavobacteriaceae; genus Flavobacterium. Next base: position 2,457 of record CAYWFQ010000045.1, read on the forward strand.
TTTCCACAAAGCAGCTACTCGGGCTTGAACATCATCACGCATTTCCCAGTCGTCAATACGGATTCTTCCATTATCATCTGTTGGAACAGCCTGTCCTGAATATAAACGGTCTTGGAACAAACGTTGGATTTGTTCGATACAACCTTCGTGAATTCCTTCAGCTTTCATGATTTTATATAACAATGAAATGTACAAGGGAATTACTGGAATAGCTGAACTCGCTTGGGTAACCAATGCTTTATTTACAGACACATACGCTTTTCCATTCAAAGAAGCTAAGTCTTTTGTAATTTCAAAAGCGGTTGCTTCCAAATGATCTTTGGCACGACCTATTGTTCCTTTTCTGTAAACTGCTTCAGTAACTTCAGGTCCAATATACGAATAGGCTACTGTTGTTGCTCCTTCAGCTAAAACATTAGCGCCTTTCAAAGCATCCATCCACATTGCCCAATCTTCACCACCCATAACTACAACTGTGTTATCGATATCTTCTTGAACCGCTGGTTCGATAGAAACTTGTGTTACATTTCCAGTATGGAAATCAACTGTTTTATTAGAAAAAGTACCTCCAATTGGTTTCAAAGTAGAACGGTGTAAAACTCCTGTTGTAGGATGCATACGCACTGGTGAAGCTAAACTATAAATTACTAAATCAATAAGACCCATATCGGCTTTAATCAACTCAATCGCTTGTTGTTTTACTTCGTTAGAAAAAGCATCTCCATTGATACTTTTAGCATACAAACCTGCTTTGGTTGCTTCTTTTTCAAAAGCAGCAGAGTTGTACCAACCTGGCGAAGCTGTTTTTCCTTCACTAGGCGCTTTCTCAAAGAAAACACCCAAAGTGGCAGCGTTAGAACCAAAAGCGCTTGTAATTCTTGAGGCTAGTCCAAATCCGGTAGAAGCACCAATTACTAATACACGTTTAGGTCCGTCAATAATGCCTTTAGATTGTACATAAGCAATTTGATTTTTTACATTTTGCTCGCATCCAGCTGGGTGAGCTGTCAAGCAAATAAATCCTCTCATTCTAGGTTCTATAATCATATCTTTAATTCTAATTAATATTCGTGTTTAGTAGTGTGCAAATATAAACCAAATCTTTAGTTCAACAAGGATTTGGCGTGAATTAGAGCCGAGTCAGATACTACTGCACCAGATAACATTTGGGCAATTTCTAGTACTCGTTCCTCCGTATTTAATAATTTCAATTCTGATTGTGTATCGTCTCCAACAGTCGATTTGAATACTTTAAAATGCGCATTTCCTTTAGCCGCAATTTGTGGCAAATGGGTAATGGCAAAAATCTGCATGGTCTGACTCATTTCTTTCATGATCTCTCCCATTCGAATGGCAATTTCTCCCGAAACTCCTGTGTCTATTTCGTCAAAAATAAGCGTTGGTAATTTTGAATATTGTGCCAAAATCGCTTTGACAGCTAACATAATTCTAGACATTTCCCCTCCTGAAGCTACTTTTTTCAGTAAACCAAAATCGGTTCCTTTATTCGCAGAAAACAAAAACTGAATTTCGTCTTTACCGTTTTGGTAATAATTGTCAACTGCTTTAATTTCAATATTGAAACGCACATTAGGCATTCCCAAAGTAGCTAAAATAGCAATCAGTTTGTCCGATAAAACCGGAACAGCATTAGTACGTTTTTGATGAATAGTCAAAGCCAAAGCGTCCAATTGATTGGCTTTATCTTGAATCGATTGGGTTAAAGTAGCAATATCGCTTTCTAGATTACCCAATTCAAAAAGTGTCGTTTCTAATGTGTTTTGGATAGCCAATAATTCGTCAACCGTAGTAACCTGATGTTTCTTTTGCAAATTAAAAATCAACTGCAATTTCTCACTTATCAAATCCAATTGTACTGGATCGTTAATTAGTTTTTCAGAACAATTGGTCAATTCATCCGAAACATCGTCTAATTCAATTGCTAAACTTGTAATACGTTCTAATAACGAAGCGTATTCTGGAGCAAAAGCGGCGATTTTTTGCAAGGCAATTTTAATCTCTTTCAAAGTAGACAACGCTCCTATTTGTTCTTCATTGGCTAAAGCCAAGGATTTATCCACCGCTTCTTTGATGGTTTCTACATTATTTAGTTTTTCAAAATCAGCTTCTAATTGTTCTTGCTCACCTGATTTCAATTGAGCAGCAACTAATTCGTTTAATAAAAACGTATTGTATTCTTGTTCCTTAATGGATTCAGCTTGCTTCTTTAAGAGCGAATTCAAATGGGATTTATCTTCTTTGTAACTTTTTAGAAGGGACTGATAACTTTGAATTTCAGACTGATTGTCTGCAATCGCATCAATAATTTTGAATTGCACATTTTCATCCGACAATTCTTGCGTTTGTTGTTGCGAATGAATGTCAATCAAGAACAAACTTAAGTCCTGTAATTCTTGAAGATTTACTGGGCTATCATTAATAAAAGCTCTTGATTTACCCGAAGGGAGTATTTCTCTACGAATAATAGTTTCATCTTCGTAATCCAAATCATTCGCTTCAAAAAAAGGTTTCAAATTGTATTTTGAAATATCAAAATACGCCTCAATCACACATTTTTCTTCCTTATTTTTAAGCGAAGTTAAATCGGCTCGTTTTCCTAAAACCAATCCTATTGCGCCTAATATAATCGACTTACCAGCACCGGTTTCTCCAGTTATAATAGAGAATCCTTTTGAAAAATCGATAGCCAATTTTTCAATCAATGCATAGTTTTTTATCGATAGCGATGTAATCATATTAGCAATTGAACTTTAGGTTAATTTTAGAACTTAATAGTATTCCATTTGCTAGAATTCATAGGAGAAACTCTGTTCAAATTATTTACTAGATCAGTTATTGAAATACTTGGTCCACCTGAAAAAATCGAAACAATTTCATCTGATTTGGCATCAAAAAACACTCTAGTTAAAAAGGCATTAGGGCGAACCGAATGCACTTTGCTTAGTTCGTTCAAAGCCAACTTAACATTCTCTTTGGAAGCTTTTAAATCTTTAGTCATTCCATCTAAAGCTGTATGGTATTGATAAGAAACCGACCGAATTTCACTAAATGTTGGCGACAATAAATCATTGATTAAAAAGTACCTGTTTTGAGTTCCTTCAGATTGTGTCCAACCTTTTCCTCCACCTTGTTGTGCCAAAGTAGCAATATTTTGTGCAGCTTCTAAAAAAGAAGTTCCCGATTGTTCAACAAATGAATCAGCATCCAACCCAAGTATAATATGACAATAATACGCAACAACAGCTACTAAATTAGAATCATAAGCATTAGGGTTAAAGATTAAGTTTTCAAATTCTACATAGCGAAAATTGAAATCCTTATCATTAAAATTAAAAACTGGACTAGAATAGGTTGAATTAAAAATAGGACGTGATGATTGTACCTGAATTGTTCCTGAAAATTGATCTGTAGTTCCAGCAGTTAGGTTGATATAAATCGAACAGTTAATTTTTTCATTCTGTTTCATCACTTTACCTGACCAATCTGTTTTGTTTACAAAATCAGTTAGCGAGGATTGTAATGTTTTGAAAATTTGTTGATTAACATTGGTAATTTGTTGTGAATTGACGGTAACCGTACAATTTAGCTGTTGTGAATGTACGGTGATACCAACCAGAAAAAAAAATATAACAATTAGATTACGCATTGAAATGGGATATTACCTTGTTCATAATGTCTACTGCAACCGCTTCTTTTGATTTCAATTCCATAGGTTCAATATTGAAATTTATATCAATGAAAGTAACTTTATTAGTTTCGTTGCGAAAACCAGCACCTTCATCTTGAAGTGAGTTTAAAACAATCAAATCTAAGTTTTTTTTCTGAATTTTCAACTTCGCATTTTCAATTTCATTTTCAGTTTCTAAGGCAAACCCAATCAAAAACTGATTCTTCTTAGCTGCACCCATAGTAGCTAAAATATCTATTGTTTTTTCTAATTCAATTGAAAATTCAGCCTCTGATTTTTTAATTTTCTGCGAAGCTACCGTTTTAGGTCTATAATCCGCAACTGCTGCTGCTGCAATAGCAACATCAACTTGTGGAAAATAGCGTTCACAAGCTTCTAACATTTCTTGAGCCGAAACTACTGAAATCAATTGTATTGCTGAATGATGTACTTTACAATGAGAAGGTCCCGAAACTAAAATTACGGAAGCACCTAATTGTGCTGCACTGAAAGCAATATAGTAGCCCATTTTCCCAGAAGAATGATTGCCTATAAATCGAACAGGATCAATAGCTTCGTATGTTGGACCAGCAGTAATTAATATTTTTTTTCCTTTAAGAGGCAATTTACTTGCTATATCCGCTTCCAAAAAAGATACGATATTTTCAGGTTCAGCCATTCTTCCTTCACCCGATAAACCACTTGCTAATTCGCCACTTTCAGCAGGAATTATGGTATTTCCAAAATCAGCCAACCTTTTAAAATTAGCCAATGTAGAAGGATGTTTGTACATATCCAAATCCATAGCTGGCGCAAAATAAACTGGACATTTTGCCGATAAATAGGTAGCTAACAGTAAGTTATCACAAGTACCAGACACCATTTTTGACAAGGTATTGGCGGTAGCTGGAGCTAGAATCATAAAATCAGCCCAAAGTGCTAATTCTACATGATTGTTCCATACTCCTTCTTCAGTGGATTGTAGTCTATCTTTAGTAAGAGTATCATTGGTATCGTAAAAAGTAGAATAAACAGGATTTTTGGATAATGTCGCAAGAGTAAGTGGTGTGACAAAATCCTTAGAAGCAGGTGTCATGATCACTTGGACATGTGCACCTGCTTTTATAAATAGTCTTACCAATGAAGCTGTTTTATAGGCAGCAATTCCACCAGACACTCCTAGTAAAATTTTCTTACCGTTTAAAACTGACATGGTAATTGTTTTATTTGTTGGAGTCTCTGTGGTAGATTTTTCCGTCTAACCATTCTTGAACTGCTAAAGCGTGTGGCTTAGGCAATTTTTCGTAGAATTTTGACACTTCAATTTGTTCTTTGTTTTCAAAAACTTCTTCCAAACTATCGTTGTAAGTAGCAAACTCTTCTAATTTTTCAGTCAATTCTTTTTTGATTTCAGAATTGATTTGATTTGCTCTTTTAGCCATAATGGTTATTGCTTCATACACGTTACCAGTAGGTTCTTCAATAACAGTTTTGTTGTACGTTATTGTATTTACTGGTGCATTCGTCTTTTTTAAATCCATGACTTTATTTATTTAATAAATTTTTCTAAATCTTTTTCTATACGAACAAGCATTTCGTCAGCTTGTTTTTTATATTTTGTGTCTGCTTTAAACTTAATCAAATTAGCATAGGCTACTTTGGCAACATTCAAACGTTCTTCCATCTTAGCAGGAACACTATTAATTCCTAACTGATAAGCCGAATCGTATTTGTAAAATAAGGCCTCCTCTTTAAAAGGAGTACCAGGAAAATCTGCGATGAAATTATCTAAAGCTACTAAAGCCGATTTATAATCTGAAATAGTATTGTAACCTTTTGCGTTTTCAAAAACCTTACGTTCTAATTTTTCGTTAAGATTCTTTACAATTTCATTGGCTTCAGCCAAGTACACAGAATTGGGATATGTATCAATAAATGTTTGTAATTTTTCAATTGCTTTTGTTGTATCTGTTTGGTCTAACGAATAGACTGGAGACAACATTGAATAACTTTTTGCAGCTAAAAAAGAGGCTTCTTGTACTTTATCACTTTTAGGAAAACTAGATACAAAGCTTTCAAATTGATATCCTGCTAAATAATATTGTTTTGTTTTAAAATACGATTGTGAAAACATAAAGTACAAATTCTCAGATTCCGGTTTTCCTCTGTAAACCGAAGCTATTTGTTCAAAAATACGAATCGCTTTATTGTATTTTTTAGCTTCGTACATTTTAGTAGCCATTTCAAATTTAACAGCTGGATCTTCGGATTTCAGTGATTTTTGATATTCGTTACACGAAGCCAAAAGTACAATGATAACTAAGAGTGATACAATTTTTTTCATTAATATACTTTATAATACGTTTAGTACAGATTGCTATCAACCTGATACAAACATACCGAAGTTAAGGTCGCAAATTTAGACATTAATTTAGCGACTACAAAATATTTTTTGAGTTAAAAAAAAGTGAAATTAATTGGCTCTATTTGTTACTATTCAGTACAAATTGATTAATTCTATTAGCTAATGAGTCATCCACATTTACCAATGGCAATCGAACGGTATTCTCAGCTATTCCTAATGATTGGAATACTTGTTTAATACCTGCTGGATTTCCTTGTTCAAAAATCATATCAATACAAGCAGTCATTTGAAACAAAATTTGAAAAGCTTGATCTACTTTTCGGTTCAATCCTAAACGAATCATTTCTGAAAAAGCTATTGGAAAACCTTGCCCAATTACTGATATAACTCCAGAAGCTCCGGCTAGGATTAAGGACAAAGCCGTCATATCATCACCTGAAATAACTAAAAAATCTTTTGGCTTATTTTGAAGTAATTGAATACCTTGAACAATATCGCCTGATGCTTCTTTAATTGCAACAATATTTTTAAAATCAGTAGCCAAACGCACAACTGTATCTGGCAACATATTACTTGATGTTCTACCTGGAACATTATACAGAATAATCGGTTTAGGCGACGCCTCGGCAACTGCTTTAAAATGTTGGTATATTCCTTCTTGAGTTGGTTTTACATAATAAGGAGAAACTGACAGAATTGCATCAAAAGCAGACAAATCTCTAGTTTGTAATTCATTCACAACTTCCATAGTATTATTCCCACCTACTCCTAACACCAATGGTAAGCGACCTTTATTTGCATCTATTACAGTGGCAATTACTACTTCTTTTTCTGAAGCAGACAAGGTGGCATTTTCAGCTGTTGTACCCAATACCACAAGATATTCCACACCGCCGTCAATAGAGAAGTTTACAATTCTAATTAATGCCTCTGTATCAATTGAAAAATCAGCTTTAAAAGGAGTTACAAGAGCAACACCTGTTCCTATTAATGATTGCATATTACGATTCTATTTTATTTAATATTTTTAAATATTTACATAATTCGTTAACGAAAACTGTATGATTTTCAATAGCTGTTGAAATCATCAAGTGATGTAATCGTTTATCGATTGATGAAAAGCCAACTTTAAATTTTGCTTTCGAATTATTAGTTATAAGAAGCAAAATTGCTTTTTCTATTTCATAATAACTAATCAATAAATCAAATTCGGTTTGAATAAATTCGTTGATTACTTCATCCTTTATTGTACCATCCCAATTTAAACTATTTGTACTAAAAGTATACTCTGTGTACGTTTCTTTAGTATTTATTGTATCTCTGTATACTAAAATTCGAATCGAATTTCCTGCAAAACCATTTGCAATTAATTCTTGAATCAGATTGTCTTTTTGAGAAAATACTGTTTCATCGAGCAACAAGCCTATAGAACGAACAGTAGTAATAGCGGGGCTACTTACCTCCCGCCATTTGTTTTTTAATGTATATTTTAAAAAAAAATTCTTTATATAATTTAAAAACATAGTACATTTACCTGATTACAAAACTAATTAATAAAGTAGCATTAGAAATGGTAAAACTAAAAAAGTATAATCAATTTTTCAAACTTTTTGTTATATTTATAACATCGTCGTTGATTATTTCCTGCGGTAAACCCAACTACCAATTGACAACCATTGAAGGGAAACGCCTCCCAATAACGGAAAAAATCGGTCAAAAGAATGAAATTGAAAAATACATCAATCCATACAGAGAACATATTGATGCTGACTTAAGCGCTGTATTGGCATACAATCCGCAAACTTTAGATAAAAATAATGGCAAATGGCAATCCCCTTTAGGAAATCTAATGGCTGATGTTACATTACGAGCAGGTGAGAAAGTGTTGCAAATGCGAGAAAAAAAATCAATTTCAATTTGTATTTTAAATAGTGGTGGGATACGTTCTATTCTTCCTAAAGGAAATATAACTGCACGTACCGCATTTGAAATCATGCCTTTTGAAAATAGTTTAGTTGTTATTGCATTAAAAGGAGAACAAATTCAAGAATTAGTAACTTATTTCATTGCAACTAAAAAATCACATCCTTTATCTGGTTTGACTTTTACAATTGCTAAAGATTCATCTGCAAAAAACCTATTAGTGCAAGGAAAAGCACTAGATAATAATGCTATCTATTATGTGGCTACAAATGATTATTTAGCGAATGGCGGTGACAATATGAACTTTTTCAAAAAAGGAATTGCGAAATATGATTTGGATTACAAACTACGCAATATTCTGATTGACTATTTTAAAGAAGTTGATACTATTCCGGTAATTAATGACATCCGAATTATTGAAGAATAATTCCCAAAAAACAGAAAGATGAAAAGAAGAGATTTTATAGAAAAAACAGCTGCAGGTTCGGCTTTTGTAGGTTTGGGATTGTCATTAAGCAGTTTTAAATCAGATGAAATTAAGAAGATAACTATATTACATACTAATGACGTTCATAGTCATATTGATCCTTTTCCTGCGGATGACCCGCGCAATGCCAATATGGGTGGAGTAAGTCGAAGAGCTACTTTGATAGAAAGCATTCGAAAAGAAAATTCAAACGTATTACTTCTTGATGCGGGCGATATTTTTCAAGGAACTCCCTATTTTAACTATTATGGTGGCGAATTGGAATTCAAATTGATGAGCATGATGCAATACGATGCATCGGCTATTGGAAACCACGATTTTGATAACGGTATTGATGGTTTGCACGCACAAATGCCTCATGCAACTTTTGAATTCATTTCGGCTAATTATGATTTTAAAAATACTGTGATGGATGGTTTTGTAAAACCTTATAAAATTTTCATTAAAGACGGTATAAAAATTGGCGTTTTTGGTCTAGGAATCGAATTCGATGGCCTGGTAGACAAACGCTTATATAAAGAAACAGTATACAACGATCCTGTTGAGATTAGCCAAGACATGGTCCGTATCTTGAAAAAAGAACAAAAATGCGACTTAGTGATTTGTCTATCTCACCTAGGCTACAAATATTCTAAAGAAGATGCTGATAAGATTAGTGATTTAAAACTGGCCGCTTTAACCGAAGATATTGACTTAATTATTGGTGGTCACACCCATACTTTCTTGGACAAACCAACTGTAGTCAAAAACAAAGCAGGTAAAGAAGTATTGGTAAATCAAGTTGGGTGCTACGGAATCAACTTAGGTCGAATTGACTTCTATTTTGATAGCAACAAACAGAATATTGCCAAAGGAAAATCGATTGTAGTATAAGTATTAGCTAATCATTGCTTTAAAATCTTCTTCTGAGATAATCGGAATATTGAGTTTATTGGCTTTGTCTAATTTGGCTGGTCCCATATTGTCGCCGGCCACTACATAATCAGTTTTAGCAGAAATAGAACTACCCACTTTTCCGCCGTTATCTTCAATAGCTTGTTTGAGTTCATCTCTTGAGAATAAAGTAAATACTCCCGAAACGACAAAGGTTTTGCCTTGCAATTTATCGGTAGCGTCTGGGTTTATTTTTTCTACAATTTCAAATTGAATGCCGTAGTTTTTCAATCGTTCAATAATGATTTGATTTTCTTGATTGTCAAAAAAGTCGATGACACTTTGAGCAATGCGCTCCCCTATTTCATCAACCAAAATCAAGTCCATTAAACTAGCTTGTCGTAAAGCGTCAATATTCTTATAGTGTTTGGCTAGTTTCTTAGCGACAGTTTCTCCTACATAACGAATTCCTAATGCAAACAATACACGCTCAAAAGGGATATTTTTAGAAAGTGCTACTCCATTGACCAAATTTTCAGCTGATTTCTGAGCCATGCGTTCCAAAGGTAAAATCTGCTCTACCCCTAATTCATACAAATCCGCATAATTATGAACCAAGCCATTATTGAATAACAAAGCGACTGTTTCTCCGCCAAGTCCTTCAATATCCATTGCTTTTCTAGAAATATAATGTTGGATTCGTCCAATAATTTGAGGTGGACAACCATAGAAATTTGGGCAATAATGATTGGCTTCTCCTTCGCTACGAACTAATTCGGTTTGGCATTCAGGACAATGTGTAATATACTGCGTTGGTTCTGTGAATAAAGGGCGTTGTGCCAAATCTACAGCGATAATTTTAGGAATGATTTCTCCTCCTTTTTCAACAAAAACGGTATCTCCAACACGAATGTCTAATTTCTCAATTTGGTCTGCATTGTGTAACGAAGCGCGTTTTACAATGGTTCCCGCCAATTGAACAGGTTCCAAATTAGCAACAGGCGTTATTGCTCCTGTACGACCAACTTGATACGAAATTGAATTCAAACGAGTTGCTACTTGTTCTGATTTGAACTTATAGGCTATTGCCCAACGAGGCGATTTGGCAGTATATCCTAATTCATCTTGATGTTGAAAGGAATTTACCTTTACCACTACTCCATCCGTTTCATAAGGCAAGTTATGACGATGCGTATCCCAATAGTCTATAAATTGAAAAACCTCCTCTAAATTTTGAGCTAGTTTGGCTTCTTTAGGCGCTTTAAATCCCCAAGCTCTTGCAGATTCTAAACTTTCAAATTGCGAATTAAATGGCAGTTGGTTTCCAATTAAAAAATACAACAAACAATCCAAAGGACGTTTGGCTACTTCAGTACTATCTTGTAATTTCAAACTACCCGAAGCCGTATTTCTTGGGTTAGAATACGGTGTTTCTCCAATTTCAATCAATTCCTGATTCATTTTTTCAAAACCAGCAAAAGGTAAAATAATCTCACCACGTACATCAAATTTGGGAGGATAATTGCCTTTCAATTGCAACGGAATGGATTTGATAGTTTTGATATTATTCGTCACATCATCTCCTTGAAAACCGTCACCACGAGTCACAGCTCGTTGTAGCTTACCATTTTCGTAGGTAATACTGATTGAAGCTCCATCGTATTTTAGTTCGCAAGTGTATTCCAAAGACACATCTCCTAACACTTTTTGAATTCGTTTTTCCCATTCCAGCAAATCTTCTTTGGAATAGGAATTATCCAAAGAATACATGCGATACTCATGAGCTACTGTTTCAAAATTTTTAGTAATTGCCCCGCCAACACGTTGTGTAGGTGAACTTATGTCGAAGAATTCGGGGTTTTGATTTTCTAAATCTTGTAATTGTGCTAATTTCATATCAAACTCATAATCCGAAATAGTGGGTTGATCTAACACATAATACTGATGGTTGTGTTGATTTAATTCCTCTCGTAAATTTTGAATCGTATTTTGAATGTCCATAGAAAATAAAATTGGCTATTTTAGTATTTGAAATAGTGTACTAAAATAGCCAAATTAATAGAAATACCAATACAATTACGATTCAATAATCGAATTTATTTGTTGGTATAATTGTCCGTCACTCAAGAACGCTCCTTGCTGAATTAAAGCAAATATTGAAGCATTTCGCTCTTCGGTAAATACTTTTTTACCAATTTTCATCTCAATAGTTTCGGTAAACATGTTATCACTCAACCATTGCAAGCCGTCTTTAGTCAAAAAATCGACCTCTGGAACCAAAGATTTCAATACAATAGAATTGACGTAGGTATCAAAACATTGAAAAAGGAAAATATGATTTTTTGAGAAGTGTTCCAAATACTCTGCTTTGGTTAGTACGCCTTCCCAAATCAAATCAGAAAAAACGTCTAATTCTTGTTCGGCAACTTCGGGTTTATTTTCTTTAATAGTATCCCATTCCGCTTTGTCAATCGATTGGCTTGCTAAAAAATTAATAAACTCCGGGTGTAATTCTTCGAATTGTTCTTTAGTTAATCTTGAGTATTTCATATCATAGAGGGAACTTTTTAAACGAGTTCCAAATTGTTAAAAATAAATAGAATGAGATTGCTACGTTCCTCGCAATGACATTAAACAAAAAAAATCCCGACTCACATCGGGATTTTAAAATATTGAATTAGAAATTATGCTTTTTCAGCAACAATTTCGTAATCTAATTCTACAATAACTTCTCTGTGTAAACGAACAGAAGCAGTATATTTTCCTGTACGTTTTACAATTCCGCTAGTAACGAATTTTCTATCAATTACTTGACCCGCTTTAGCTAAAGCATCAACGATGTCAATGTTAGTAACCGATCCAAATAATTTTTCACCACCTGCTTTTGCAGAGATTTTAATTTCGATAGCTTTTAAAGCTTCAGCTAATGCTTTTGCATCTGCTACTACTTTAGCTTCTTTGTGCGCTCTTTGTTTCAAGTTTTCAGCTAATACTTTCTTTGCAGATGGTGTAGCTAATTGTGCGAAACCTTGAGGAATTAAAAAGTTACGACCATAACCGTTTTTCACAGTAACTACGTCATCTTTAAAACCTAAATTTTGAACGTCTTGTTTTAGAATTAATTCCATGTTGTTGTCCTTTGTAATTAGAAGTTAGTCTCGATTTTATCGAGACAACAACTGTTAATTTTTAATTATTTTAATAAATCGGCCACGTATGGCATTAAAGCTAAGTGACGTGCTCTTTTCACAGCAACAGACACTTTTCTTTGGTATTTCAATGAAGTTCCTGTTAAACGACGAGGAAGAATTTTTCCTTGCTCATTAACGAATTTCAATAAGAAATCAGCATCTTTATAATCAATATATTTGATACCTGATTTTTTGAAACGACAATACTTTTTAGTTTTGTTAGTTTCTATGTTCAAAGGCGTAAGATATCTGATATCTCCGTCTTTTTTTCCTGAAGCAGATTGTTGTAATGTAGCCATGATAATTACGCTTTTTGAGATTTAAGTTTAGTTCTTCTTCTTTCAGCCCAAGAAATAGCGTGTTTATCCATACTTACAGTAAGGAAACGCATTACTCTCTCGTCACGTCTAAATTCAGTTTCAAAAGCAATTAGCACTTCACCAGCAACTTTGAATTCGAATAAATGGTAAAAACCACTTTTCTTGTTTTGAATTTCGTAAGCCATTTTTTTAAGACCCCAGTCTTCTTTCGATACCATTTCAGCTCCACGACTAGTAAGAAATTCTTCAAATTTGCTTACTGTTTCCTTTACCTGAACATCAGATAAAACGGGATTTAAAATGAAAACAGTTTCATAATGATTCATAAATAAT
>CAYWFQ010000046.1:0-15012 GCA_964457505.1 uncultured Flavobacterium sp.
AATCCGTATTTATCCGTATTTATTGCTTTCGCAACTTCTTTAGCAGTTACTAAACCCATATCATTTTTCTATTTGAGGCAAGCAACAAAGATAACAAAAAACTCCATTTTCTGACTTTTTATGAATCAACTTCTACTTTTTCATTACATTTGAAGACAGTATTACGTCTAATTAGGCATCAATAAAACATTACTTTTCAATGAAGATTATTTCCTACAATGTCAATGGAATTCGGGCAGCCATTTCCAAAGGATTACTCGAATGGTTGCAACAAGCCAATCCAGATGTCATTTGCTTTCAAGAAATTAAAGCACAAGAGGATCAAGTGCCAACTTTGGATATTGAATTAGCAGGATATCCTTATCATTATTGGTTTCCGGCTACCAAAAAAGGCTATAGCGGTGTGGCTATTTTATCCAAAACCAAACCTAATAATATTGTTTTTGGCACTGGAATCGAACATATGGATTTTGAAGGTCGCAACATCCGTGTTGATTTTGATGATATTTCGGTAATGAGTTTGTATTTGCCTTCTGGAACCAATGCAGAGCGCTTGGATCACAAGTTCATGTTCATGGATGATTTCCAAAACTACATTGACAATTTGAAAAAAGAAGTTCCAAATTTAGTGATTTGTGGTGATTACAATATTTGCCATGAAGCCATTGATATTCATGATCCAATTCGTAATAAAAACGTATCTGGATTTTTGCCTGCTGAGCGAACTTGGTTAGACAATTTCTTGAAAAGCGGCTTCATTGACAGCTTCCGTTTTTTGAACAAAGAACCGGATAATTACACTTGGTGGACCATGCGTTTTCCTACAGCGAGATTGAATAACAAAGGCTGGCGTATTGATTATTGTTTGGTTAGTGAACCATTGAGAAACCGAATCAGACGCGCTTTAATTTTGCCCGAAGCGAAACATTCAGACCATTGTCCGATTTTAGTAGAAATTGAGTAGCTTTGTTGGGAGCTATTTCCTGCTATACGCTTTATCTTTTTATAAATTTCGGCTTCGAGTACCTCAGCCTTCAATATAAAAAGGATATCGCTTCTATCAGGGCTAGGGCGTTGCAATAAAAAAGAAAAATTATAGTTTTAGTTACAAATACAATATAAACCCCATTTATTATGATCAAAAAAGTTTCCATCGGATTGTTAGTATTGGCGCTAAGCACGTCTTGTGTGTCTAAAAAAATCTATACCGATTTAGAGAGTAAATACACCGATTTAAAGAAAGAAAATAGAACACTTGCAGACGAAAATGCAGCTTTGGCGAAAGCCAAAAACCAATTAGAGTTAGACGGTGCCGCTTTAAAATCAGATTTAGATAAATTGAAAGCCGATTACACTAAACTAACTGCTGAACATGAAGCGAATGTTGATAAATACAAAGCATTGCAAGAATCGTATGCGGCGCTAGAAAAAAACAGCAATGAGTCTTTAGAAAGCAACATGAAGAAGAACCGTGAGCTGCTAGATGAGTTGGACGAAAAAGCTAAAGCATTAGCTTTAGAGCAAGAAAAGTTAAGAAAAAATGCCCAACGTTTGCAAGAACTGGAAGATATGATTGCTGCGAAAGAAGCAAGCATGAAAAAACTAAAAGAGACCTTGTCTAAAGCCTTAAATAGTTTTGAAGGCAAAGGCTTGACTGTAGAACAAAAAAACGGAAAAGTATACGTTTCTATGGAAAACAAATTGTTGTTTAGTTCAGGAAGTTGGTCGGTAAGTTCAGAAGGTAAAAAAGCCGTAGTGGAATTAGGAAAAGTATTAGGAGATAATCCAGATATTGCCGTTCTAATTGAAGGTCACACCGATGATGATGCTTTTACTGCTTCAGGACCTATTGCTGACAACTGGGATTTGTCAACTAAAAGAGCGACTTCGATTGTTGGAATTTTGAGCGAAAACAAAAAAATCAACAAGCAAAATTTAACTGCTGCCGGTAGAGGAGAATTCTCACCATTAGCAACTAATGAAACATCCGAAGGGAAAGCTAAAAACCGTCGTATCGAAATTATCTTAACACCAAGATTAGATGCTATTGCAGAGATGTTGAATGAGATTAATTAGAGTTTCAAAGATTTATTTTACAAAAAGCCCAACATGATGTTGGGCTTTTTTGTTGTTTATACAAATCGTTTCAATCTGTATTGTTAAGCATTGATTTTGAAAATTGTATTAATCTTATATTTTCAACTTGACTTTTGCCATTGCAATTGCCATTCCTTTGTTATATTTGTTTCTTAGAAAAAGCAACTTATAATCATGAAATACTCTACTCTCCCTAATACTGATATTAAAGTCAGTAAAATATGTTTAGGCACGATGACTTTTGGTGAACAAAATACCGAAGCTGAGGGTCACGCCCAAATGGATTATGCATTAGACAACGGGGTTAATTTTTTTGATACGGCCGAAATGTATTCAGTACCGGGACGTCAAGAAACCTACGGAAGCACAGAACGTATTATTGGGACTTGGTTTAAAAAAACAGGAAATCGCGATCAAGTAGTTTTGGCTACAAAAATTGCAGGACCGAATCCTGCGTTTACCTATATGCGTGAAAAAGTTGACTTTTCGCCAGCAAGTATTCAGTATGCCTTAGAGCATAGTTTGCAACGTTTACAAACAGATTATGTAGATATTTATCAATTGCATTGGCCGGAACGAAAAGCCAATTTTTTTGGACAACGTGGGTTCAAAGCACAAGATGATGCTTGGGAAGATAATATTCATGAAGTATTGACTACTTTGGAAGGATTTGTTAAACAAGGAAAAATCAAACATATTGGGTTGTCAAACGAAACACCTTGGGGACTAATGCGTTTCCTGGAGGAACACAAATACCACAATTTACCTAAAATCAAAACCGTTCAAAATCCCTATTCTTTATTGAATCGTTCTTTTGAAGTAGGAAATGCTGAGGTTTGCTTACGCGAAAATGTAGGTTTGTTGGCGTATTCTCCAATGGCTTTCGGACTTTTGTCAGGCAAATTTTTGAATGGGCAACAACATCCAAAGTCTCGATTAGCCTTGTTTCCTCAAATGGCACGTTACAGCAGTCCACAATCAGCAGAAGCGACTCGTTTGTACAACGAAATTGCCCAACAAAACGGATTGACTTTAACGCAATTTGCTTTAGCATTTATTGAACAACAACCATTTGTAACGAGTACGATTATTGGCGCTACAACTATGGAACAGTTAAAAGAAAATATCGACACGATTCAAGTAACACTTTCGGCTGAGGTAATGAAAGCAATTGATGGAATTCAAGCTATTATTCCTGATCCAGCACCATAAACTAAAAAAGCTTCCAGTCTTGCAAAGGCTGGAAGCTTTTTTTCAAACTTCGTAAATCGTAAATCGTAAATCGTATTTCGTAAATCGTATATCGTAAAATTACTTATTCCTCATCCGTTTTTAGGAACTCAAAATCAAAGTCTTCTTTTGGCGGAATAGAATCGATAGCAATACCAGTTGTATCTTGCGCTTTGCGAATCGTTAAAAACGAACGAGCATTTCCGGAAAGCGACACGCCATAAGGGTTGATGCTATCACTGCTAGTTAAAATACCGCGACGCAACATTAAATTACTCAAATAGCGTTGGTTTTTCAAAGCAAACCCTTTCAGATTTCCTTGATCGTCAAACTGATACATGAATTTCTTTGGACTCGGAATAATAGTAGCTAAGTACAAACATTCGTTAAAGGTTAAATTAGCGGGATTTTTTTGAAAATAGAAACGGCTCGCTTCACCAATTCCGTACACGTTTGGACCCCACTCAATAATATTGAAATAAACTTCAAGCATTCGCTCTTTGCTAACAATTCGGTTGTTTTCCAAAATGTAAACTAACAGGATTTCTTCTAGTTTACGCGAAACCGTTTTCTCCCGAGTCAAGAATACATTTTTAATTAATTGCATACTGATGGTACTACCACCGCGAGAGAATTTTTTAGTCTTGATATTTTTGATAATCGATTGTTTGAATGCCTCGGTAATAAATCCGCGATGTCTAAAGAAAGAAGGATCTTCGGTAGTCAAAACACATTTTTTTAAGTAAGGCGAAATTTGATTCAACGGCGTGTAATCAGGATTAGAAGCCCCAACAAAAACAGGACGTTGTCGCACATTATTGATAATGGCGCGGTACTCAAATTCGCCATTCATTTTCCCTAAATTGGCTTGACCAAAACGGTAAATGCGTAGATTTTCTTTATTCAATTTACTATCAAAAACAATAGTTTCGGGCTTATTTTTGTTGAACATAAAGTCCAATTTGTAATCAAAGTTACCGCTAGCTAACATGCCTTGCACATTGGTAAACAAGCCATCAGGTAGCGAACGAATAAAATCTTGCGCCGTCATTTTTGGAATGCGGATATTCATTTTATAGACAGTATCTTCTTCGGTTTCGTAGGCCAAATAAGGCTGAAGCTTGATTTTGTTCAATTGAACAGAAGAGCTGCTATCTATAGCAATAAAGTCTTCGCCCAATAAGAATCGGTAATCAAAACGAGCATTTCTAATTAGTACATCCTTGCAAGCAATTTTGGGATGATTGACTTTTAAATTCGCAATGGATGTATAGCCATCTATCTTAAATTCATCGCCATCACTTTCAATATTTTCAACATTCAAACGGATGGAATCAAAACTAGAAAGTATATGAAAACGTTCATCCAGATAAGGCACTTTAATAGGCCCTTTATCCATATTGAAAAACTGAATATCGGCTGTTCGGTCTCTTGGATCAGCTTCTCCGGCAATGCGCCAACGTTGTGCAAAAGTGTTGGTTTTAACATGAATTACGCTTTCTAAATCGCCTCCATCTAAAACTAATTTCTTAATATCAATCGTCGCTTTTTTTCCGTTGTCGTCTAATTTGAAAACCAGATTTTTGATGTCCATATCGGATGGAACCAAATTCAACAAGCGAAATATAATTCGTTTCGCTAAAGCTGCATAATCTCTTTTTTCATCCGTAACTTCTTGAGTTTTGTTCTTTTTTAGAAAAGCATCAAAGTTGCGAACTGTACCTTTTTTTGTCAATTGTACCAATCCGTTTTGGATTTCCAAAGTGCCCAATTGCACATCGCCAATGAGTAAATGCCAAAAACTGATACTGGTTTTCATTTTTTGGATTTTAAACAAGGTGTCGGCATGTTTGGGAGCCAAAGCTACTTCGGTGAGATTTACTGCTGAAATACCATCAAAAGAGGCTGTTTTTATGGTAAATTTACTATCGAAATCACGCTCCATTTTAGTCGCTACTTTCTCTAAAGTTACTTTTAAAATTTCGTCTCTGAAATAATAAAAAGTGCTTAAAGTAGCAACGAATAAAACCAATAGAACTCCTAAAGTAATCAGTATTTTCTTTTTATTGAATCTCATAAAAAATGCAGGATATTTGAAGCTGTAAAGAAAGTGAAAAAAAGCCAATTTATTAATTCAAATTAAAAGCGGTAGCACTTTTTTGGAGTGATGCAAAAATCCAGGCGAATGTCTTTTTCAAAAACATCGGTAATATTGGTTTCGGCTTCAAAAAAAGAAAGTCCAATTTTGATGGTTTCAGGTTGACATTCCGCTAAAAACTGATCGTAAAATCCTTTGCCATAGCCTACACGATTTCCTGAAGTATCGAAAGCCAACAGCGGCACAAACACGACTTGGATTTTAGACGAAGGCACCTCTATTCCGTCCACGGGTTCTGGGATATTGTATTTGTTTTTCTTGATTTTGGTATTGTCAGTAAGTAGAAAATGCGTCATTTTTCGGGTGGCAAAATCGGCTTTCGAAATCACAATTTCTTTGTCTTTTCCAGAAAGTAAGTGGAGTAAGAATTCGGTATTGACTTCTTTTTGCTCCTCAATCGGTAAGAAAACATGGAAATAAGTTGTATCCCAAATATCAAGTGCCAACACTCCATTGGCAATAGCCAAACTCATTTCTTCAATTTCGATTTCTGAAAGATTTTTGCGCAACGCTTTGTATTGCGTGCGTAATTCGGTTTTTGTCATAATCTGCAAAAATAAGAATTGAATTTTTTTTAAACCATTAAGGTATTAAGTTAAATAAGATTTTACTTAATGAGCTTTAATTACTTATTGGTTCCAATTCCTAAAAGTAGCATTAATTTTCGCGCTGCAAAAGAAAACCGCTGATTTTGATTTGCACGAATGTTATTTGTAAATTTGGAAACAATTCGATCCGATTTAAAATGACGCCACCAAGCATTGCTTTACAAATACAAACACTACCAGACAATCCGGGTGTTTATCAATACTACGATAAGGACGGGAAGATTTTGTATGTGGGCAAAGCCAAAAATCTAAAAAAAAGAGTTTCGTCCTATTTTAATAAAATTCACGATACGGCAAAAACGAACGTTTTAGTCAAGAAAATTGTAACCATTAAACACATCGTTGTTCCTACCGAAACCGATGCACTTTTGTTGGAAAATAATTTGATTAAAACTTTGCAGCCTCGCTATAATGTGTTATTGCGAGACGATAAAAGTTACCCGTGGTTGTGCATCAAAAAAGAACCATTTTCACGTATTTTTTCTACGCGGCGAATGGTCAAAGACGGTTCGGAATATTTTGGACCGTACACCAGTTTTAAGACGGTGCACACCATTTTGGACTTGATTAAAGAATTGTATCCATTGCGAACGTGTAATTACGATTTGAGTGCCAATAATATCGAAAGCGGTAAGTTCAAAGTCTGTTTAGAATACCATATTGGCAACTGCAAAGGACCTTGTGAAGGCTATGAAACAATTGCCGAATATCAAAAACAAGTCGATGCGATTCGCGAAATTTTGAAAGGAAATTTCAAAGAAAGCATGAAAGATTTCAAGCGCTTGATGATCGAGCTAGCGCAAGAAATGCGTTTTGAAGAAGCTCAAAAAATCAAAGAAAAAATAGAAATTCTTGAAAATTACCAATCGCGTTCTACGATTATCAATCCAAAAATTACCAACATTGATGTGTTTTCGATTATTTCGGATGAAAGCGCGGCCTATGTCAACTTTTTACAAATTTCTCACGGTTCGATAATTCGTTCGCATACGATGGAAATCAAAAAGAAATTGGAAGAAACCGACGAAGAGTTGTTAGAGTTGGCAATTATTGAACTTCGGGAACGTTTTCAATTGTTGTCCAAAGAAATTATTGTGCCTTTTGAAGTTGATTTAGGCGAAAATATCAAAATCACTGTGCCGCAATTGGGCGACAAAAAGCAAATTTTAGACTTATCCATTCGCAACGCTAAGTTCTACCGCATCGAGCAGTTGAAGCAATTACAAATTGTAGATCCAGACCGCCACGTGAATCGAATCATGGCTCAGATGAAAAAGGATTTGCGTCTGCCTGTAGAACCAAGGCATATTGAATGTTTTGATAACTCCAACATTCAAGGAACCAATCCTGTTTCGGCTTGTGTGGTGTTTAAAGACGGAAAACCGAGCAAGAAAGATTACCGCCATTTCAACATTAAATCGGTCGAAGGGCCGAATGATTTTGCCTCCATGGAAGAGGTGGTGTACCGCAGATACAAAAGACTTTTGGACGAAAATCAAGCTTTGCCCCAGCTCATAATTATTGACGGTGGAAAAGGACAATTGTCTTCGGCATTAAAAAGCATTGACGATTTAGGTTTGCGAGGGAAAATCACCGTTATCGGTATTGCCAAACGTTTGGAAGAGCTCTTTTATCCCGGCGATTCGATTCCGCTCTACCTCGACAAAAAGTCGGAAACGCTTAAAGTCATTCAACAATTACGTAATGAAGCGCACCGTTTTGGAATCACCCATCACCGCGACAAACGTAGTAAAGCGGCCCTCAATTCGTCCATAGAATCCATACCTGGTATTGGCGAAAAGACCATGACGACTTTAATTCAGCACTTTAAAAGTGTTAAAAGATTAAAATTGGCCACCGAAAAAGAAATTTCTGAGGTGGTTGGACTATCAAAAGCCAAAAAAATTACCGACTTTTACATTACCAAATAATTTGTATGAGCCTATCCCAGCTGTCCGTTCCAAGTCCTATTTTCAAATCCTTTTTTTCTAAGAAAAAAAAAGGAGCTTCTTGCGTCGCTCTTTTTTTTCAAGAAAAAACAGGATTTTCTCTATCGGCGCTTTTCACTTCCATCTGGGGCTTATTATTTACGGTAGTATTTCTATCTAGTTTTCAAAACAGTTTTGCACAAGAACAAAAACGTCCTAAAATAGGATTAGTATTAAGTGGTGGAGGCGCCAAAGGTTTTGCTCACATTGGAGTTTTGAAAGTAATTGAGGAGGTTGGACTAAAGATTGATTATATAGGTGGAACCAGTATGGGAGCTGTTGTTGGCGGTTTGTATGCTTCTGGTTACAATGCTAACCAAATAGATTCGATTTTTCACCGTACCAATTTTGATGAATTACTTAACGATTATATTCCGAGATCTGCAAAGAGTTTCTATGAAAAACGGAATGACGAATCCTATGCGATAACTCTTCCATTTAGCAATTTTAAAGTAGGAATTCCTCAAGCGCTTTCTAAAGGCTTATATAATTTTAACTTACTTAGTCGTCTAACTAGACATGTACGCCAGGTAAAAGATTTCAGTCAATTACCAACTCCTTTTTTATGTATTGGAACTAATATTGAGACCGGCCAACAAGTAGTGTTAAATAGAGGGAATTTAGCTCAGGCCATGTTGGCAAGTTCTGCATTTCCAACTTTATTTACACCAATTGAAATCGATGGTCAATTAGTAATTGACGGAGGTGTTGCGAACAACTATCCCGTTGATGAAGTTAAAAATTTAGGTGCAGATCTTATTATTGGAATTGATGTTCAAGACGGTTTATGGGAAAAGGCCCAACTCAAGAATGCAACAAAAATATTGGTACAAATAACCAATTTGCATTCCATTGAACAAATGAAAAATAAAATCAAAGGGACTGACATTTATATCGCACCTAATATAAAAAATTATGGTGTTCTATCTTTCGATAGAGGTAGAGAAATTATTCAAAGAGGAGAAGAAGCTGCGTTTGCAGTGTATGAAAAAATCAAAGTGCTTGTTGACGACCAAAATTATTATAAAAAACCAAGATTGTCTGTTTATAAAGACAGTTTAAAATTAGCACAAATAAATACTTCTAAACTAAATAAATTCACCAATGATTATGTACTAGGTAAGTTGGGATTTAAACCAAAATCTCCTATTACCTATTCCCATTTAGAATCAGGGATTAATACTTTACGCGCTACTGAAAATTTCCATTCGATAAGTTATTCTTTTGATAATCAAGAACAAGGAGAACAATTACAACTTCAATTAGCAGAAAACCCTATAAACACCTATTTAAAATTGGGTTTACATTATGATGAACTTTTTAAAAGCGCTGTCTTAGTAAATTTTACGCACAAAAACACCTTATTTAAAAATGATCTGGCTTCCTTAGATATTATTTTGGGAGATAATTTTAGGTATAATTTGGATTACTATGTGGATAATGGGTTTAATTTTAGCTATGGTTTTAAATCACAATTGAGTCAGTTTAATAGAAATATCACTCAAGAAATAACCAAATCAATTTTGGATTCAGGAGTAAATCAAATTAATGTAGATTATTTAGATCTTTCAACACGCGCTTATCTCCAAAAAGGAATTGCACAACGGTTTTTATTTGGTGCTGGAGTAGAAATAAAGTATTTACACATTTCGTCTAAAACAATTTCAAATCCAATTATTGATAAAAGTAGTTATTGGAGCACTTTTGGCTACGTTAAATATGATTCGTTTGATAATAAACACTTCCCAAAAAGTGGATGGTCATTTACTTCTGATTTTCAATCGTATTTATTTTCGTCTAATTATCATAATGATTTTAAACCATTTTCAGTTGTTAAAGCAGAATTTTCAAAAGCATTTTCATTAACTAATTCATTGACTTTTAAGTTTCAAGCCGATGCGGGATTACCTATTGGTAATGATGGAATCCCATTTTTTAATTTTGTTTTGGGAGGATATGGCTACAATAGTATTAATAATTTCAAATCGTTTTATGGGTATGATTTTTTGAGTGTTGCAGCCAATAGTTTTATTAAAGCTTCAGGAACAATAGATTGTGTTTTTTTAAAGAAAAATCACTTGAATTTTTCAGCTAATTTTGCGAATCTTGAACAAAATCTTTTTCAATCAAAAGATTGGATTTCGATACCTAAATACTCGGGCTATGCTTTGGGTTATGGTTTAGAAACTATAATTGGCCCCATTGAAGTAAAATATTCTTGGTCTCCAGAACTTACCAAAGGTTTTACATGGTTTAGCGTAGGATTTTGGTTTTAATGTCAAAAAGCGCTTTTTTAGATTGCTTTTTTGTTAAAAACACTCCATTTTTAACCTGAATTTAAGAATTATCAACAATAAAATAAACAAAAAAATTAGAATAATCATTAAAAAAAGCACTTATTTTTTTATTATGTAAAAAAATAAGTCTTTTCGGATTTATAAATGATAAATCTTTTGTTAAAGTAATTTTTTACAATATAAATTTATAAAACATGATTTAAATTTGTAGAACAAAAATGAAGGGGGTGGTTTCCTTTCTAATTTTGATATAAATTTCATAATTTA
This sequence comes from uncultured Flavobacterium sp., assembly GCA_964457505.1. Classification (GTDB taxonomy): domain Bacteria; phylum Bacteroidota; class Bacteroidia; order Flavobacteriales; family Flavobacteriaceae; genus Flavobacterium. The sequence goes on from CAYWFQ010000046.1 coordinate 10,646, forward strand.
TAGTTTTTTGGTTAGTTAATAGCACAAAAACTCAGTCATTACTTGACTGGGTTTTTTTGTTTTAATACTTTTGGGGTAAAATAGGTATATTGTACTAAATATACTTTCACTACTTACAATGAAAAAACTTCATCTATTCGTTATTCTATTTTTTTCCTTTTCGGTCTATGCTCAAAAAACGACTTCTTTTGGGGTAGGCGAATGGTTTCAATTTAGAATTCATTACGGCATTGTCAATGCAGGGTATGCTACATTAGAAGTTAAAGAAGCTACAATCAATTCAGAAAAATTATTTCATTTAATTGGCAAAGGGTATACAACTGGTTTGTCTAGGTTTTTTTTTAAAGTAGATGATCGATATGAAAGTTATATCGATAAAGAATCCTTTGTTCCAAATCAATTTCTTCGAAAAATCAACGAAGGTGGTTATACTAAAAATCAAGAAGGATTTTTTATCTGGTCTACCAATAAAATTTTGATCAAAGATTATAAACACAATACCGAAAAGACCTTTTCGATTCCAAAAAATACACAAGACATTTTATCTGCGTTTTATTATTTGCGAAATTTCCCCAATATTGATAAAATTAAACCTGGAGAATCGGTAGCGATTGATCTTTTTTTTGATGATGAAACTACCAAGTTTAAGTTAAAATTTATAGGTCGGGACGATATTAAAACTAAATTTGGCACTATTTCTACTATGATTTTTAGACCATTAGTACAATCAGGTAGAGTTTTTAAAGAACAGGAAAGTGTAACGGTTTGGATTTCAGATGATGAAAACAAAATACCCATTCGCATTCAAGCTAGTCTTGCTGTAGGCTCAATAAAAGCAGATCTAGATGCTTATAAAGGATTAAAACACGCATTCAAAGTGAAATTATAATGACAAATACTACAAGAGAAACTATTTTAAACCAAATTGATTCGAAATTTGAGGCAATTAACCAAAAAACCGAAACTCAATTAGAAGGATTGCTTTGGTCTAAGCCAATAACGTATTGGGATTATATTCAAACGGATGCTTTGTTGAGTTTGCAAACACAACGAACTACACTTCCAGACGAAATGGTATTTATCATGTACCATCAAGTCAATGAATTAATTTTCAAAATGATTTTATGGGAAATGCATCAAGTTTCTTATGCAGAAAATATAACAACTAGTTTTTTTACAGAACGGTTGGAACGAATTAGCCGTTATTTTGAAATGCTAACTACTTCTTTTGAAATCATGGAAAATGGAATGGAAGTAGAACAGTATATGAAATTTAGAAATACGCTAACTCCAGCCAGTGGTTTTCAGAGCGCACAATACCGTTTAATTGAATTTTGTACAACAGATTTAATTAATCTTATAGATTATCGTTTTAGAGCTTCAATTGACAGAACTACTTCGTATGAATTTGCGTTTGAGCATTTGTATTGGCAAGCCGCAGGGAAAGATTATACTACAGGTAAAAAATCCTTCCTTTTAGAAGAATTTGAGCGAAAATATAAAAAGGTTTTTTTGAGTCATATGCAAGAATACAACACCATAAATATCTGGCAAAAGTTCAAGCAATTGCCACTTGAAGACCAAAAGAATCAAGAACTAATCAATGCCATGCGTCATTTGGATTACACCATAAATATCACTTGGGTGATGCAACATTTAAATGTAGCAATCAAATATATTGATCATAGTGGACTTGGAGATGGTGAAGCAACGGGAGGAAGTGAATGGAAAAAATACATGCATCCAAAATACCAACGAAGAATTTTTTTTCCTGAACTTTGGTCGTTAGATGAATTAACCAATTGGGGTGAAACTGAAAAATAGTATTTTATGTTAATAAAAAGATTCTCTTTCCTACTTTCTTTGTCTCTAGTATACTTTGTTTTTTCTTGTAATGATAAGCAAGAGATTACATCAGATTTACAGGGGCAAAAACAGAGTAAAAAAAGTGAATTTGGTTTTTTGTATTCTGAATTCAATGTCGTTCATGATACCATAAAAAAAGGAGATACGTTTGGAAGTATTATCCAAAAGCAAAATATCGGAGACAAAGAAGTGTATGATATTATCGAAAAAGTAAAAGACACTTTCGATGTTCGAACAATACGTTTTAACAAACCCTATGTTTTGCTTAGATCCAAACACAAAAAAAATAAATTACAAGTTTTTATCTACCAGCCAGATGCAGTAAATTATTATGTTGTAGATCTTAGAGATACTGCGGTTGTAGCTTACAAAAAATCCAAACCTATTAGAATCAAAAGAAGAACTATTGGCGGAGTGTTAAAGAGTTCCCTTTCTGAAACCCTTGAAAGCGCAAAAGTAGAAGGATCTTTAGCAAGTAAAATTACCAAAATCTACGCTTGGTCAATTGACTTTTTTAAATTAAAAAAAGGAGATCGATTTGCCCTGACTTTCACCGAAAGGTATATTAACGATTCCATTTATGATGGTGTAGATAGTTTGGAAGCGGCATTTTTCGAATACAAAGGTAAGATTGTGTATGCTTTTCCTTTCGCATCCAATCCACAGGGAAAAATTGAATATTATGATGACGAAGGAAAAACGTTGAAAAACTTCTTCTTAAAAACCCCAATTAAATTTAGCCGAATAACTTCTAGATACAGTTCGAATAGATTGCATCCTGTTCAAGGAATTTGGAAAGCGCATAAAGGAACGGATTATGCTGCGCCTTATGGAACTCCTATCACAACAACTGCGGCAGGTGTGGTAGAACAAACGGGTTTTACTGCAGGCAACGGAAATTTTGTAAAAGTAAAACACAACGGAACCTATTCGACTCAGTACCTTCACATGTCTAAAATCTTAGTACGACGCGGGCAGCATGTTACGCAAGGACAAATTATAGGCAGAGTGGGAAGTACAGGATTAGCTACAGGACCTCACGTTTGCTATCGTTTCTGGAAAAATGGTGTTCAAGTAGATGCATTACGTCTAAAATTACCTACTGGAGAATCGATGACGGGTGCGACTAAAAAAAGGTACATGCAGCAAATCGAACCGCTAAAAAGAGAGTTGGATAGTGTAGCCAACTTATAAAAACACTTCTTTTTCTTAAAAATGTGATATGTTTTGGGTGCAATTTGTATTCAAACTAATTTCAGTATTTTTGCCCAAAATTTAAAAACATCAAAAAAAACTAATTATAAAAATGGCTTTACATACAATTAATCCAACCCAAACTGCAACATGGGCAAAATTGCAACAACATTACGATGCAATTGCGTCAACTACTATGCAAGAATTATTTCAGGCAGATGGGAAGCGCGTAGAAAAATTCAATTTAAAATGGAATGATTTTCTTTTGGATTATTCTAAAAATAGAATCAACCAAGAAACAATGACTTTGTTGTTGGAATTGGCTAATCAAGTTGGTTTAAAAGAAGCTATTGCTTCTTATTTTGAGGGAGAGTTAATCAATCAAACAGAAAATAGAGCGGTACTTCATACGGCTTTGCGTGCCAAAGAATCGGAAGTAATTAACGTCGAAGGTCAAAACGTAATGCCAGAAGTATATGCAGTTAAAAATAAAATAAAGGCGTTTACTAATGAAGTAGTTTCGGGACAACGAAAAGGCTATACAGGAAAAACGTTTACAGACATTGTTAACATTGGTATTGGAGGTTCAGATTTGGGACCTGCGATGGCAGTAGAAGCATTACAGTTTTATAAAAATCAGTTGAATGTTCATTTCGTTTCTAATGTAGATGGAGATCACGTTAATGAAATCATTAAAAAAATCAATCCAGAAACCACTTTATTTGTGATTGTTTCTAAAACGTTTACCACACAAGAAACATTAACGAATTCAGAAACTATTAAAGAATGGTTTTTGAAATCTGCTAAACAAGAAGATGTAGCCAAACATTTCGTGGCGGTTTCCACTAATTTAGACAAAGTAACCGAGTTTGGAATTAACCCTGACAATGTTTTCCCAATGTGGGACTGGGTTGGGGGTCGTTTCTCTTTGTGGAGTGCGGTCGGTCTTTCTATTAGTTTAGCCATTGGATTCGAAAATTATGATGCTTTATTATGTGGTGCCAATGAAATGGATGAGCATTTCAAGACTACTGATTTTGACCAAAACATTCCAGTAACTTTAGCCTTATTGAGCGTTTGGTACAATAATTTTTATGGAGCTGAAAGTGAAGCTTTGATTCCGTACACGCAATATTTACAAAAATTAGCGCCTTATTTACAACAAGGGACAATGGAAAGTAATGGAAAAAGTGTAGGTCGTGATGGGAAACCAGTTAACTATCAAACAGGAACGATAATTTGGGGAGAACCAGGAACCAACTCGCAACACGCCTTTTTTCAATTGATTCATCAAGGGACAAAAGTGA
>CAYWFQ010000047.1:0-14624 GCA_964457505.1 uncultured Flavobacterium sp.
CTCTAACAAGTTTGAAATACCAAAAACCACCTCCAAAATTGATTACTACTTCCAAGGTGTTGTTACCATTTGAAAGTTCAGCAGAATATACTCTTGAGTTTGGTACTGTTGCACTCGCAGTAAGTTCTCCAGAATTAGTTGCTTTAGGCAAACCTAAATAAGCTCCAACTCCGTTTAAAGTAATCGTTTTTGCTCCTGCATCGTAAACATAGGTAGCATTTGCAGCGCTGTTATGAGGCGCAACTGGTGCTCCACAGGCATCAGAAGTACCTTGCCAACCTTCTAACCAAGTAGTAGAACCCAAAACATTGTTAAACGTACCATTCGAGCCAAAAACATAGGTGTCATCAAACAAACAAGCACGAGTTGTTACATCATTTGCACTATTTTGCCACCAACTAAAATCTGTTGCAGATGGACCAACTTTTAAAGCACCCGCTTCTGGTGCTAATTTCCATGTCCCTTGAATACCAGATGCTGGCGTTGGATTTTTATAGAAATAAATATTGTCGATAAATACAGTACCAGCAGCCCATCCGTCTCCTACGAATTTAAACTGAAAGATGTCATTTAAAGATAATCCTTGAGAAGTAAACTCTGTTAATGGAATATCGATACTATTCCAGGCGTTAGCTGTTAAGTTTTTCTTAACCGCTTTTTCCATTCCAGATCTAATCAAAAATGTTTCGATTGCATTTACATCAGCTGTCCAAATATCCATATGCAAGTATTGCATTGAACTTATGTTAGTTGTTGTAAATTGAATTCCTTGATAACTCAACTTAATATACTGCAACATTTTATCCCCATTCAAATCAAATTCTGCCCAGCTACTACCTTGCCCAGCTTGTCCCCAATCTGGGAAAAAATCAGTACCTGAAAGGTTCGTGTATTTAGAACCATAGATTCCAATTACATCAGCAGAAGTTCTAGTAGGTGGCGTTGGAGCAGAGGCAATTGGAGCCATAATTGCAGTTACTGCAAAATCAACTTCGTAATTAGTAGGCTTAATAGCACCACTTTTAGAAACAATTTTAATTTTATAGGTTCCTGCAGTTGCATACACATGTGAAGTAGATTCTCCATTATTTACTTTAACAGGAACTTCATTAGCAACATCTCCAAAATACACATCATAAAACAAGGCAAAATCAGCCGTTGCTTTAACGTTTACTTTTTTAGAAACTGCTTTGTCATTTTCTATAGTAACCACTAAATTTTCAGGAGATCTAAATGATACATTTATATCTTGAACATTTTCGGTTCTTTTTCCTGTAATTCCTATAGCTACCACTTTTACTTTGTAAATACCTTCTTTGTAAATATGAACTGCTGAACTTCCGGCATTAACAATGGCTGGTTGCGCAGTTCCATCTCCAAAATACACTTCAAATCTAGAAGCACCTTCTCCTCTTGGAGTTAAAGTTACTTTACCCGTATTATCCTGTGTAATTGTGGCTAAAGCAGACACAGCTGCTGGGTCTGATGTAGAATTTAAGAAACTTGTGTCTCCATCTATTCCCTCAGGAACACTACAACTTATAGTTACAGCTAACAATAATAGAAAACTGTATAGTATTTTAATATTTTTCATAAGTATCTAAATTTATTGATTATATCCAGGATTCTGAACTAATTTAGTGTTTAGCAATTCTTTGTAAGGGATTGGGAAAACTTCATTTTTTCCTGCTTTAAATCCTCTTGATGCTAATTTAGTAGCTGCGTCTCCCCAACGAACTAAATCAAAGAAACGGTGTCCTTCACCTGCTAACTCAGCTCTTCTTTCTGCTTTAATTGCAGCTAAAGAAACTGGCGTACTTGAAAGTCCAACTCTTGCTCTTACAGCATCTAATAAAGCTTGTGCTCTTGCACCAGTACCGCCCAAAGCTTCTGCTTCCATCAAATAAGAATCGGCTAAACGAATTACATACGAATTTTGTCTGTAATTTAATACTGGCTCTCCTGTTCCAGTAGTAACATCTGAACGTCTTGGAATAAATTTATTTAAAAAATAACCAGTATCTTGATAACCACCAATATAAGATGCTTTTCCACGAGCTTGTAAATCTTTCATATCCAATACTGTAGTAGCAAATCGTGGATCTGTTTTTATAAAATCATAGAAATCTTGTGTAAACACATTGAAGCTCCATCCTGAAGGTAAATCTGGCGCATCAGTAGCCAATTTAGAATACGTTCTTGGACCACACATTACATTCGTTGAATTTCCTTCATCAACTCCATTACCCCAATTTTCCCAACCAATACTTGAAGCATTAGTATGAGCAACTTCTAGAATAGATTCTGTATTAAATTTATTATTTACTGTCCATAAATCTTTGAAATCAGTAAGTAATTTATAACCGTATTGACTAGTCCCTCCAGGAGTACCATTTACTGCTGCCAATTCAGTAGCAGCTTGCGAATTTTTATTTTGATACAAATACACTTTTCCTAACAATGCACGTGCAGCACCTTTAGTAAAACGAGCCGATTCAGCAGCTGAAACTGTAGCTGGTAAATTTGCACTAGCTATTGCCTCTGTTAAATCTTTTTCGATTTGTGCATAAACTGCAGTTGGATTAGCTTGCTCAACGGTATAAAATTCCGAAGAAGACATTGGTACAGTAATAAGAGGAATGTTTTTAAACATTCTCACTAAATTAAAATAGTAATTAGCACGTAATGCTTTTGTTTCAGCTGTATAACGATCAATTAAAGCTGCATCCATTGGCACAGAAGCTAACTTAGTTAACAAATAATTAGCTCTAAAAATTCCTTGATAATGATCATTCCATAAACTAGCTGGCATAATATTAGCATTTATAGAATAATTAGAAAAACCTTGAATTCCTGCACCATCTGTTGCACCACCACCACCTGCATAGTGATCATCAGAACCTGCGTTCATCATGGTAATCATATTTTCAAAACCACCTGAGTTTTTTCTCATAATATCATAAACAGCAACTAGTCCAGCATAAGCTTGTTCTTGATTCTGGTAGTAATTACTCTCCAAATTAGTTCCTTTAGGCTCTACATCTAAATATTCTTTAGAACATGAACCTAATGTTATAACTGCGGCAGTTACAAAAGATAATAATTTAATATTTATTGTTTTCATAATTTAATTTATATTAAAATTGAACATTTGCACCAAACATGAAAGTACGCGCTTGAGGATAATAACCTCTATCGATACCTAAAATGTTTCCACCAATTTCTGGATCAAAACCTGTATATTTAGTTAGCGTAAGTAGGTTTTCTCCGGTTACATAAAAACGAACTTTTTGAGCTCCTACTTTATTTACAAAACTTGTAGGTAAAGTATATCCTAACTGAACTACTTTAAGACGTATGTAATCTCCTTTTTCTAAATAAAAATCAGACGAATTACCAAAGTTTCCGTTAGTGTCATTGTTAGTTAATCTTGGATAAGTAGTAGAAGTTCCTGGCCCGGTCCATCTTGACAAAGCTTCAGTTTGATAATTGGCATTCAAAATGTCCAAACGTCTAATTCCTTGGAAAATATGATTCCCAGTTGCACCTTGAGCAAAAGCCATTAAATCAAACCCTTTGTACTCTAAATTTAAAGTCAAACCAAAAGTAAATTTAGGTAATGGGCTTCCAAGAAATTGCTTGTCATCGTTAGTGATGGCACCATCTCCATTTGTATCAGTCCATTTAAAATCTCCAGGACGTGCGTTTGGCTGAATTAAACCACCTGCAGTATTTGTGTAGGCATTAATTTCATCTTGAGTTTGAAAAATTCCAGCAGTTTTAAATCCATAAAAAGAATTATATGATTGCCCAACTTGTGTTCTAGTAATTTCTCCCATTGATTGGAAACCAGCTACACCATTAGTGATAAATTCTTTTCCTTGACCTAAGAAAGTAACTTCATTTTTAAGATACGAAACGTTTCCATTAGCAGAAAAATTAAACTCTCCCATTTTTTTACGGTATCCTAATTCAATTTCAATTCCTTTATTTTCCATATCAGCAACGTTCCCAAGAGGGCTTCCAGTTGCACCAACATAACCAGGAAGTTCAACATATTGAAGAATACCAATTGTTTTTTTATTGTAATATTCTACAGTTAAATTCAAGTCATTAAACAGTTTAGCATCAAAACCAACATTAAATTGAGATGTTTCTTCCCATTTCAAATCAGGATTTGAAGGAGCGCTTGGACTGTTTCCAGAAGAAATTGTAGAGCCTGCACTTCCAAAAGTATAGTTACGTCCTCCATCAATTAAAGCCAAGAAACCATTAGCTGCAATAGCATCATTACCAACAACTCCATATCCACCTCTAATTTTTAGAGAGTTTACAATTTTATTCTCTTTCCAGAATCCTTCTTTAGAAACTACCCATCCTGTTGAGAAAGAAGGGAAGATTCCAAATTTATTATTCGGTCCAAAATTAGAAGAACCGTCTCTACGAATAATCCCAGTAAACAAGTACTTCTCATTGAAAGAATAATTCAAACGAGAAAACAATGAAGTAACTCTATGTTCTTGAGAAGTATACGATGCACCTACACGTTGAGCTGTAGGTAAAGGGAAATTAAAAGAAGCTTCTCTATAATCGTTAACTGGTAAATTAGTATGTGCAACATAAGAACCTCTTGTATTGTTATCTATATAAACACCTTGACCAAGTAATATTGTAAAATCGTGAGAACCAATATTTTTTGTATACGATGCGGTATTTTCAATATTCCAAGCAAAAGTTTGGTTAGTTGCTCTAGTCAAACTATTTTGAGATGACAAAACTGTAGGACTCAAATAAAATTTAGGTGTAAATGCTTCATCTCCCCAATAAGCAATTTTACCTCCCATAGAAGATCTAATTTTAAGATTTTCAATTGGTTTTATTTCAGCAAAAACATTTCCAATAAAATCATCCGACCAATTGTAATTTCCTAAACGTGTATTTACGTAGGCAACAGGATTAGACATCTCTTGTCCGACAATAGATGAAATACCATAAGGATTACCACTAGCATCTCTAAAAACAGGATTGCTTTTGTAAATAGAAGAATTTGCAACAATTGGATCTGTTATCACAACAGGAGTGATAGGGTCTAAATTCAACGCTGAACTTAAAGGACCTCCAAATTCACTATTAGTATTACCTAAACCAATTCCTTTTTGATGAGTATAACCAAGAGTTTGACCTATTTGAATTTTTTTACTCAAATTATGAGTTGAATTCAAACGGATACTCTTCTTATTGAAGTTAGAAATAGGTTTTGAAACAATACCTTGTTGATCTTGAACGCTAAAAGAAGCGAAAAAAGTAGAAACGTCATTTCCTCCACTAAAACTTACTTCATGATTGGAACGTTGAGCATCATTACTAAAAATCTGTTTTTGCCAATCTGTTCCCTTGCCCAATACTGTCAAATCAGGATATAGAATAGGACCACCACCAGCAACAGATTTTTCATTCATTAAAGCTCCATATTGTGTAGCATTCAATAATTTTAATGTTTTTTCAGGCGCAGAAACTCCTGTAAATCCAGTATAATTCACACTGATTTTACCTGATTTCCCTTTTTTAGTTGTCACTAAAATAACTCCTGAAGCAGCACGAGCACCGTAGATTGCCAAAGAAGCAGCATCTTTAAGTACTTCTATTGATTCTATATCTGATTGATTAACAAATCCAATACCACCTGAATCTACAATAACTCCATCAACAACCCATAAAGGATTATTTCCTCCATAAGTGTCAAATGTAGTTAACCCTCTCACACGAACAGTTGAAGCAGCACCCGGTTGGCCTGATTGAGCAGCAATAGTTACTCCAGACACACGACCTTGAAGTGTTTGCTCAATTCTTCCGTTTGGAACTTTTTCTAAGTCTTTAGCCTTAACACTAGATATTGCCCCAGTTACAACACTCTTCTTTTGAGTACCATAACCAACAACAACAACTTCATTCAGGTCTTGAGACTGAGACTTTAACCTAAAAGTTAAGGACGCTTTACCATTAATAGATTGCTGTACTGTAGCATATCCAATAAAACTTGCTACTAAAACTCCATTTTTAGGTGCTTTAATTTCAAATGCACCATCAAAATCTGTTGTTGTAGCCTTGGATGTTCCTTTTAATAAAATAGTAGCCCCAGGAATGGACAAACCATTTTCGTCATACACTTTCCCTTTTACTGCAACATCTTGTGCTTGCAGACAAACAGAGAAAAACAAAGACAAAAAACAAAAAATAAATAATTTCGTTAATTTCATTTTTCTTAAATTTTGGTTAATTAATTAGTAATTTGGTACAATATTATGTTTTAAATTTCAAATGTAATAAAAAATAATCTATACAAAAACACATCAAACTCAAAAAAATTAAAATACAAAAACACATCATTTAAAATATAAAATATTGATTTATAATTATTTAAAATTATTTAAAATATATTACAAGAAAAAATAACATTAAACATAACTTACAAAAAGCAATTTGAATTAATTTAGCAAAAATTCAATTTCTACTAACTGTATTTCTAAAGATTATATATGCGATTCCTTATCAAAAATAGTTTTATTTCATTAATATTTATAGTGCCAATAGTACTCTTTGGACAAGTAAAAAGCATTGGACTTCCTGAGATTAGAAATTATAAACGAACGGAATATAGAGGCGGAACTCAAAACTGGAACATTGATCAAGATGCTAATAACAATTTATTTTTTGCTAATAACGATGGTTTATTTCAATTTGACGGTAGTGTATGGTCTAAATATGAATTGCCGAATAAATCAGTTGTAAGATCTTTAAAAACACATTCCTCCGGAAAAATATTTGTAGGGGGCTATAATGAATTTGGTTATTTCAAACCAAACATCAATGGCAAATTAATTTATTTTTCATTATCTAAGTTTCTAAAAGAAAAAAAGAAAAATTCAATTGATATCATTTGGAAAATTCACCAACTTAATAATGAAATTATATTTCAATCGTTTAATGAAGCGTATATCTACAGAAACAATTCGTTAAAAATAGTAAAAGCACCTACACGGTTTCAATTCTCATTTCTTGTCAACAATACTTTGTATTTTCAGGATATAAATAAAGGAATTTTAGTTTACAAAGAAGGAAGTTTAACTCCTATACCAAATTCAACGATTGTAAATGATACAGAGATTTGGGGAATGTTCCCATTAGGAAGAGATAAAATTATTATTAGTACCTTGGATAAAGGATTGTACATATATCAAAACAACAAAATTCTACCTTGGGAAACAGAAGCAAATGTTTTTATTAAAAAGAATAGTGGGCTGGGTGGAGCAATTATGAAAAATAATTACATCGTGCTAAATTCAGTCGTTGATGGTATAATTGTATGTAATAGTGATGGCAAAATCATACAGCATATTAATCGAAAAAAAGGGCTGCAAAATAACACTTCTTTAACATCATTTATTGACAAAAATGACAATCTTTGGTTAGGACTGGATAACGGAATATCATTTGTTAATGAAAATTCTCCTTTTACCTTTTTTGGGTCAAGCTACAATTTAAGTACAGTATACGCTACCATTGTTCATAAAGACATTTTATATGTTGCAACTAATCAAGGTGTTTTCTATCATAGTTGGAATACTCCATTCAAAGAGGAGGACTTTCAACTCATTAAAGGGTCTGAAGGTCAAGCTTGGAACTTACAAAATATAAATGGCACCTTATTTTGCGCACACAATAGAGGGGCATTTATCTTATCTGGCACCTCGATAGCTAAAATACTTGACAACACTGGTTATTGGAGCTTTAAGAAAATTATAGGAAAACCAGATAAAATAATCGCCTCAAATTATAATGGCTTTTCGTACTTAGAAAATAGAAACGGGAATTGGGTATTAATGAATAAAATTAAAGGTTTTTCAAAATCAGTGGGGGCATTTGAACTTGACAAATCGAATATATGGGTAAAAAAAGATAATGAATTATATCAATTAAAATTAGATTCTACTTATTCAAAATTTTTAACCGTAAAAACGCATAAAGAACTATCCAAAACTGATAAAGGAATTACTAGTGTCCAAAGTATTAAGAACTCCATTTATTTTCAACACAACAATCATTTTTATACGTATTCAGACAAGACGAAATCCTTTGAATCAAATGTTTTTTTTACAAAAATTTTCAAAAAAATTCCTAAAACCAATACCATTGTTGAAGATAGAACAGGTAATATTTGGTACGTAATTAAAGAGACCTTAGGTGTTCTGAAAAAAAACAACGATGGAACCTATACTAATACTATAGCTCCATTCTTGAATTTTACACAATATTTAGTATATAACAACTTATCTATAAATACTTTAGATTCAAAAAATATATTTATTGGACTAACTGATGGATTAGTACATTATGACTCCAATAAACTAAATAAAATCAACAATAAGCCCAAGGTGTTTATTCAAAATTTCACAACACCAGAAGAAACCATTTATACGGGTTCAGAAACAACACATAATAACAAAATCACAATTCCCTACTCATCTAATTTTGTAAAATTTAGATTTTCAACACCAACCTTCGAAAATGTAGAAAACATAAAATATTCATACAAATTGAATGGATTTGATGAAGATTGGAGTAATTGGTCATCTTCTACAATTAAGGAATATACAAACCTTAGAGAAGGTAAATACTCAATGAATGTAAAAGTAAAAAACAGTTTTGGAATTATTTCAGATATATCTTCAGTAACCTTTACAATTTCACCCCCATGGTACAGGCATTTTATAGCCTACCTATTTTACTTAATTTTTATTGGCGCAACAATTCGTGTAATTCGCGATAGAATAAAAATTAAGATTCGTAGAAATAAATATTATGAAACTATAGAACAACGACGGTTGTATCTAGAAAAAGAAGCTAGAATTCGTCAAGAACAATTCAATTTAGAAAAAGAAATTGAAAAATTGAAAAATGACAAATTACAAATTAATCTATTAGCAAAAGATAAAGAATTGGTTACTAACTCTCTTCAAGTTGTGAAAAAAAATAAAATTTTGAACGGTATTATTCAAAGGCTGAAAGATATAGACACTTCTGCTTTTGATGAAACCACAAAATTCCAATTTGAAAAATTACGAAAAAGCATTTTAAAAGAAGTAAACTCAGATAAAAGTTGGAAAGATTTAGAAAAACACATTAAAAATGTTCACTTTGAATTTTTAAAAAGGTTGAAAGAAAAACACCCAACAATTTCTCCTAGAGAATTAGATCTATCCACTTATTTATTAATGAACATGTCGACAAAAGAAATTGCAGAAATCATGAATATTTCTGGAGGTGGTGTAGAACTTGCTAGATACCGTTTGAGAAAAAAACTTGACCTTTCAAAAAAAGAAAGCTTAACAGGATATTTAATGAGTATTTAATAACAATTCACCCTTTAGAAAAACAAGTCTAAAGAACGTTCTAAAGCCATGCCTCTTGAACCTTTTATTAAAATAGTACAATTATCTATCGGATGTGATTTTATGTAGTTTTCAAGATCTTCGAAAGTATAATGAAAATGAAATTTATCATTATTCATACTATTCGTAAAAAAATCAGAGCCTACAAAATGGCAGTCAATTTCACTTTGATTTGACAAACTTTCAACTATATTTTTGTGCTCATGAAGACTTTCTTCTCCTAATTCAAACATATCTCCTAAAATTACTATTTTATTAGAGTTTTCCAATTGTTTGAAATTTTCAATTGCAACAGCCATACTGCTTGGATTAGCATTATAGGCATCCAATATAATTTGATTTCTACCTTTAGTTATTAATTGGGACCTATTGTTTTCCGGAACATAACCTTCTAAAGCTACTTTAATAGATGCATTGGAGACTTTAAAATAATTACCAATTGCTATTGCAGCATTAATGTTATTTGCATTATATAGCCCAATTAAATGAGAGGTAATTTTCAAATCCTGAAATTCGACTGTTACAAATGGACTAGCTGTAACTTTAGAAATAGAAACATTTGCATCCAATTTATTTACTCCAAAGGTATAATGAGATAACAATTTTGTTTTTTCAACCTGTACTGAATCTTCTAAATTAACAAATACTAATTTATCATTAGTAGCAAGATAACTATACATCTCACTTTTACCTTCAATCACTCCTAAAACCCCTCCAAAACCTTCCAAATGGGCTTTGCCAAAATTGGTGATATAGCCATAATCAGGCTGAGCCAATTCACATAGGAATTCAATTTCTTTTTTATGATTGGCACCCATTTCTACAATTCCAATTTCCGTTTCCGAAGTAAATGAAAGCAAAGTCAATGGAACTCCAATATGATTATTCAAATTTCCAACAGTTGCTTTGGTTTTATATTTTGCAGAAAGTACTGCATGAATCAATTCCTTAGTAGTAGTCTTACCATTACTACCCGTAAGAGCAATAATTGGGAGTTTGAAATAATTTCTATGATACTGAGCCAATTCCTGAAGTGTTTTAAGGCTATCTCCAACCAAAATAGTTCTTTGATCAATAAAATAATCTGAATTGTCAATTATAACATAAGATGCGCCTTTTTCTAATGCTTCTTTTGCAAAAGTGTTGGCATCAAAATTTTCTCCTTTTATAGCTACAAAAAAGGAATTTGATTGAATTTTTCGGGTATCAATTGAAACCGATGTGCATTTTAAAAATAATTCATGAATTTTTGCAATATCCATATTACTCAAAATTTTATAAACAAAAAGCCCTAAAAAGGGCTTTTTATTGTAATGATATAAAAACTAGTTTCTAGGTCTTTTCTTATTTTGTGATTTAGAACCTACTCTAGACATAGCACATCTAAACCCAATGTAATCTGTAGCCATGTCTTGAGGGAAGTATCTTCTCTGTGCTGGATCTAACCAATACGCTCTATCTCTCCAAGACCCTCCTTTGTACACTCTAACATTATCGTTAACCAAAGTAGTTCTTTTGTTGGATTTGTCAAACTTTCTAACCATTTTACCCAAACTATCAACAGTAACATTGTGTTTAGGAGAATTATACATGTTTTTCACATCTTTTGTTGATTCAGAAGATCCAAACTTAAATTCTTTACTTGATTGCTGATCTCCATCTCTGTAATTCAAATTATTACTTCTGTCGAAATTTTGTCGCAAATAAGTTTCATTTTCATCTACAGGTACTTGAGCTAATTGACCTGGGAAACTTCGAGCAATTACTTTACCATTACTTAGGGTATCGTACTTCATTGTTTCTTTTGTAACTATTTCAGCCTTCCCGTCTTTACCTATTTTATTTTTGGTGTATTGATTACCTCTAAAATAATTAAAATCATTAAACTCATTATCTACGATTGGTCTGTACACATCTGCAACCCATTCTGCAACATTTCCAGCCATATCATATAAACCAAAATCATTGGCAGGATATTTTTTCACCTCGTTTGTAATATCTGCACCATCATCTGACCAACCTGCAATACCACCATAATCTCCATTCCCTTGTTTGAAATTAGCTAACTGATCTCCTTTGGTCTGACGTTTTCCAGAACGGGTATATTGTCCAGACCAAGGGTATTTTTTTTGTCCCTTGTAAACATTATACTCTCTTTGTCCAACATCTGCAGCTGCAGCGTACTCCCATTCAGACTCAGTTGGCAATCTGTATTCAGGTAAAAGCAAGCCAGAAGATCTTTGTACATATATATTTTTAGGCTCTATAACTTTTCCGTTTTTACCTGTTTTGGCGCCTTTTGCGGCAGATCCTTTTCTACCTTTCAATACGATTTTATCATCTCCACCATAAGTAGAAGTTGGAGAATTAAGATATGTTTCCGTACTAAATGAATTTTCAGCAGTAACATCTAAGGTTTTAGCATCTTTTTTTAAATATCCATTTTTTTCTAACAAAGCTTCATTTACACGATCTGTTCTCCATTTACTAAACTCATTAGCTTGAATCCAATTAACTCCTACCACAGGATAATTCGAATAAGCTGGATGTCTTAAATAATTGTTAGTCATATTCTCGCTATAACCTAATCGGTTTCTCCAAACCAATGTGTCAGGAAGAGCTCCTTCGTATATGTTTTTATAATTCTCTTCAGTTGGAGGAAATACATTTTTTAACCATTGCAAATATTCTAAATACATGAAATTAGTTACTTCAGTTTCATCCATATAAAAAGATTGTACGTGCTGTTGGTTTGGAGTATTATTCCAATCGTGCATTACGTCATCCTGAACTTTACCCATTGTAAACGTACCTCCTTCAATAAAAACAAGTCCTGGACCAGCTTGTTGCTCTCCTTGTTTTGCAAAACCGCCTTTTTTATTATTTACGTTCCATCCTGTAGCTCTCGAAGCACCTTTTCCTGAACTTGATGACTTTTTACTACAACTTGAAACACCTAATATTACTACCAAAGACAGTACTAATTGCAAAAATTTTCTATTATTCACTTTCATATTTTTATAAAATAATTTTGTCGTACGTTTTCTATATTTATTTATATTTTGTTTCGTGTTTATTTTGGAATTAAAATTCAAAAATAACATATAAGAAGCTTCACGCAACAACAAAACGCAAATTTATAATTTTTATTATTAATATTAAACTTTGAAATACATTTTTACTTATATATTCCACATAAATAATCTTATTTGATGTATAAAGATTAAAAAAAACAAAAAGTAATTGATTGTTTTATAATAAAAAAATAAAAACTGTGTTATATAGTTGGTGCCCAATTTAAAATTCAACTAATTAGATTCATTTCAATAGAAATTAAATTATAAAAAAGTAACAGTTTTGTCAAGGAAATAACTACCTTGTATATTGAAAATAATCTAAAATATGTACTTTTACACAATTAACTATGTTATACAATGACTAAAAATATCATTTTTTTTACTTTTCTTTTTACATTTACTTATTCAAGTGCACAAGAAAGAGTTATAACAACAGGTGTGCCATTTTTGATGGTTGCTGCCGACGCTAGAGCTGCGGGTATGGCAGATATTGGAATTGCAACTTCCCCAGATGCATTTTCCCAGCAATGGAATCCAGCGAAATATGCCTTTTCTGAGAAAGACCAAGGATTTTCAGTAAGTTATACTCCTTATCTTACCGACTTGGTAAATGATATTTCTTTAGGTCAAATAACTTTCTTTAAACGAATCAATGAAAAAAGCACCTGGGCAGGTAGCCTACGCTATTTTGGGCTTGGAAACATTGAATTACGAAATGATGCAAACGACCAACCTCGAATAGTTTCACCAAACGAACTAGCATTAGATGGATCTTACTCCTTACAATTAAGTAAAACATTTTCGATGGCAGTGGCCGGGAGATACATTCGTTCCAATCTTAAAATAGCTACTGACAATACCGATTCTTCTGGAGCAAACTCATTTGCTGTTGACGTCGCTGGATTTTATCAATCAGAAGAAAAGGCATACAACAATTTTAATGGAATTTGGAGGGCAGGTTTCAATATTCAAAACCTTGGGCCAAAAATCAGCTATGATAATGACGAATTCAATACCAATTTTTTACCAGCGAATTTAAAAATAGGAACTAGTTTCGATTTTATTTTTGACGACGACAACAAACTTGCTGTAAATGTTGAGTTAAACAAATTATTGGTTCCAACTCCTCAAAATCCAGATTTAAATGGGGACGGAATAGTAACCTCAGAAGAAAACACCCAAAACTACAATAACTATAGAAAAATAGGATGGGTTTCTGGTCTAGCCAAGTCATTTGGGGATGCACCTGACGGTTTTAGCGAAGAGTTAAAAGAATTCACTTATGCACTAGGGACAGAATATACGTATCAAAATTCATTTGCCTTACGTGCAGGATATTTTCATGAAAGCCCTGTTAAAGGTGCCAGACAATATTTTTCATTGGGAGCTGGATTCAAATACACTACTGCTAAAATAGACGTTTCCTACTTATTCTCATCTTCAAAAATTAGAAACCCTCTAGAAAACACATTGCGTTTTTCATTAACATTTAACTTTGGCGACACTTACGGTGTGAATTAATTCAACAACGACAATCTCTAATCCAAATTTCAATTGACGTTTGGATTTTTTTTCCTAAATATACAAATGAAAAAAATAACTATAACTACAGATTTTGATGTTTTTGATACTGTACAAGAATTACCAAAGGACATACAAAATTTGATGCAAGAAGCTGTTATTATTCGTAAAAAAGCCTATGCTCCCTACTCTAAATTTAATGTTGGCGCCGCACTTTTATTGGATAACGGTAAAATAATACTAGGATCCAACCAAGAGAATGCAGCATTCCCTTCTGGGCTTTGCGCCGAAAGAGTTGCAATTTTCCAAGCTGGCTCAATTTATCCTGAAGCTAAAATTTTAAAAATGGCTATTTCAGCCGCATCTGAAAATTCAACAACAAGTGCTCCAATACCACCATGTGGCTCTTGCAGACAATCTATTGCCGAATACGAAATAAAGCAAAATACCCCTATTGAAATTTACTTTATGGGAGAAATAGGTTCAATTTACAAATCAGACTCCCTAAAAAACTTACTACCTCTTCTTTTTGATAAAAAGTTCTTATAAAAAAACTCAAAAAATAGCATATTAATTT